>JABTUF010000003.1:356559-713119 GCA_015075645.1 Burkholderiales bacterium | reverse complement strand
CTGGCCGCGGATGAAGATCAGGCCGTTGAACTAGCTGGAGCCGCCCAGCACGCGCCCGCGCGGCCAGACGATGGCGCGCCCGGCCGTGCCCTCCGACGGCTCGGTCGGGAACAGCCGGGAGAAACGCTCGTCGTAGATCGTGCGGAAGTAGCCGACCGGCAGCCGGAGCCAGAAATTCCGGTCGCGCCCGCCCGCCTCGAGCAGCAGCACGCGGCACCGCGGATCCGCCGACAGCCGGTTGGCGAGCACGCAGCCCGCCGAACCGGCGCCGACGATGATGTAGTCGTAGAAGTCTGCCGGCATGGATTATGCCCCGGCAGTCCGCGTTGCCTGCCGCATGCGAAAGCCGGAATGACCACCAAGACACCAAGTCACCAAGAAAGGACGGTCCTCCTTGGTGTCTTGGTGCCTTGGTGGCCCATTTTCATGCCTACGCCTTGGTCGCGTCGAGGTAGATCGACGGGTCGAAATACTGCGACGCCGGCACCGGGTTGTGGATGTTGCCGGTGGCGACGAAGAAGTCGGTCACCAGCTGCAGCCACTTGGTCACCGTGCCGTCGGCGTAGAGCTTGCGCCATTCCGCCGCCGGGAACGCCTTCTCCGCCTTGTACTGCTCCTTGAGCTCGGCGAGCGGCACCTGCGGGTAGCGCTTCTTCTGCAGCACGTCCAGCGCCTCGTCGGTCCTGCCGGTCAGGAACTCGTTGCCCTCGGCCCAGGCCTTGACGATGCGCACCAGCACCTCGCGGCTCTTGCCGTGGAAGTCGGCGGTCGTGGCCCACCCGCCGACGATCGCCGCCTGCGGGTAGTACTTCGACGCGTCGACCAGCATCCTCGCGCCGGGCACCTTCTGCTTCACCGTGATGTTGAACGGCACCCACAGCGCGACCGCCGGGACCGCGCCGGAGATGAACGACGTGACCGCCTCGCTCATCCGCTGGTTGACGAGTTCGACGTCGCCCGGACCGATGCCGTTCGCACGAAGCGCCGTGTCGAGGAACACGTGCGCGGTGGTGCCGGTCGTGGTCGAGATCTTCTTGCCCTTGAGGTCGGCGAAGGAGCGGATCCCCATGTCCTCGCGCACCCAGAGTTGCGCGGTGGCGAACTCGACGTTGTTGACGAGGAACATCTTCCCCTGCCCCCGCGCCGGGAAGTTCGAGATCACCGCGCCGGTCGCGAGCATCTCGATGCTGCCGCCGATCATCGCCTGGAAGAGCTCCAGTCCGGTGGTGAACTGGACCGGCTCGAACTCGACGTTGTGCTTCGCGAACGCGCCACGGTCGATGCCGGTCCAGATCTGACCGTCGACCGCGAGCGTGTGCAGGTAACCCAGCTTGATCTTCGCGCGCGATTGCGCGATGGCGGGCGCGCCGAGCGCGAGGGCGCCGGCGGCGGCGCCGGCCTTGATGAATCCACGACGATCGATCTTCATGCTCTCCTCCTAGTCGGACGGTCGGACCGCTTGCCGCGCCTGCGCGGCGTACTCCTTCATCACCAGCTCGCGCAGGTGCGAGCGCAGCTCGCCGAACGCGGCCGTTTCGTGCAGCGATTCGTCGCGCGGATAGCCGAACGGCACCTCGACGATCTCGCGGATGCGGGTCGGCCGCGCGCTCATCACGACGACGCGGTTCGACAGGTAGACGGCCTCCTCGACCGAGTGCGTGATCAACATCACGGTCTTGCCTTCGGCGGCGAGCACCTCGAGCAGCAGGTCCTGCATCGCGTTGCGCGTCTGCGCGTCGAGCGCTCCGAAGGGCTCGTCCATCAGCAGGAACTGCGGGCGGATCGCGTAGGCCCGCGCGAGCGCGAGGCGCTGCCGCATCCCGCCCGACAGCATGCGGGGCCAGGCGTCCGCGAATTCCTCGAGGCCCATCAGCCGCATGTAGCGCGCCACGATCTCGTCGCGTTCGGCGGCCGCGGCCCGGTTCGCGGCGAGCCGCAGCCCGAACGCGATGTTCTCGCGCACCGTGAGCCAGGGGAACACGCCGTATTCCTGGAACATCACGCCGCGGTCGGGTCCCGGGCCGGGAACGGGCGCGCCGTCCAGGAGCACCCGGCCGCTCGTCGGCTGCATGAACCCGGCGACCATGTTGAGCATCGTGGTCTTGCCGCAGCCCGACGGGCCGATCACCGACACGAACTCGCGGTCGTGGATCTGGTAGCTCACGTCGTCGACGACGCGCATCGGCCCGGCCTTCGAGGGAAACTCGACCGAGACGCGGTCGAAGGTGATGCGCGCGGGGGCCGGAGCGGGGACGCTCACGCGATGCGCTCCTGCCAGGCGACCAGACGGCGCGTGATCGCGCGCAGGACGAGGTCCATCGCGAGCGCGATCAGACCGATGCAGATGATCCCGACGTAGATGATGTCGAGCTGGAAGAACGACGAGGCGTTCTGGATCAACGCGCCCAGCCCCTGCTGCGCGGCGATGAGTTCGGAGGCGACCAGCGTCGCCCACGCGACGCCGAGCGCCACGCGCAGGGCGGTCAGCATGTGGGGCACGGTCAGCGGGACGATCACCCGGCGGAAGATCTCGCTGTCGGTCGCGCCGAGCGTGCGCGCCACGCGGACGTAGATCGGGCTGATCTGCGCGATTCCCTCGTACATCACGATCACGCCGGCGAAGAACGACGCGTAGAACAGGATCACGATCTTCGCGGGCTCCCCGATGCCGAAGTAGACGATCACGAGCGGGATCAGCGCGATCGGCGGCAGCGCGCGGAAGAAGTTGAGCAGCGGATCGAGGAAGCGCCGCACGTCCCGGTACCACCCGAGCAGGAAGCCGACCGGAACGGCGAGAGCGATGCCGAGCGCAACGCCGATCGCCACGCGCTGCGTCGACATCAGGATGTCGATCGGCAGGCGCTGGGTGGTCAGCAGTTCCCAGCCCTTCGCCGCGACCTGGTGCGGCGTCGGCAGGAGCGCGGGATTGATGAATCCCGACCACGCGACCGCGTACCACAGCGCCACGACGAGCACCCAGGGTGACGCGGCGAGCAGGACGTTGCGGAGCATCGGGCGGGAAAGGGTCGGGGCGCCGCGACGCCGCCGGCGAAAGGGACTATAGTTGGAACTATATGCGAAAGGGACGCGCCCGCCAAGGCGACCGGTTGTTCGCCGACAGCCCGGTGCCCCGGTACGCCCAGCTCTCGACGCTCCTGCGCGGCCGCATCGAACGGGGCGAGTGGCTGCCCGGGACGCAGCTCCCGACGCTCGACGCGCTGGTCGACGAGTTCGGCGTCGCGCGGGTCACCGCGCGCCAGGCGATCGCGCTCCTGGCGCGGGAGGGATTGGTCCGCGCGGAGCGCGGCCGCGGCACGTTCGTCACCGGCAGCACGGCGAAGCGCGGGCAACTCCGGCTCGGCACCACGCTCGCGGCCCTCGCCGACCTCTACCGCAACGACGAGCCGAAGCTCACGCTGGTCGACGAGGCTTCGGCGATGCCGCGGCTCCTGCCGGGCGAGGGCGCGCCCGCGCCCCGGTACCGTTACCTGCGGCGGGTGCACTCGCGGGACGGCGAGGCGTACTGCGCGATCGCGATCTACCTCGACGAACGCGTGTTCCGGCGCGCGGCCGCGCGCTTCCGGCGGCACACGGTGATTCCGGTGCTGCTCGACCTGCCGGGCCTGCGCATCGCGCGCGCGTGGCAGACGCTCGCCATCGGCGCCGCCGACGTCGACGTCGCCCGCCTGATCGGCGTGCCGGTCAACACCCCGGTCGCCGAGGTCCGGCGGGTCTGCGTCGACGTGTCGGGCACCGTGATCTACCTCGCGGAGATCACCTACCGCGGCGACTACGTGCGCCTCGAGATGGATCTCGAGCCCTGACCGAACGCCCCCCATGCGCGCATCGCGCGCGCCGGGGATGCCCGGTCGCACGCCGTCGACGCGCGGCATGCGCGCGAGGGGTCAGAGCGCGGCCAGCGCCCAGGCGACCTCTGGAAACGCCTTCAGGACCTTCGTGTCCATGGTCACGAGTCTGACGCGCAGGTGCTTCGCGAGCGCGACGAACTCGCAGTCGCAGGCCGAGCATCCGCTTTCGCGCACGAGTTCCAGCACGGCACGGGATTCGACGTCGAACTCCGCCCCGGCAAGCAGGTCCTCGGCCTCACGTTGCAGGCTCACCGCCTGCTCGAAAGAAATCGCCTCGCGCCGCAGGTATTCCGCGAGGATGTTGCGGAACTCGCTTCGCCACGGCACGGGCGCCGCCCAGTCCGGATCCCGTTCGAGCAACGCCTCGGCCCGCGCGCTGTGTTCGCTCGGGAGATAGAGGTACGCCACCACGTTCGCGTCCACGACGATCACCTGCGGCCCTCGCGCTTGCTCGCATCGATCTCCCGTGCCGGGAACTTCCCGGCCGGCGATGCGGCACGAAGTTCTCGCGCTCGGACGATGCGTTCGGCGGGAGTTGTCCTTCGCACCGACAGCGCGGTCTCCAGACAAACGATCGCCTCGCTGTTCATGCTGCGCCGGTGCGCCTCCGCGGAGCGCTTCAACCGCGCGTAGACCTCGTCGGGGACGTTCTTGAGGGTGAGCGTCGTGGGCATGGCGACCGCGGTAGGACCAAAGTGGTTTCGTTATGGTTGCCCCCCGCGACCATCGTCGAGTTGCCGCCCCCTGGCGACGGCGGGGCATTGACGCCGGCGCATCGCCCCCACGAACGGTCCCGACCCGCGTCCATTCACTTGATGTCCCGCACCCGTTCGCGGGCTTCACGACGAACCGTGCAACGCCCGCCCGCGGCATCACACCGGACCGGGCGACCGGCGCGCCGGGTGGCGGCTTGATGCATGTCAAGGATCGCCGTGCTCCGTCCACCTAAATTGGCACTACCAGTTTGGTAGTACCAGATGAATCCTTCTCGCTCGACGCCCTCCCGGCACCCCCCTCCGGCGTTGCCCGGCACTCCCACGGACGGACCGGCCTCCCCAGCCGTTCAGGTGTTGGCGTACATACGCGAACGGCAACTCGAACCGGGGGAACGGCTGCCTTCCGAACGACTGCTCGCCGAGCGCTGCGGCGTGACGCGGGCGATGGTGCGCGAGACGCTGGCCGCGCTCGAGGCGATGCGCGTCGTCGAGCGCCGGCCGCGATCGGGCATCTACCTCTGCGCGGAGTCGAGCGTCGCGAGCGTTGACGCGGTCGTGCTGAAGGCCGACCTCGGCCTGCCCGTCGAAGGACTGGAAGCGGACCAACTGAACGAGTTCCGCACGATCCTCGAATCTCACGCAGCGGTCCTCGCCTGTGCGCGCCGCACGCCGGAGGACATCGCGCGAATGGACGCCTGCATGGCGGACTGCCGCGACCGCTTCCGGCTCGGACAGTCGATTGCCCAGCCCAGCGCCGACTTCCACCTGGCGCTCGTCGCAGCCACGCACAACCAGTTCCTGCTGCGCGCCGCGAATTCGTGCTACCTCGCGACGCGCAACCTGCGAGAGATGGTCTTCGCCGATCCGAAGGTCTGCCGCCGATCGATCCGGGATCACCAGCGAATCCGGGACGCGGTCGCGTCCGGCCGCGCGTCGGACGCGCGCAAGGCGGTCGAAGCCCATCTGCGCACCGCAGGCGGCTACTGGACCGCGTTCGTCGCGTCCCAGGGCGCCCCGACCAACCAACGGAGCACGAACGCGGACCGTCGTCGCGGTCCGCCACGACAACGAGGAGGAATGCGATGAACTACGGCAGGCGCGAGTGGCTGAAATCGGGAACCGCGTTGGGCGCGATGGCCTGCGCGGCTCCGGCGATCGCGCAGGGCAAGCGCGAACTCAAGATGGTGCTCGGGTGGCCACGCCACTCGCCCGGCAACGGAACCGCGATCGAACGCTTCGTCCAGAACGTGTCCAAATCGACCGACGGCCGCATCACGTTCCGCATCTACGGTGCGAACGAACTCGTGCCCGTCCTCGGCATGTTCGACGCCGTCGCGTCGGGCGCCGTCGACTGCGCCAACTCGACGGGTTACTACTGGACCGGAAAGTCGAAGGGCTACAACTTCTTCTCCACGGTGCCGTTCGGCATGCTGCCGATGGAGCATTTCGCGTGGCTCAACTGGGGCGGCGGACAGAAGCTCTGGGACGAATTGAACGCCGGGTACGGACTCAAGTCGCTGCCGTTGAGCCAGACCGGCGCCCAGATGGGCGGCTGGTACAGGAAAGAGGTTCGGGGCCTCGCCGACATGAAGGGTCTGAAGGTTCGCTACCCCGGATTCGGCGGCGAGATCATGAAGGCGCTCGGCGCGACGCCGGTCCTGATGCCGCTGGGCGAAGTCTTTCCGGCGCTCCAGTCGGGCGCGCTCGATGCGGCGGAGCTCGCGACACCCTGGTTCGACATGGGCTACGGACTCTACAAGGTGGCGAAGTACTACTACAGCCCGGGATTCCACGAGCCCGGGCACACGCTGGAGCTCATGTTCAACAAGAAGGTGTGGGAGAGCTTCTCTCCCGCCGACCAGACGCTGATCACGCTCGCCGCGCATGCCGAACTGCTGCACTCGGAATCCGAGGTGCTGGCGAACGATCCCGATGCGCTCGAGCAGTTGACCTCCAAGAACGGCGTCCAGCTCAGGACGTTCCCGGACGACATCCTGCGCGCGATGCAGAAGGCCGCCATCGAGATCATCCCGGCGGCCGTCGCCGACGACCCGATGTCGAAGAAGATCCAGGAATCCTACGCGTCGTTCCAGAAGAAGGTCCTGCACCGCGGCCTGCTCATGCCCGGCGCCGTGTGGCAGATGCGGCGCCTCTGATGGCCGCAGCGCCAGCCCGGGACGGCGTCGGCCCCCGCGGGTTCGCCGAAGCGCTCGAGCGCTTCGGCGAATCGGCGGGCCGGGCGCTGTCGTGGCTCACGCTCGCCTGCGTGCTGGTCTGTTTCGCCGTCGTCGTGCTGCGCTACGTGTTCGACACCGGATTCATCTGGATGCAGGAACTCTACGTCTGGCTGAACGCCATCGTCTTCACGGGCTGCGCCGGCTATGCGCTCAAGCACGACAAGCATGTTCGCGTCGACATCTTCTACGCGCGCCTGTCGAGACGCGGCAAGGCCCGCGTGGACCTGGCGGGCGCCGTGCTGATGGTCGCCCCGTGGGCGGTGCTCAACGCGTGGCTCGCCTGGCCGTGGCTCGCGAGCTCATGGGCGACCGCCGAGCGCTCGGCCATGCCCGACGGCATGCCCGCGCTCTATCTGCTCAAGGCCATGATCATCGTCATGTCCACGTTGCTGCTGGTCCAGGGCCTCGCGCTCGCCATGCGCTCGTGGAATGCGCTTCGCGCCGGGGATGACCGATGATCGGGCTCGGCGAGGCGCTGAGCATCGCCCTGCTCATGGCCATGCTCGCGGCGATGACCCTGGGCTTCGGCGTCGCGTTCACGCTGGCCGCCGTGGCGGCGATCTTCGCAGGCATCGGGTCCCTGCTGGACGTGTTCGACCTCCGTCTTCTCGCCACGATGCCGGCGCGCTACTTCAGCATCATGCAGAACGAAGTGCTGGTCGCCGTTCCGCTGTTCATCTTCATGGGAACGGTCCTCGAGCGCTCGGGCATCGCGGAGGACCTGCTCGAGACCGCCGGGCGCCTGTTCGGTCGCGTTCGCGGCGGCGTGGCGATCTCGGTGGTTGCCGTCGGCGCGGTCTTCGCCGCATCGACCGGCATCGTCGGCGCCGCCGTCGTGACGATGGGCCTCATCAGCCTGCCGCTGATGCTCCGGATCGGATACGACCCGCGCCTCGCCACCGGCACGATCTGCGCGTCGGCGACGCTCGCCCAGATCATTCCGCCGTCGACGGTGCTGATCTTCATGGGCGACATGCTCCAGGTCGCCAACAGCCAGGCGCAACTCGCCCGGGGCAACCTCGCGCCGGACCCGGTCTCCGTGGGCGATCTCTTCTTCGGCGCGCTGCTGCCCGGGCTCATGCTGGCGGCGTTCTACACGCTCTGGATCGTCATCGTCGGAATCTGGAAGCCCGAGCGGGTGCCGCCGATGCCGGAGG
Organism: Burkholderiales bacterium; assembly: GCA_015075645.1. NCBI lineage: Bacteria > Pseudomonadati > Pseudomonadota > Betaproteobacteria > Burkholderiales > Burkholderiales bacterium. The sequence goes on along the minus strand of JABTUF010000003.1, from coordinate 705,140 downwards.
CCGCCTCCGGCGACGAAGGACTGCTCCGGCGCGCCGCGCTCGCGCTGGTTCCGGCGCTCGCGCTGGTCGTCGTGGTCCTCGGGTCCATCCTCGGCGGCATCGCCACGCCCACCGAGTCGGCGGCCGTCGGCGCGGTGGGCGCCATGGCCCTCGCCCGCCTGCGATCGCGACTCGACGTGAACACGCTGGCGGAAGTGGCGAGCACCACCGCCAAGCTGTCGTCGATGGCGTTCGTCCTGCTGTTCGGCGCGTCGTTCTTCATCCTGGTGTTCCGTGGGCTGGGTGGCGACGTCTTCGTGGAACGCGCGCTGACGGGACTCCCCGGCGGCATGCACGCGGCGCTCGCGGCCGTGATGGTGCTGGTGTTCGTGCTGGGCTGCTTCCTCGACCCGTTCGAGATCATCTTCATCGTGATCCCGATCGCGGGCCCCGCGCTGATCACGCTGGGGGCCGATCCGCTGTGGCTCGGGGTGCTCGTCGCGCTCAACCTGCAGACGAGCTTCCTCACTCCTCCGTTCGGCTTCTCGCTGTTCTATCTGCGCAGCGTGGCGCCTCCCTCGGTGTCGACCGGCGAGATCTACCGTGGCATCGTGCCGTTCGTCGCCCTGCAGGTTCTTGCGATCGGCGCCGTCTGGTTGTTCCCGGCGCTGTCGACCGCATTGCCCCGGCGTCTCTTCGGCGGGTGACGATGGCGACAGTGCTCGTGGTCGGCACGATGGACACGAAAGGGCGCGAGTCGGCCTATCTCGCGGACCGCCTGCGCGCGCACGGGTGCGACGCACTGGTGATGGACGTCGGCATCCTCGGCGAAGCGGATGCCATCGCGTGCGACATCCCGCGACAGGAAGTCGCGCGCGAGGGAGGCACGACGCTCGAGGCGTTGCGGATCGCCGGCACCCGCGGAAAGGCCGTCGACGGGATGAGGACGGGCGCCCGCGCCGTCGCCCGGCGGCTCTGCGGCGAGAACCGGATTCACGGGGCCCTCGCGCTGGGCGGCGCCGAAGGCGCCGTCCTCGCGGCGGCAGTGATGCAGGAACTCCCGCTCGGCATGCCCAAGACCATCGTTTCGCCGATCGCGTCCGGTCAACGCACGTTCGGGCCGTTCGTCGGGACCTCCGACATCGCGGTCATGCACTCGGTGGTCGATATCCTCGGCCTCAACCGCATCGCGCGCAGCGTATTCGACACCGCCGCTGCCGGCACGGCCGGGGCCGCGACAGCCTACGAGCTCGGACTCGCGCAGCGCGACCGCGAACCGCGGCGCCGGCAGATCGGCGCCACGATGCTGGGCAACACGACGTCGCCGCTGATGCGGATGCGCCAGTCGCTCGAGGAGCGTTGCGGTGACCTCGTCATCTTCCACGCGAACGGCGTCGGCGGAGCCGCACTCGAGCAGCACGTGGACCGGGGCGACCTGGACGGCGTCCTCGACTACACGCTGAGCGAAATCATCGGTCACATCGCGGGGGGCTTCCACGACGCCGGTCCCGGCCGGCTCGAGGCGGCCGGCCGTCGGGGCATTCCGCAGCTTGTCGTGCCGGCCTGCGTCGACTTCCTCGTGTGCGGGCCGCGCGACACGCTGCCGGCTCGGTGGCACGGCCGGCCGACCTACTACCACAACCCCGAGTTCACGCTGGTCCGCGCGACCGAGGACGAGCAGCTCGAGGCGGCGCGCCAGATCGCCTCGAAGCTCGGCGCGGCGCGCGGGCGGGTCGCGATCCTGGTGCCCACGCGCGGGCTGTCGATTCCGAACTGCGAACGGGGCCCCGATGGCCGCCCGGGCCCCTTCTGGGCGCCGGCCATCGACGAACGGTTCCGCCGCACGCTCATCGAGCGACTCGATCCTCGTGTCGAACTGCGCGAGGTCGATGCACACGTGAACGACGATGTCTTCGTGCACGCCGTCCATGAGACGGCGTGCGACCTGTTTTCGAAAGCAACCTGAAGGAGATCACCGATGGCGAAGCGCCGCACGATCGCTGCAACTCCACCCGCGCAAGCAGCGGGCCTGGTTCGACCCGCGACGGCAACCCGCGAGGGCGTCGAGCCCTGGAGCGAGGCGAGCGGGCCCGCGGCGCACGTGAAGCCGAGTCATCAGGACGAGGCGCATGCGCCAAGGCGCAAGACGCTCGACCTCGGCTTCCCTTCCTGGTGCCTCGGCGATCTGTGTGCGACCGACGTCAGGGAATACCTCCGGCACAGCGACACGATCCTCATTCCGAAGGCTTCGCTCGAACAGCACGGCGCGCACCTTCCGTTGTTCTGCGACAGCATCACCTCGGACGAGGTCGCGCGCCGGGCGGGCCGCAGGGCCGGCATTCTCTACACGCCGACCCTCTGGATGGGCTACAGCCCGCAGCACCTCAAAGGGCCCGGCGAGGGGACCGGCACGATCACGCTGCGGGTCGAAACCTACCTCAACCTGATCTACGACATCGGCCGCTCGCTGATCCACCACGGGTTTCGCCGGCTGGTCTTCGTCAACGGCCACGGATCGAACATCAAGGTGATCGACCCGGTGCTGCGCAAGCTCCGCAACGAGACGGGAGCGTTGATCGTCTACTACAAGCCCTACGCGGAGCGCTACCTCGGCATGCTGCAAGACGTGCTCGAGGGGAGCGTCGAGGAGACGCCCGGCTGGCACGCCGGCGAGCTGGAGACGTCGCAGTGCCTGTGCCACAACCCGGCGCTCGTGCGAATGGAACGTGCACAGAAGTCGCGCGCGCATGCGCCGGAGTGGCTGGGACGCGCGTGGACGAAGAAGGACGGCATGCCCGACATCGAATTCCAGGGCTACCGCTACTTCGACATGCCGTTCGAACACGGCGAGTTCACCGAAACCGGCGTCATGGGCAACCCGCACCGCGCTGCCGCCTACAAGGGCGAGATCGCGTTCAACCGCTTCGCGAACCACCTGATCGACGCGGTACACGAGCTCGAGAAGGTGAAAGTCACGATGCGCAACGTCGACTGGACCTCCGGCAAGACGATGGGGGGCACCGCATGAGCACGGGCGGCACCTGCCGCAGGCCGGGTCAACCGCTCGACGACGCCACGCTTCGCGAGTTGAGCGCCGGGCTGGAGCGAATCGTCGGCGCCGCGCATGTCGTTCGCGGCGCCGAAGCCCGGCAGCGGTTCCCCGGCGACATGAGCTGGCTCACCGCGATTCACGCGCACCACGGCGACCCGCTCGCGCGACAGGATGTCGCGGTCTCGCCGGCGACGACCGACGAAGTGTCCGCGATCCTGCGACTCGCGTCGCACCTGGGAGTCGCCGTGACACCGGCAGGCGGACTCTCGGGCGTGCAGGGAGCGGCGAATGCGACGTCGGGAGGGATCCTCCTCGACCTGCGCCGCATGGCGCGCGTGCGTCAGGTCGACCGCGTCTCGCTCACCTGCGTGGTCGAGTGCGGCGCGATCGTCAGCGAGTTCGAGAAACGGCTGAACGCGGAGGGCCTGTCGTTCACCCACTACCCGGCTTCCGCGGAGTGGGCGAGCGTCGGCGGCTCGGTGGCCGCGCGAGGCTCGGGCGTCCTGTCGACCCGATACGGCACGATTCAGGATCACGTGCTGTCGCTGGAGGTCGTCCTGCCGGGCGGCGACGTCGTTCAGCTTCCGGCGGTGCCGCGTCACGGCGTCGGACCGGAGCTCGCACAGCTCTTCGTCGGCAGCGAGGGCACGCTCGGTGTCGTGACGGCGGTGACCGTCAGACTCCGGCCGGTCCCTGCCGTTCGCCGATTCGCCGCCTATCGATTCGATGGCATCGGCGCGGGCATCGCGGCGGGTCGGCAGATCATGATCTCCGGGCTCAAGCCGGCGGTGATGCGGCTCTACGACCTGGACGCGGCGACGCACAGCCTCGAGCGCGCGGTCGAGGCGGGCCTCGACCGTGAAACGATGGTGCTGATGTTCGACGGCGACCATCCCGCGGTCGTCGACGCCGAAATGGCCGCGTGCAACACGATCTGCCTCGGGCACGGCGGGAGCGCGCTCCCCGCTCGCGTCGGCGAGACGTGGTGGAACAAGCGCTACGTTTTCTACCATCCGCCGTACGCGCCGACCCTGCCGCAGATCTGGTGCACGATGGACGTCGTGGCCGATTTCGCGCACATCGAGGCCGTCTATCGCAACGTCACGCGTGCCATGATCGAATCGATCGACCCGGCGTGGGCCATGACGGTACGCACGCACCTGTCGCATTGGTACGACTGGGGTTCGATGATCTATCCGCGCTTCATCGTTCCGCGCGGCCCCGACGACCTGGGAGAGGCGCTGGACCTGCACGATCGCGTCGTCGCCGCGGCGACCGACGCAGCGCTTCGGTCCGGCGCGGTCATCAACGATCACCACGGCGTCGGCATGCGTCTCGCGCCGTACATGGCGCGGCAGTTCGGCCCGGGCGGCATGGAGTTGCTCCGGCGCGTCAAGCGCGGCATCGATCCCGAAGGAGTGCTCTGCCCGGGCAAGCTCGGGCTCGCCGCACCCGGATAGTCGGGGACACTACGCTTCAGGCAATACCGCGGCGCGCCGCAGAGTTCTCTGTCGACCGGTTCGGCGGTCCGCGAACCGGGTTGCCGGCCGGGCTCAGGTCCGACACCATCACGAATCGTTCCGAACCGTCACGTCGCCGCGATTCACCGATCGGCTACCACCGCTCGAGAAACGCCCGCATCCTCGCGACGCTGTACGACTTCCCCTCCTCCAGCGCGCCGGTGTCCTGCGAGTGGAGGAGCGTTCCGTCCGCGTCGAGCACGAACAGGTGCGGGTAGCCCGCGACCTTCGGCCAGCGCGCGAGGAACGCCCGGTTGTCGTTCTCCTTCGAGAAGTTCACCTTGAGCCAGACGAATCGCGACGCGCGCAGCGCATCGAGATCGGGATGCGAGGCGAAGAAGCGATCGAGGATGTGACACCAGACGCACCACTCGCCGCCGACGTCGACGATCACGCGCTTGCCCTCCGACTTCGCCCGGGCGAGCGCGGCGGCGAGGTCGGCGGCCGGATCGCGCTTCGGATCGAACCGTTCGGGCAGGGACTGCGCCGATGCCGGGGCGAACGGCGCGACGAATGCCGCCCACACCAGCCCCGCGAGCGCGATGCGCCGTCGCAGATTCATCTTTGCCTCCCTGCCGCCTCACGGGCCGTGCGCAGCCCGACGGTCGCGACTCCTGCCGCGGCGACGCCAAAGGACCTCCCGACGTTGGCGAGGCGCGTCACCGGATCAGCTGGTTCATCGACACGATCGGCAGCATGATCGCGAGCACGAGCACGAGCACGATCGCGCCCATCACGACGATCATCAGCGGCTGCACCAGCGCCGCGATCCACGCGAGCCGGCGCTCGGCCTCGCGTTCGAGATCGGCCGCCGCGCGCTCGAGCATCGCGGCGAGGCGGCCGCCACCCTCGCCGCTCGCGGTGAGATGCACGAGGACCGGCGGGAACTCGCGCGTCGCCGCGAGCGCGCGCGCGAGCGGCATCCCCTCGCGCACGCCCGCCGCGGCGCTGCGGGCGGCGTCGGCGATCGGCCGCAGGCGGATGACGCCGGTCGCGGCGTCGAGCGCGCGCAGGAGCGGCGTCCCGCTCGCGACGAGGATCGCGAGCGTGGAGGCGAAGCGCGCGGTGTCGAGGCTGCGGGCGAGCCGGCCGACGCCCGGCGTCGCGAGGAGGCTCCGGTGGACCGATGCGCGAAACGCGTCCCGGCGCATCGCGAGCGTGAACGCGATCGCGGCCATTGCGGCGAATCCGATCCACAGCCACGCGGTCGCCCGGAAGAACGCGGAGACGGCGATCAGTGCCTGCGTGAGCCAGGGCAGCGCCTGGCGGCTCTGCTGGTAGACCGACACGACCTGCGGCACGACGTAGACGAGCAGCACCGCGATGACCGCGAGCGCCACGATCGCGACCAGCACCGGATAGATGAGCGCGGTGGTGAAGCGCTCGCGCAGGGCGATGCGCGCTTCGAGGTAGTCGGCGAGGCGCCCCAGAACCTCGGCGAGACGGCCGCTCTCGCTCGCGGCGCCGATGAGTCCTCGGTAGAGCGTTCCGAAGGTTCGCGGATAGCGGCCGAGCGCCACCGGGAGCGACTCGCCGCCGGCGACCTGCGAGCGCAGCGCGGTCAGGAGCGACGCGGTTCGTGGATCGTCGGCCTGCGCCGCCGCCGCGCCGATCGCGCCGTCGAGCGTCATGCCGGCCTGCGTGAGGGTCGCGAGCTGGCGCGTCGCGAGCGCCACCTCGCGCGACGACAGGCGAATCGACGTGGAGCCAGCGGCAGCGGCGGGCTCGACGGCGGTCGGCGTGAGGCCCTCGGCGCGGAGCCGGTCGCGCAGGCTGCGGGCGTTCTCCGCCTCGCCGACGCCGCGCCGGGCGCGTCCGGCCGCATCGACCGCCTCCCAGCGGAATGCCGGCCGGGCGCCCATCAATCGTCGCGCGTGACGCGCACGAGTTCGGCGAGCGAGGTCGTTCCTTCGGCGAGCCAGCGCCCACCGTCCGCCCGCAGGCTCTTCTGTTGCCGTCTCCGCGCCGCTTCGCGCAACGCCGGCTCGCCCGCGCCATCGTGGATGAGCCGGCGCATCGTCTCGTCGATCTCGATCAGCTCGTAGATGCCGGTGCGGCCGCGGTAGCCGGTGCCCTTGCACGCCGCGCAGCCGACCGCGTGGTGCAGCACCGCAGTTGCGGCGACACCCAGCGTCGCGAGCGTCGCGCGCTCCGAGTCGGTCGGCGGCGCCGCGCGCCGGCATTCCGGGCACAGCGTGCGCACGAGCCGCTGCGCGAGCACGCCTACGAGCGACGACGACAGCAGGTAGGGCTCGACGCCCATGTCGGCGAGCCGCGTCACCGCGCTCGCCGCGTCGTTCGTGTGCAGCGTCGCGAGCACGAGGTGGCCGGTCAGCGACGCCTGGACCGCGATCTGCGCGGTCTCGAGGTCGCGGATCTCGCCGATCATCACGACGTCGGGGTCCTGCCGCAGGATCGCCCGGAGCGCGCGCGCGAACGTGAGGTCCACGCGCGCGTTGACCTGCGTCTGCGCGACGCCGTCGAGCGCGTACTCGATCGGATCCTCGACCGTCATCATGTTGACCGCGCCGCGCGGCAGGCGCGAGAGCGCGGCGTAGAGCGTCGTCGTCTTGCCCGAGCCGGTCGGCCCGGTGACGAGGAGGATGCCGTGCGGCTCGCGGATCATCCGGTCGACGGAGGCGAGCGTGTCGCCGGCCATGCCGAGCGACGCGAGGTCGAGGCGCGCCGCGTCCTGGTCGAGGAGACGCAGCACGACGCGCTCGCCCGGCCCGGTCGGCAGCGTCGAGACGCGCACGTCGACCGCCCGGTCGCCGAGCTTCAGCGCGATGCGCCCGTCCTGCGGCAGCCGCTTCTCGGCGATGTCGAGGTTCGCCATGATCTTGAGGCGCGAGACGATCGCCGCGTGCAGCGCGCGCGGCGGCTCGAGCACGTCGGACAGCACGCCGTCGACGCGGAAACGCACGACCGCGCGCGCGTCGTAGGGCTCGAAGTGGAGGTCGGACGCGCGCTCGCGCACCGCCTGCAGCAGCAGCGCGTTGATCATGCGGATCACCGGCGCCTGCGCGTCGCCGCCGTCGAGCAGGTCCTCGGCCGGCGGCAGCTCCTGCAGTAGGCGCGCGAGGTCGGCGTCGCGCGCAGCATCGACCGCGAGCGCCGCCGACGGCGCGGTGCCGGGATCGTAGGCGCGCGCGAGTTCCAGCGCGAAGCGCTCGGCGTCCACCGCGCGCGTGCGCACCGGCCGCTTCAGCACGCGCCGCAGTTCGGCGATGCCCTCGGCCGTCGCGTCCGGGCGCAGCAGCACGACGATCGCGCCCGCCTCCTCGCCGGATGCGAGCACGCCGTGCGCGCGCGCGAACGCGTAGGGGATGCCCGGGGACGCTGACTCGCGCGCAGCCACCGCGTCGCTCGCTCGCGTCGCTACTTCGGCGGGTCGTCCGGCCGCCGGAACGGCGGCTCCGGCGCCGGCTGCGTCCACGGCATGATCGGCGGCGGCGGCGACGGCGGCCCCGGGGTCGAACCGCCGGGCTCGCCCGGCATCTTGCCCTCCGGCGGCAGCGCGGGCGTCAGCGGGTCGTTCCAGAACGCCCGCGGGCCGGGGTCGATGCGCTGCTGCTCGCTCTGCAGGTAGCGGTAGCGCTCCGAGGTGAACTCGCGGCCGTCGGCGCCGCTGCGCACGATGGTCGGCTTCAAGAAGATCATCAGGTTGGTCTTCTCGCGCCGGCGCGCGTCGTAGCGGAAGAGCTGCCCGACCACCGGCACGTCGCCCGCGATCGGCACCTTGTCGGTGCCGTCGGTCAGGCGATCCTCGATCAGCCCGCCCAGCACGACGATCTGCGAATCGTCGACGACGACCGAGGACTCGAGCGAGCGCTTCGACAGGATGATGCCGGTCGCGTTGGTCGCGTCCTGGATGCGCGAGACCTCCTGGTAGAGCACGAGGCGCACCGTCCCGCCCTCGGTGATCTGCGGCTTCACGCGCAGCACGAGGCCCACATCGCGCCGCTCGATGGTCTGGAACGGCGTGACCGTCGTCGTCGACCCGGTCTGCGCGTACTGGCCGGTGACGAACGGCACGTTCTGGCCCACGACGATGCGCGCCTCCTCGTTGTCGAGCGTGAGGAGCGTCGGCGTCGACAGGATGTTCGCGTTGATCTGCGTCTCGAGCGCGCGCGCGAGGAACCCGAGGTTCTGGATCACGCCGAGGCCCGGGATGTTGATCGTCCCGCGGATCACGCCGAGGTTCAGGCCCTGCCCGGCCGCGCCGAGATTCGCGGCGATGTCGATGATGTTGCCGCCCTGCCCGCGCGGCGTGAAGTTGGTGCCGCCCACCACGCGCGTCTGCGTGCTGTTGACGCCGTTCAGCACCTGCCACTGGATGCCGAACTCGGCCGCCTTGTCGGCGGACACCTCGACGATCAGCGCCTCGACGTAGACCTGGGCGCGGCGCACGTCGAGCTTCTCGATCACCGCGCGCAGGTTGTTGTAGACCGGCTCGGGCGCGAGGATCACCAGCGCGTTGTTGGTCGAGTCGGCGGAGATCGTCGCGCCGCCGGCGGTGAAGCTCGATGCCGCGGGCGGCGGCGAGAACGGCAACGGCGTCTGCGACGCGACCGACGTCGACGACATCGCGGAACCGGTGGACGATGGCGGCTGCGTCGACGACGGCCCGGTGTTCGTGCTGCCCGACTCCTGCCCGGTCAGGAGCGCGCGCAGCGTCTGCACGACGCGCGCGGCCTCGGCGTTCTTGAGATACACGATGAACATGTTGCCGCCGGCGCGGCCCGGCGTGTCGAGTTGCTCGATCAACTGGCGGACCCGCGCGACCCGCCCGGGGTTCTCGCCGCGGACCAGCACCGCGTTCGAACGCGGATCCGCGACGACCGTCACCCGCTGCAGCGCGTCGCCGGGCGTGCTTCCGGTGCCCGGTTCGGTGAGCAGCCGCTGCAGCGTCGGCACGAGGTCGATCGCCGAGGCGTGCCGCAGCGGGACGACCATCGGCTCGCTGCCCGGCGGCTGGTCGAGCGAGGCGATCACCTTCTCGAGCCGCTTCAGGTTGTCGGCGTAGTCGGTGATGACGAGCGCGTTGCTGCCCGGAAACGCCGCGATGGTGTTCGCGGGCACGATCAGCGGGCGCAGCACGTTGACGAGTTGCGCCGCGGATTCGTAGCGCAGCGGAATCACCTGCGTGACGAGCCGGTCGCCGGACGCGGTGACAGCGCCGCTGCCGACCGGTCCCGCCTGCAGGCGCGCCTCGGTCTCGGGCACGATCCGCACGACGTTGTCGCTCTCGACCGCGGTGATGCCCTGCATGCGCAGCGCGGACATCAGCGTCGGGTAGACGAGCGCGCGCGGGATCGGCCGCGCCGAGACGATCGTCACCGTCCCCTTGACCCGCGGGTCGACGATGAAGCTCTTGCCGGTGATCTCGGCGACCGCCTTGACGACCGCTTCGATGTCCGCGTTGGTGAAATTGAGCGTGACCGGCTCGTCCGCGGCGGTGGCCGGGGCTCCGGCGAGGAGGACGGCGGCGAGCGCGAGCCCGGCCAGGACGGCGTGGAGTCGGGGTCGTCGGCAGGCGGACGACGGGGGGTCGCGCGGCGGGGCCATCGGGCGTCCCGCGCGGCGCCGGATGCGCAGTCTGGACGCCGGTCCGGGCGGGCCGGCCGATGATAGCACCCCCCTATTCGCGCCCGGTCCTCCCCGGCGCCCGACATTCCGCTCGGTCCGCCCGAATCCGGATCCGCCGCAGGCCGCATCCAACCGGTATCCTTGTCCGGGAGCGTCCCGTCCATGCCCGTGTTCGCCACCTTCCTCGTCCGCCATCGGAACCGGGTTCTCGCTGCGGCCGCCCTGCTGGGCGCAGTCGTGGCGACGGGGCTCTCGACGTCGCCCCCCGGAGGGTCGGAGGCGCCGCACGAGATGATCGCCGTGATCGTCGACGCGGCGATCCCCGCCGTCCGTGCGGCCGCGCCCGAGAGCGTCGTCGCGGCCAGCGAGGCCAGGGACTCCTCGACCGAGGCGCCGCCCGCGGCGGCAACCGAAGCGGCGCCGCCCGCGAGCCCGCGCAAGGACAAGTCCAAGGCCGCGATCGTGATCGACAGCGACGACGGCAAGATTCGCGTGGACGGCCCCGGCGGCACCCGCGAATACGACTCCTTCGAGGAGTTCGTCGAGCGCGCCCCATGGATCGCGGGACTCGTGTTCATGGTGACGTTCCTCGTGTTCCTGACGCCGATCCTCATCGTCGCGCTGTTCATCTGGTACAAGATGCGCAAGACCCGGATGCTGAACGAGACGATGATCCGGCTGGCCGAGAAGGGTGTGGTGCCGCCGACCGAGGCGTTCGACGCGGTCGAGGGCGGCCGGCCCGATCCGATGGCCGCGAGCCCGTCGGTCGCCCCGATCTACGCGCGAGCCAAGTCGGTGCGCGAGAAGGCCGCGTGGTCGGACCTGCGCAAGGGCGTCATCGTCGGCGCGGTCGGCCTCGGGTTCACGTTCTACTCGATGCTCGACGACGGTTCGCCGAACTTCGTCGGCCTCGTCCTGCTGTTCGTGGGCCTCGCCTACATCGTCCTCTGGTACTTCGAGGACCGGCAGATGACGGCCGTGCGCCGCGAGCCGCCGTCGCCCCCGCCGTCGGCGTGACGCCTTCGCCCCGCGCCGCGTACGCCCGCGCAGGTGACCGATGCCGAACTCATCGCCCGCTCGCTCGTCGGTGACGACCGGCACGCGTTCGCCGAACTGGTCCGCCGCCACCAGTCCGCAGTGCGGGCCTGCCTGCGAAGGCTCACCGCGGGCAACCACGCGCTCGCCGACGACCTCGCGCAGGAAACCTTCGTCCTCGCGTGGCGCAACCTCGAGTCGTTCCGCCAGGAGGCCCGCTTCTCGACCTGGCTCTACCGGATCGCCACCAACTGCTGGCTCGCCGACGCGCGCAAGCGCAAGGAAACGCTGCTCGGCGACAACGACGCGGAGGTCGCCGACGACGATGATCCGTCAGCGGAACCGGGCGAAGGCAACGACGACCATGCCCGCGACGCCGCGCTCAAGATCGACATGGAACGCGCGCTCGCGGTGCTCAGCGAGGCCGAACGCGCCGCGATCGTGCAGTGCTACCATAACGATCTGTCGCACGAGGAAGCCGCGTTCGTCCTGGGCTGTCCGGTGGGCACCGTCAAGACGCACGTGCACCGCGCCAAGCAGAAGCTCAGGTTGGCGCTCGCCTCCTGGAGCGAACGATAGATGGCCGCGCAGGCCGAACCCATGATCCCGGCGAACGCCCCGTCGCTGCCCGATTCCGCCGAAACCGCCGATTGGCTGGAGCGTGCGCTCGCCGACGACGCGATCGAAACGCGCGCCGCGCACATCGACGATGCGGGATTCACGGCGGGTGTCATGGCGGCGCTGCCGGCGCCGGCGACGGTCCCGCGCTGGCGCAGGCCGGCCGAGTGGGCGTTGTGGGGCATCGCATCGGCGGGCGTCGCGGTCGCGATGCCCGAACTCGTCACCGGCGTCGCGCGGGAGATGTTTCGCCTCGCCGCGCAGCCTGTCTCGCTGCCGCACCTCGCCGCCGCGCTCCTCGCGATCGGCGTCGCCACCTGGGGCGGCGCCGCGTACGTCCTGCGGCGCGACTGACGAGCCGTACGTTCCGCTCGGGCCCGAAAGGCGTCAGGCTCAAGCCTGACCTACGAGAACCTCGGGCGCCTCGGGTTGCTCGTAGGTCCGACTTCCGTCGGACGCATCTTTCTTCGATGCCGCGAATCCCGTCAGGCTGAGGCTTGGCCCGCAAGAACCTCGAAGCGCCGTGGAACACGCACCTACGACGAAGACCGCCAGGAGGCGGCCTTCGTCGCGTCGATGCGCGCATGGCGCGTCCGCTCAGTCCTTCAACGTGAAGTTGATCTCGACTTCGCCGGTGTACTTCTCGCCCTCGGCCTTGAACTTCCATTCCTCGAGCGCGGACTTGACCGCACGGTCGAACACCCGCGGCGGATCGGAGGACATGATGATCACTTCGGTGACGTTGCCCTTCTCGTCGATCAGGAGCCGCGCCACGACGCGCCCCTTCGCGACCTGCGCGCGGATCGCCTCGCGCGGATAGGTGGGGTCGTCGCCCGAGATGCGCGTGATGCCGCGGCGGATCGCCGGCTTCGGTGGAGGAGCCGGCGGCGGCGGCGCGACGACCGGCGGCGGCGGCGGCGCGATCACGTACTCCTGCTTCGGCGGCTCGGGCGCGACCGCGGTGATCGTGGGCGCCTGCTGCACGACCGGCGGCGGAATGTCCGGCGGCGGCACGTACGGCTGCACCGGCACCTCGACCTTCGGCTGCTCGATGATCTTCTTCGGCGGCGGCGGCGGGGGCGGCGGCGGCGGCGGCTTGATCTCCTCGATGATCGTCGCCGTGATCGGCTTCTTGATCACCTCGACCGCCTTCCGCGCGAGTCCGGTGACGAGCGCATAGATCACGAGCGCGTGCACCAGGATGACGAACGCGATGCCGACCACGTGCCGGGCCGGATCCCTCTGTCGTCGTGCGTAGTCCATGCGTGACTCCGTGTCCGCGGGGCGGATCGCGCCCCGCGGACCTCGCTATTCGATGAACTGCTCGCTGCCGATGATCCCGATCTTCGTGAGACCGAGACGCTGGGCGGAGGCGAGCACCGCGGCCGTCTGCGCGTACTTCGAGCCCTTGTCGGGACGCAGGTGGACTTCCGGCTGCACCGGGAGCGCCGCGGCCTCCGCGAGCTTCTGCTCGAGCGTCGCGCGGTCCGGCAGGACCTCGCCGTTCCAGTAGATGCGGCTGTCCTTGTCGATGTCGATCTTGAGCACGTCCGGCTTCACGAGCTGCGGAGGCGGCGTGCCGACCGGCATGTTCAGGTTGACCGAATGGAGCTGGATCGGAAGGGTGATGATGAGCATCACGAGCAGCACCAGCATCACGTCGATCAGCGGCGTGGTGTTGATGTCGATCATGACATCCGGGTCGCCCGAGCTTCCCGTGCCGACGTTCATGGCCATCGTGGGTTCCTCGCTCGCCGGTCAGCCGCCGCGCGCGGGCGGCTCGGTGATGAAACCGACCTTCGCGATGCCGGCGCGCTGGACCGCGTAGATGATGCGGCCGACCGCGTCGTAGTTCGCGCCGCCGTCGCCGCGGATCTGGACCTCGGGCTGCGGGTTCAGCACCGCGACCTTCTTCAGCCGCTCGATCAGCGCGGGCGTGGACGCGATGCGCAGGTCGTTCCAGTAGATGCGCCCGCCGACGTCGACCGAGAGCGTGATGTTCTCGGGCTTGGTCTCGCGGACCTCGTTGATCTCCTTCGGCAACTGGACGGGGATCGACGTGGTGACGACCGGGATCGTGATCAGGAAGATGATCAGGAGCACCAGCATCACGTCGACCAGCGGCGTCGTGTTGATCGCCGAGACGACTTCGTCTTCTTCCCCGTCGGGCGAACCGACGTTCATCGACATGGCGCTAGCCCCGCGCGTGCGTGGGCTTCGGGGCCGACAGCAGCACCGCGTGGAGGTCCGCGCCGAACGCGCGCACCCGCTCCATCGCGGACTTGTTGCGGCGGATGAGCCAGTTGTAGCCGAGCACCGCGGGCACCGCGACCGCGAGGCCGATCGCCGTCATGATCAGCGCCTCGCCCACCGGACCGGCGACCTTGTCGATCGACGCCTGGCCGGCGATGCCGATCGCGGTCAGCGCGTGGTAGATGCCCCACACGGTGCCGAACAGGCCGATGAACGGAGCGGTCGAGCCCACGGTCGCGAGGAACGCGAGTCCGTCCTGCATGCGGCTCTGCACGTTCTCGATCGCGCGCTGGATCGACATGGTGATCCAGTCGTTCATGTTGACCGCCTCGAGCATCCCGGTGTGCTTCTCGGAGGCTTCGAGGCCGGATTCGGCGATGAAGCGGAACGGGCTGCCGCCCTTCAGGCGGTCCGCCCCCTGCTTGACCGTCGGCGCGTTCCAGAATTCCTTGTCCGCCTTCTTCGCGGCGCGGATGACGCGCGACTGCTCGTAGATCTTGGTGATGATGATGTACCAGGTGCCCATCGACATCAGCACGAGGATCAAGAGCGTCGCCTTCGTGACCATGTCGGAGGCGCGCCAGAGCGTCTCGAGGCCATAGGGGTTGTCGACCACCTCGGTGGCGCGGGCCGGGGCCTTCGGCGCGGCGGCAGGCGCGGGCGCGGCGGCATCCGCGGCGGGCGCCGCCGCGGGGGCTCCGGACGGGGTCTGCGCGAACGCGACGGGGGCCACGGGCGTCACGCCCATGAGCAAGGCCACGGCCAAGGCGGCCCAACGGGTGATCTTCAACATGGTGTCTCCAGACTGGGGTTCCGTTCGGATCGAAGGGACCGGGGATGCCGCCGCGGGGCGCGGGTCGCGCCATCGGGGTGCTCGTCCCGGCCGCTGGTGGGCGGGCGGGCTCCGGGCGTCTCCGGAAGGGTGAATCGTGCTGTCGTCGACCTCACTCGAACTCTGCCGTCCCCGGGCAGGCCGTCCACCCGCGCAGTCCGACCGCGCTGCGCGACTCCGGCCGTGCATCAAAGCATCGGCCCCGCAACTTCGCGGGGCCCGGGGCCGTCAAAAAGGCGCGCTATGGTGCCTCCAAGCCGGTGAAAAGTCCAGCACCGGATTAGAGCAAAGGTTCGGATTGCCGGCTCGCCGGCCGGGAATGGCGATCGGACCGACGACCGGAGGCGCAATTGGTGGTAAAAGGACGCCCTCGACGCCGGCCGCACCGGGCGTCCTCAACCCTCCCGAGGAAACCACGCATGTATCGCCCGCTCGCCGCCGCCCTGCTCTCGCTCGCCTTCGCATTCGCGCCTGCTGCCGGAGCGCAAGGCTCCGATCCCGCGGCCGACTTGAAGGCGCTCGTCGGACAGACGAAGACGCCCGAGGCGAAGCGCGCCTACGTCGCTTCCGCGCTCGCGCTCACCGACGCCGAGGCGAAGAAGTTCTGGCCGGTGTACGACGCCTACCAGCGCAAGCTCGACGCCAGCAACCGGCAGTATTCACGGCTGTTCGAGGATGTCGTGATGTCGGGCCGCCCGGTTAGCGACACCTACGCGAAGGCGCTCGCGAAGGATCTCACCGAGGTCGAGGATGCCCAGACGCGCGCCCGCAAGTCGATGTACTCGGCGTCGGTGAAGGCGCTGCCCGGCCGCAAGGCGATCCGCTATCTTCAGATCGAGAACAAGATCCAGGCGGCCTATCACTACGAAGTCGCCAACACGTTCCCGCTGGTCCGCTGATTGCCGTGGGTCGGCCCTGTGGGTCGGCCCTGTGGGTCGGCCTTCAGGCCGACGCTTTCCGCTTTCCGCATTTCGATCGCATCGGCACCGACCCCATCGGGCTGACGCCCAGGCTGTCGGGCTGAAGCCCGACCCACAGCGAGGATGCGGCACCTCGTCGGGCTGAAGCCCGACCCACAGCGGAGGGGTTGTGGGTCGGCCTGGTGGGTCGGCCTTCAGGCCGACGCTTTTCGCTTTCCGCTTTTCGATCGCATCGGCACAGACCCCGTCGGGCTGAAGCCCAAACCGTCGGGCTGAAGCCCGACCCACGGCAGTTTGCATCCCCCCGTCGGTTACTGAAGCCCGACCCACAAGCCCGCCCAAAAGAACGGGGGCGCCGAAGCGCCCCCGATGCTGCCGGCGGATCCGGTGCCCGGGATCGCCGGGCACGGACCGCGATCACCAGAACTTGTAGCTCGCCTGCACGTACCAGAACCGGGCGCGCGGGTCGTACATCGCCGCGTCGTAGCCGCTCTGGAACTGGTTCGACACCGGGATGAAGATCGGCGGATCCTCGTCGAACAGATTCTTGACGCCGGCCGCGACGCGCAGGTTCTTCACGCCCGTCCACGCGACCTGCAGGTCCCAGATCTGCTGGTTGCCGGTCTCGCGGTGGTTGCCGTCGAGATCGCAGCCCATCTGGTAGCTGCGGTAGTAGTTCTGCGTCAGGAACGCCGCCCACTGGCCGTACTCGTAGCCGAACTGCAACTGGTGCTTCCAGCGCGGGATCACGCCGCCGGTATCCGAATCGAGCACCGGGTTGCAGTCGCCGTCGACGATGGTCCCGACCTTGTGCGACAGGACGCCGCCCGGGCTCATCTGGTCGAACTTCTGCATGTAGGTGCCGAGCAGGCTCACGCTCGGCGTGCCCCACTTGAACGTGTCGCGGTAGGTCATCGAGATGTCGTAGCCCTGGACCGTGGCGTCGCCGGTGTTCACCGTCTGCGAGTTCACCGTCAGGATGTTGCCGTCGGCATCGCGGACCACCGAGTTGGCATAGGCCGGGTTGCCGGTCGCGTTGCCCGACACCACTTCCTGCGTCGACGGTGTGGCGATGATGTCCTCGAGCTTGATCTGGAACCAGTCGACGCCGAACGAGAACTGCTTGACCGGCTGCAGCACCACGCCGAGCGACCACTGCTTCGACTCCTCGGGCTGGAGCTCCGCGTTGCCGCCGGTGTACTCGTTGACCTGCAGGTCGGATTCACCCGTCACCGGGTCGTTGAACTGCGCGGACGAGCCCAGCACCACCGGGTAGTACAGGTCGGAGAGCGTCGGGGCACGGAAACCGGTGCCGTACGCGACCCGCGTGAGCAGCCACTTGGTCGGCTGCCAACGGGCCGACACGTAGTAGTTGGTCGTGTTGCCGAAGTCGCTGTAGTCGTCGTTGCGGATCGCGAGCGACGCCTCGAGGTCACCCGCCTTCGAGCCGCGGACGATCGGGACGTTCAACTCACCGTAGAACGCGAGAATGTCGCGGCTCTGGTCGAGGTTGACGGTCGCGCCCCCCAAGCCCGCGATGTCGCCGGTGAACTGCGCCGGCGCCGGGTTGAGCTGGATCGACTGGTCGACCCAGTTGAAGCCCAGCGCGTAGGTGAGCGGTCCGGCCGGCAACTGGTAGACCTCGCCGGTGATCTTGCCGTCGACCGTGTCGCTCTTGCTCTTCGCGTTGAGCGTCGGCCCGAGGTAGTTGGCCGAAGCGATCGCTGCGTTGAACTCGGGCGTCTGCGTCAGCGACCAGGGATTCCAGTCGTCGCGCGAATTGATGACGTTCCCGTACTGGGACAGCGAGAAGTATCCGCCGGTGGTCTGGCCCTTGACCTCGTTCTCGTTGTGGTAGTACGCGAGTTCCCAGTCCTGGTTCCTGAACGTCCCGCGCAGGCCTGCGAGCGCGCGCCACTGTTCGGCCTTGTCGGTCGTCTGCCGGCCGCCGAAGTCCTGCACGCGCGAGGTGATGGCGAGCGGCTGTCCGACCAGTGCGCCGTAACCCTGCGCGGTCAGGTAGTCCGCCGCGAGCTGGTAGTTCGGGTTGGTCGGCTTGATGACGAGCGCCGAGTCGATGCCCAGTTGGTCGAACAGGCTGTTGGTCTGGTTGAACGACCAGCGGACCGGCGAGCCCTGGATCGTCTGGATGCTCTCCTGCTCCGAGTACATGCCCTCGGCGAAGAACTGGACGTCCTTGGTGATCTGCCAGGTGAAGTTGACGCTGCCGTTCCAGCGCTCGGTCTCCGGGATCAGGCCGACGAACGGCGCGGTGTCGTAGTTGCAGTACGGCGTGCCCTTCGACGTGTTCGTCGGGTTGAGCCGCATGTTGACGGCTTCGCAGTTGTTGGTCGCTGCGAGCGGGTTGCCGTAGCCGGATCCCGGGGAGGTGCCGAAGCCCGGCTGGCGGGTGCCCGGCACCCAGTTGCCGTTCGCGACCGACCCGGTGCCGAGGTTCCATCCGCCTTCGATGTTGCCCTGCCCGGTCGCACCGCTGACGAAGTACGGCAGCACCGTGCCGACGGATGCGAAGTCGCGGTCCTTGCCGAACAGCGCGTCCTGCTTGGCGTAGGCGAGCGACGCCGTCACGTTGAACTTGTCCTTCGCGAGGTCGCCGAAGCCGCCGATGATGTAGGCATCCCAGCCGGTCGCGCTGCCGCTGCGCGTCGACTGGCCGTACTGGCCGCCGACCTCGACGCCCTTGTAGTCCTTGCGCAGGATGAAGTTGATCACGCCGGCGATCGCGTCCGACCCGTAGACCGCGGAAGCGCCGTCACGCAGCACTTCGACGCGCTCGATCGCCGCGATCGGAATCGAGTTGACATTGACCGAGCCGTCGTCAGCCGAGAAGCCGGCGATTCGCCGGCCGTTCACCAGCACCAACGTCCGGGTCGAGCCCAGGCCGCGCAGCGACACCGACGATTGACCGTAGGTCGAGAGGCCCGCGCCGCTCGCCATGTTGAGACCGCCGAGCGAGTCGACGAACGGCAGCGTCGCGACGAGCTGTTCGGTCGAGGTAACGCCCAGCGTCTTGATCTCCTCCCGCGTGACGACGGTGATCGGCAGCGATCCTTCCGCGTCGACCCGACGGATCGACGAACCGGTGACTTCGACCCGCATGTCCTGTGCGTAGGCTGGCACCGCGGTCAGCAGTGACGCCACCGTACCGACGCTCGCGAGGTAGGCGAGCGCGGCCGCAACCTTTCTGCGTTGAAAAGCCATGGAAACCCCCAGAGTTTTGTGAAGTGCCGCGCCCGGGCAAGCTGCCCATGACGCGCCACGTGCCCTGACTGTACTCGACCGTCAAACGGCGGGGCAACGAAACCGGGGGGATTGCTACACTGCGGCCGGTGAAATGTTGCAATTCTGCCAACCGTGCCGCTCTCCGGCCCGCAACCCGCTGATTTTTCGGCGGTCGCCCCCCAAGGGAGAGGAACCGAAGGGGAAGCGGCGTGATGCCGATGGACCCCATCGTGATTCGTGCCGCGCGTCCATCGGACGCCGGGACGATCCACGGCCTGATCGGCGACCTCGCGCGTTACGAACGGCTGGAGCACCTTTGCACCGGGTCGGTCGACGAGCTTTCCGACGCGCTGTTCGGCCCGCGGCCGGCCGCCGACGTGCTGGTTGCAGTATCAGGTGAGGAAATCGTCGGATTCGCCTTGTTTTTCACAACTTTCTCGACCTTCCTCGCCCGGCGCGGCGTGTGGCTGGAGGACCTGTACGTCCGGCCCGGGCACCGGGGCACCGGGGTCGGCGGGCGATTGCTGCGCGCGGTCGCGGCGATCGCGGTCGAGCGGGGCTGCGGGCGGTTCGAGTGGTCGGTGCTCGACTGGAACGCCCCCGCGATCGGCTTCTATCAGCGTCTCGGCGCGACGGTCCTGCCGGACTGGCGGATCGCGCGGGTCACGGGCGAGGCGCTGGCGCGTCTCGGGGAAGGGGGAAGACGGGAAGGGGGAAGGGAGAAGGGGGAAGGGTGAGTCGGCGCCATGCGTGAGTCCCTGCCCCCATGAAGGTTCTTTGACCCCGCACGTACTTGCCGATCCGCGCGCGTCGGCGTTGTACCCTTCCCCCTTCCCTCTTCTCCCTTCCCAGTTATTCCCCTTCTCCCTTCCCAGAACTTCGCCATGCCGCTCGACCTCCCCCGCCTCTCGATCGACGCCGACTACTGGTCGCTGCGCTTCGTCGACCAGGTCGCGACGACCTGCACCGTCCGCAGGAACGTGCCGCTGCCGCTCGAACGCGCGCACGAGCGCGGCGTGATGGCGACGGTCTACGCGGACGGCGGGTACGGCTACGCGGCCACGCCCGACCTGTCGCGCGCGGGCATCGAGGCGGCGCTCGAACGCGCGCGGGCCTGGGCACGGGCCACCGCGTCGCGCGCGCTGTTCGACACCCGGCCGCTGCCGCGTCCCGCTCCGGGCGGATCCTATGCCTCGCCGTCGATCGACGCGCCGGAACCGGCGATCGCCGACTGGTACGACCTCCTGATGGCCGAGTCGACCGCGGCCGCGATCGACCCGCGCATCGTCGACTGGAGCGCGAGCATCGAGGTGCGGCACGCGACGCATCGGCTGGTGACGAGCGAAGGGGGCGACCTCGTGCAGCGCTACCGCTTCGTGCTGCCGGGGCTCGCCGCGTCGGCGCACGCGGAGGGCGACACCCAGACGCGCACGCTGCACGGCTATCGCGGGATCTGCCAGCAGGGCGGTCCGGAGGTGCTCGCGCGCTTCGGCTACGCCGGCGCCGGGCGCCGCATCGCCGAGGAGGCGCTCGAACTCGTGCTCGCGCCGAACTGCCCGTCGGGCACGATGGACGTACTGCTCGCGCCCGACCAGATGATCCTGCAGATCCACGAGTCGATCGGCCACCCGCTCGAACTCGACCGCATCCTCGGCGACGAGCGCAACTTCGCCGGGACGAGCTTCGTGACGCCCGACATGTTCGGGAGCTACCGCTACGGCTCCGAGCACCTGAACGTCACCTTCGATCCGACGCGGGCGGAGGAACTCGCGAGCTACGGCCACGACGACGAGGGCACGCGCGCCGAACGCGCGTTCCTGATCCGGCGCGGCATCCTCGAGCGGCCGCTCGGCGGCGCGATCTCGCAGGCGCGCGCCGGACTGCCGGGCGTGGCGAACGCGCGCGCCGACAACTGGAACCGCCCGCCGATCGACCGGATGGCCAACCTCAACCTCGAACCGGGGAGCGAACCGTTCGAGGCGCTCGTCGCGCGCATCGGCCGCGGCGTCTACATGCAGACCAACGCGTCGTGGTCGATCGACGACTCGCGCAACAAGTTCCAGTTCGGCTGCGAGCGCGGCGTGCTGATCGAGGACGGCATGCTCGCGGGCGTCGTCAAGAACCCGAACTACCGCGGCATCTCGTCGACGTTCTGGCGGAGCCTCGCGGCGGTCGGAGACGCCTCGACCCTGCAGGTGCTCGGCACCCCCTACTGCGGCAAGGGCGAGCCGTCGCAGATCATCTGGGTCGGGCACGCGTCGCCGGCGTGCGTGTTCACCGGCGTCGATGTCTTCGGCGGGGAGTCCTGACATGGGCGGCGACCCGGTCGAACGCGCCGAACGCCGGTTCGACGGCTGGGTCGACGCGATCCGCGGCGTGCTCGCTCCGGGCGAGCGCTTCATCGCGACCTGCGCGGGCGAGTCCACCGACTTCGTGCGGCTCAACCGCGGCAAGGTCCGCCAGGCCGGCAGCGTGATGCAGCAGGAGCTGTCGATCCGGCTCCTGCGCGGGAAGCGGCACGCGGCGCACACGATGTCGATGTCGGGCGACCCCTCGGAGGACCGCGCGGCGATCGCGGCGGCGATCGATGCATTGCGCGCGGTGCTGCCTTCGCTCGGCGAGGATCCGTACCTGCTGCTGCCCGAAGGCGTGTCGGACTCGCGCTCGACGCGCGGCGGCGGGCTGCCGGCGTCGGAGACGGCGATCGACGAGGCGCTCGAAGCGGCAGCAGGGCTCGACCTCGTCGGCATCTACGCGGCCGGTCCGGTGTGGCGCGGGCTCGCGAACGACGCGGGCCAGCGCAACTGGCACGCGGCGACGACGTTCAACCTCGACTGGAGCCTGTACGACCGCACCGACAAGGCGGTGAAGAGCGCGTACGCCGGCTTCGCCTGGGACCGCGCACAACTCGCGCGGCGCATGGGCGAGGCGCGCGAGCGGCTCGCGCTGGTCGCGCGCGGGTCGAAAGTCCTCGAACCGGGACGCCATCGCGCGTTCCTCGCGCCCTCGGCAGTCGAGGAGATCGCCTCGATCCTGGGCTGGGGCGGCTTCTCCGCGCGCGCGCTCGAGACGCGGCAGAGTTCGCTCACCCGCATGCGCGCCGGCGAGCGCCTCGATCCGCGCGTGTCGATCGTCGAGGACATCGCGGGCGGCGTCGCCCCGGGATTCCAGGCGGAAGGCTTCGCGCGGCCGGCGCGGGTGACGCTGGTGCGCGACGGCGAACTCGTCGGCGCGCTCACCTCGCCGCGCACGGCCCGCGAGTACACGCTCGACGCCAATGGCGCGAACGGCGACGAGTCGCCCGAGGCCCTCGCGATGGACGGCGGCGACCTTCCGCAGGCCGATGCGCTCGCCGCGCTCGACCGCGGCCTGTGGATCGGCAACCTCTGGTACACGAACTACTCGGACCGCCCGGCCTGCCGCATCACCGGCATGACGCGCTTCGCGACCTTCTGGGTCGAGCACGGGCGCATCGTGGCGCCGGTCGACGTGCTGCGTTTCGACGACACGATCTACCGCATGCTGGGCGCGAACCTCGAGGCGCTCACCCGCGAGTCCGAACTCTCGCTGTCCGCCGAGACCTACCACGGACGCCGGTTGTCGTCGGTGCGCGTGCCCGGCGCGCTGGTGCGCGAACTCGCCTTCACCCTCTGACGCCCCGGTGTCCGGCACCGGGTTCGCCGCCCGGGGTCAGGCGGCGGCGCGCTCGCCCTGCCACCCCTTCGGGATGGCGGAGAGGAGGCGGCGCGTGTAGTCCTCGCGCGGGCTGCGGTAGATGGTGTCCGCGTCCGCGATCTCGACCACCCGCCCCTCGTTCATCACCATCACCTCGTCGGAGATGTACTTGACGACCGCGAGGTCGTGCGAGATGAAGAGGTAGGCGAGCTTGAACTCGTCCTGCAGGTCTGCGAGCAGGTTCAGCACCTGCGCCTGCACCGACACGTCGAGCGCGGAGACCGACTCGTCGCAGATGAGGATCTCGGGCTTGAGCGTGAGGCAGCGCGCGATCGCGACGCGCTGGCGCTGGCCGCCCGAAAACTCGTGCGGATACTTGTAGAACGACGCGTCCGGCAGTCCGACCTTCCCGAGCAGGTCGAACACCAGGTCGGTGCGCTCGCGAGCGTCCGCACCGATGCCGTGGATCTGCATCGGCTCGGTCAGGATCTGGCCGATGGTGAAGCGCGGGTTGAGCGACGCGTAGGGATTCTGGAAGATGATCTGGATGCGCCGCTTGTAGGCCATGAACTCGCGGTCGCTCATCGCGAGGATGTCCTTCCCCTCGAAGAGCGCCCGGCCCGCGGTCGCCTCGTGCAGGCGCATCAGCGTCAGCCCCACCGTCGTCTTGCCCGAGCCCGACTCGCCGACGAGGCCGAGCGTGCGTCCGCGACGCAGCTTGAACGACACGTCGGCGGCGGCCTTGAACTCGCGCCGGCCGAAGATCCCCTCGCGCACGAAGAAGCTCTTGCCCAGGCCCTGCACGTCGAGCACGACCGGGTCGGCGGGGGTCACGCCGCGCTTGCGCTCCTCGAGGCGCTGCGGCCCCTTCCCGCCCATGAAGTCGTCGATGACCGGCAGCCGCATCGGACGGTGGTCGAGCGCCGGGCGGCATTCGAGCAGCGCCTTCGTGTACTCGTCCTTCGGCGATTCGAACACCTGCTTCGCCGCGCCCTGCTCGCGGACCTCACCGTTGCGCATGACGATGACGTGGTCGGCGATCTCGCCGACGACCGCGAGGTCGTGCGTGATGAACAGCACGCTCATCTGGTGGCGCTTCTTCAGCTCGGCGATCAGGTCGAGGATCTGTTTCTGGATCGTCACGTCGAGCGCCGTCGTCGGCTCGTCGGCGATCAGGAGCTTCGGCTCGCAGGCGATCGCCATCGCGATCATCACGCGCTGCTGCTGGCCGCCCGACATCTGCGACGGGAACGCGCGGACGCGCCGGCGCGGCTCGGGAATGCCGACTTCGTCGAGGAGTTCGATCGCGCGGCGGTGCGCCGCGCGCGGCGAGAGTCCGCGATGGAGCTGCAGCACCTCGGAGAGCTGGAACCCGACGGTGAACACCGGGTTCAACGAGGTCATCGGCTCCTGGAAGATCATCGAGATGTCGGCGCCGCGCAGGTCGCGCATCGTGCGCAGCGGCAGGCCGACGAGATTGCGTCCGCCGAAGAGGATGCGGCTCCGCGGATCGACGATCGAGTTCTCCGGCGGCAGCAGGCCCAGGATCGAGAGCGCGGTCACGCTCTTGCCCGAGCCCGATTCGCCGACCAGCGCGACGGTGCTGTCGGCCGGGATGTCGAACGAGACGCCCTTCACCGCGTCGAAGGTCGCGTCGCCGCCGAGGCGGAACGACACGCGCAAGTCGCGGACCGAGACCAGCGGCTCGCCGGACGAAGGCATAGCGGTCGGCGTGGCCATGTCAGTGCCCCTTCAGTCCCTTGAGCTTCGGGTCGAGCGCGTCGCGCAGCGCGTCGGTGAAGAGCGAGAACGCGGTGACGAGCGTCGCCATCGCGATCGTCGCCGCGACGAGCTGCCACCATTTGCCGAGGATCAGCTCGTTCTGCGCCTCGTTCAGCATCGAGCCCCAGGAGACGACGTCGACCGGCACGCCGAAGCCCAGGAACGACAGGATCACCTCGGCCTTGATGAAGCCGACCGCGAGGATCGAGAGCTGCACCAGCACCACGTGCGAGACGTTGGGGAAGATGTGGACGAACATGCGGCGCGCGTTCGACGCGCCGATCGCGTCGGCCGCCTGCACGTACTCGCGCGCCTTGTGCTTCAGGTACTCGGCCCGGATCAGGCGGAACACGCCGGTCCAGCCGGTCAAGCCGAGGATCAGGATGATCGTGAGGATCCCCTTCTGCTGCAGCACCGCCGCGACCGCGAGGATCAGGAGCAGGTAGGGTATCGAGTTGAACACCGAGTAGAACCAGTTGAACGCGTCGTCGACGAAGCCGCCGTAGTAGCCGGAGATCGCGCCGAACAGCGTGCCGAGCGCGACGGCGACGATCGCCGACATGATGCCGACGAAGATCGAGGTCTCGGAGCCCTTGATCGTCTTCGCGATCACGTCGCGGCCCCACTTGTCGCCGCCGAACGGCAGCGTCGCCTGACGGAGCTCCGCCGGCGCCGCGGCGGGCGTCACGCCCTTGCCGGCGCGGATGTCCGCCATCACGTCGGCGAGCGGGTCGACGCTCTTCGCGTCGGCCCCGGTCGAGGGCGCGGTCGGCGCCGGCTTCGCGCCGCGGATCTCCGCGATCGCGTCGGCGAGCGGGTCGACGATCTCGCTCTTCCACTCGGCGGCGGGGATCGGGGGCTCGGGCGCGGCGGCGGGCGAGGCCGGCGTGCCCGACTCGGCGTCGGCGCCGATGAACGACGGCGGCGCGTAGTTGACGCCGACCTCCTTCGACCAGTCGCGCGCGATGAGTCCGGTCGCCGAGAGGATCATCATCGCGATGAACGCGGCGACGATCGCGAGCGAGACCATGCCGACGCGGTCGACGAGAAGCCGCCGCCAGGCGAGCGTCCACAGACCGGGCGAGACGTTCTTGGGAACCGCGCGCGAACCGTCGGCGTTGCGCGGCAGCGTGGTGGCGAGGGGAGCGCTCATGGCCGGGGCTCCCGTCAGCGCAACTGCACGCGCGGGTCGACGGCCTTGTACATCAGGTCGGCGAGCAGGTTGAAGACCATCGTCGCGACCGCGACGTACACGGTGATCGCCTTGATGACCGGAAAATCGCTGCGCTCGACCGCGAGGATCACCTCGCGTCCGATGCCCGGGATCGAGAAGAAGCGCTCGATCAGGAAGGCGCCGATCAGAAGGCCCGGCAGCGACGCCATGATGTTGGTGATGATCGGGATCGAGGCGTTGCGCAGCACGTGCACCCACATGATGCGGTTCTCGGAGAGGCCCTTCGCGCGCGCGGTGCGCACGTAGTCCTGGTTGATCTCGTCGAGCACGAAGGTCCGGTAGAGCCGCAGGCTCGGCGCGATCGACACGACGAGACCGATCAGGATCGGCAGCGACGAGTAGCGGACGAGGTTCTCCCAGAACGAGTCACCCCAGCCCTGCACCGGGAACCAGCCGAGCTTGTAGGCGAACACGTACTGGAACACGATGATGTAGACGAGGATCGAGATCGACAGCCCGACCGTGCAGATCACCATCACCGCGCGGTCGGTGAGCGAGCCGCGCACGTAGGCGACCGCGAGCGCGAGGCCGATCGCGATCAGCGCGTCGAGGATCGTCAGCGGCACCAGCACCGTCAGCGACGGCGGCAGGCGGGTGAGGATGATCGAGCTGATGCGCTCGTTGGTGCTCCAGGAGGCGCCGAAGTCGCCGGTGACGATCTGCTTGACGAAGATCCAGAGCTGGACCCAGTAGGGCTGGTCGACGCCGAGCTGCCGCCGGATGTTGTCGATCTGCTCCTGGTTGCTGATCTTGCCGGCGAGCACGTAGGCCGGATCGCCGCCGACCCAGTTGAACAGGAAGAACACGAGGATCACGACGCCCGCGAGCGTCGGGACCATCTGCCACAGGCGCCGGATGATGTACGCCGTCATCGCCTCTCCTCGCCGGAGTCCCGGCCGTTCGCACGGCCGCCGGATCGCATGCCCGCGCTGCTCTGCCCCGCCCTCACACTCCGCGCCCGCCGCACGCCCGGGTGCCCCGGTTCTCGTCCGGCGGGCGCGGATCCGTGTGATGCCGCCCCGCGCGCGGCGGCCCCGCCGCCCGCGCGTCCTGCCCTCCCCCTACTTTCCCTTCGCCGCCGCGTCGACGTCGACGAACTTCCAGTGCGCGTGCAGGATCGGATGCCGGCGGTAGCCCAGCACCCACGGCTGCGCGAGCATGTTGCGGTAGCGGCTCACCGTCAGGCGCCACGGCGCGTAGGCCTCCATCACCTTCGTCATGTCGCGGTAGAGCGCGTCGCGTTCCGGTCCGGGCGGAAGCTTGACGGATTTCTCGTAGAGCCGGTCGAATTCGGGCATCTTCGCGCACGCGTTGTTGCTCTGGAACGTGTTGGGCCCGTAGAGCAGCTGCATGAAGTTGTCGCCGTCCGGATAGTCGGCGATCCACGCGGCGACGCGCATCTGGAGCTTGCACTGCTTCTCGGCCTTCAGGAGTTCCGGGAACTTGTCCTTGTGCACGTCCATGCGCACGCCGATCGCGTCGAGCGACTTCTTCCAGATCTCGTCCTGCTGGCGGCCCAGCGTGTCCGGCCGCGACGACAGCCGGACGGTGAGCGGCTTGCCGTCCGGAAGGGTACGCCATCCGTCCGCGCCGCGCTTGTAGCCGAAGCGGTCGAGCAGCGCGTTGGCGCCCGCGGGATCGTGGACGATGCCCGGCTTCCACGCGCTCTCGTGGCCCACCACGCCCGGCGGGATCGGGTATTTCGCCTCGATCGCCTGGCCGTTGCGGATGACCTTGATCTCCTCGGCGACGTCGTAGCTCATCGCCATCGCGCGGCGGAGCGCGACCTTCTCCTTCGAGAGCCCGCCGACGACCGGATCCTGCATGTTCCAGTAGGTGTAGGAGATCTCCGGATCGATGAGGCGCGAGAGCTTCACGCCCTTCGCCTTCATCTCGGGCCGCAGCGTCGCGCCGTCGAGCACCTTGGGCGCGAGCGGTCCCTCCATGTTCATCAGGTCGACCTCGCCGTTCTGGAACGCGAGGAGGCGCGCCTGGTCCTCCTCGATGATCGAGACCTCGACCCGGCCGACCGCGGGCATCGACTTGCCCTTCATCTCGCGGATCAGTTGCGCGTCCGCCGGGTCGGTCGACGAGAAGTTCCAGGTGAAGCCGCGATAGTGCGGATTCGCCTCCAGCACGATCTTCGAACTGCGCACCCAGCGCACGAGCCGGTAGGGGCCGGTGCCGACCGGATTCGCCTGCGCGCGCCCGTCGACCTCCGCGTACTTCGCGATCACCTCGCGCGCCACCGCGGCGGACGGCTCGTGCGCGAGGATGTAGGGCAGGTTGTAGTCGGTCGCCTCGAGCCGGATACGGATCGTGTAGCGGTCGACCGCCTCGAGGCCGGGCACCTTCGCGTCGTAGTCGAACCTGCCGCTCGCCTTCGCCTTCGCGGCGATCTCGTCCAATCCGACGATCTTGCCCTCGACGAGGAAGGCCCAGGGCGAACGGATCTTCGGGTCGATCAGGCGCTTGAGCGAATAGACGTAGTCCTCGGCGACCAGTTCGCGCGGCTTGCCTCCGAACACCGGGTCGTCGGCGAAGCGGATGCCCTTCTTCAGCCGGATCGTCCAGGTCCTGCCCTCGTCGGTGACCTCGGGCATCGCGTCCGCCGTGAGCGGCACGAGCTTCGAGGGCCGCGCGAGGTAGTCGTAGGTGTAGAGCGTCTCGAAGATGCCCTGCACGAGCGTTCCGGAGTACAGGTCGTGCACCGCGGCGGGGTCGAAGCCGGACTCCGCGGCCGGAAACACCTCGCGGATCACCTTGTTCATGTCCGGCGCCGCGAGCGCGGGCGCCGCGGCCGCCGCGATCAGGATCGCGAACGCGCGGCGCGCGAGTGCGAGCACGATGCGGGTCATGAGCGCGGGGCGAGGTCCATGTAGAGCCACTCGCCGTGCAGGATCGGGTGCTTCTTGTAGCCCAGCACCCACGGGCGGATCATCTGGTTGCGCTCGCGCGACACGTGCATGCCCCAGGCGCCGTCGACGTCCATCTGGCGCGTCATCTCGAGGAACAGCCGGTTGCGCTCCGGCGCGTCGATCGGCAGCGCGCGCATCTTGACGTAGAGCGCGTCGAAGGACTTCGACTCGTAGCAGCCGTTGTTGCTCTGGCCGGTGTTCGGCCCGTAGAGGAGCTGCATGAAGTTCTCGCCGTCGGGGTAGTCGGCGGTCCACGCGGCGCTCCACATCATGAGCTGGCAGGCCTTCGCCTGCTTCAGGTTGTCGGCGAACTTCCCGGCGTCGAACACCATGCGGACGTGGATCGAGTCGGCCGCCTTCTTCCACAGCTCGTTGAAGGTGCGGTCGATCTGCGTGGTGCCGGTCGCCTGGCGGATCACGAGCGGCTTGCCGTCGGGCTGCGTGCGCCAGCCGTCCGGGCCCTTCCTGTAGCCGAAGCGGTCGAGGAGCTTGTTGGCGAGATCCGGATCGTACGGGTTGACCGTGCGGTAGGACGGATCGTGGCCGACGACGCCGAACGGGATCGGCATCTGCGCGCGCACCGCCTGTCCCTTGCGGACCACCTCGATCTCCTCGCGCACGTCGTAGGCCATGATGATCGCGCGGCGCAGCGCGAGCTTCGCCGGCTCGAATCCGCCGACGACCGGGTCGCGGAAATTGAAGAACGTGTAGCTGATGTCCGGATCGATCGCCTTGTAGAGCTTGACGCCCTCGCCCGACCAGCGTGGCAGCAGTTCGCCGTTCGCGCCGATCGCCTGCGGGCGGAACGTGCCCGGCAGCGCCAGCACGTCGAGTTCCTTGCCGCCGAACGCGAGCCAGCGCGACTGGTCCTCCTCGATGATCGAGATCTCGACCCGACCGATCTGCGGCATCTTCTTGCCGCGCATGTCGCGCACGACCTGCTGGTCCCAGGGGTCGTCCGACGGCGCGAAGTCCCACACGAAGCCGCGATAGTCGGGATTCGCCTCGAGCACGATGCGCGCGGCGCGCTTCCATTCCTTCAGGAAGTACGGGCCGGTGCCGACCGGATGCGCGCCGACCTGCTCCTGTCCGTAGTGCTCGACCACCTCGCGCGCCTGCGCGCCGAACGGGACGTGGGCCACCGTATAGTTGAACAGGTAATCCGGCGCGACGAGCCGGATCACCAGCGTGTAGGGATCCGGCGTCTCGAGCCCGGGGATCTTCGCGTCGTAGTCGAACTTGCCGGTCTTCTTCGCCTGCTCGATCAGGCCGTCGAGCCCGACGATGCGCCCCTCGACCATGAAGACCCACGGCGAGCGGTTCTTCGGGTCGGCGTGGCGCTTGATCGTGTAGGCGAAGTCGGCCGCGACGAGTTCGCGCTTGACACCCTTGAACGCCGGGTCGGGCGTGAAGAAGATGCCCTTGCGCAGCTTGAACGTGTAGGTCTTGCCCCCGTCGGTCACCGCGGGCATCGTCTCGGCGACCAGCGGCACGAGCTTCGAGGGACGCGCGAGGTAGTCGTAGGTCAGGAGGCGCTCGAAGATCGCCTCGTTGACCGTGTTCGAATAGAGGTCGGAGACCCGGGCCGGGTCGAAGCTCGTCTCGGCGACGCCGAAGGCGATGCGGTAGACCTTCGCGGGGTCGGCCGCGCTCGCGCCGGTCGCGAGGGCGAGGGCCAGGGCGGCGGCCAACCCCCGGAACAGCGTGACGATCGACATGGACGACCCCGCGAAAAAAGCGGCGCATAGTACCATTTTCCCCACCCATGCTCCGGCAAGCCCTGAGGCAGCAGATCGAGCGGCTCAAGCCCTCGGTCGAGAAGATCACCCGCCATCCATGGGTGCTTCGCTACGTCCCGGCGCTGTCCGACCCGGACCTGTGGCACCTGAACCGCCGCTCGACCGCCCGCGCGGTCGCCGTCGGCCTCCTGTGCGGCCTCATTCCCGGGCCGGTCCAGGTCGCCGGCGCGATCGGACTCTCGCTGCTGTGGCGCGCGAACTTCCCGCTCGCGGCGATCACGACGCTCTACACCAATCCGTTCACCATCGTCCCGCTCTACGTGGTGGCCTACGAGTACGGGCGCCTGTTCTTCCCCGACGCCCCGCACGCCGTCTCGGTGACGCCGCCGACGTTCACGAATCTGTCCGGCTACCTGCCCGCGCTCGTCGCCTGGATGGGGGACCTCGGCAAGCCGCTGGCGGTGGGACTCGTCCTCCTCGCATTCACGCTCGCGACGCTGGGCTTCGTCGCCGTCCGCCTCGCGTGGCGCTGGCACGTCGTGGCCGCGTGGCGCCGCCGCGCACGGCTGCGGGCGCGGACCGCGCAATGAAGCCGCGCTGGTGGGACGACGCGGCGGCCGATCTCGCGCGCCGCGACCGCGTCATGCGCCGACTCGTGCGCGCCCATCCCGGCGTGAGCCTCAGGCGGCGGAGCGACGCGTTCACCGCGCTCGCCCGCGCGATCACCGGACAGCAGATCTCGGTGAAGGCGGCCGATGCGATCTGGCGCCGCTTCGTCGCGGCGGCCGCTCCGGCGGAGACGCGCAAGCGCTTTCCGCGCCTCGACCCGGTGGCGGTCGCGGCCCTCGACGCCCCCACGATGCGGGCGATCGGATTCTCCGAACGCAAGGCCGGCTACGTCCGGGACCTGGCCGACCACTTCGCGAGCGGCAGGCTCGATGCGCGCGCGTGGACGAGCCTCGACGACGAGGCGCTGATCGGCGCGCTCACCGGCGTGCGCGGTATCGGCCGCTGGACCGCCGAGATGTTCCTGATGTTCCACGAGCTGCGGCCCGACGTGTATCCGGTCGACGATCTCGGACTGCGCAAGGCGGTCGCGCAGCACTACCGGAAGGGCGCCGACATGCCGCTCGCCGACATCCGCGCGCAGGGCGAGCATTGGCGGCCGTGGCGCACCGCGGCGACGTGGTACCTCTGGCGTTCGCTCGACCCGGTGCCGATCGAGTATTGACCGGTTCCGCCGCCGGGGCGCGGCGCGCTACGAGAGGGTGGGTCGGCCTTCAGGCCGACGCCGTTTCCGCGCATCGGCACGGATTCCGTCGGGCTGAAGCCCGACCCACAGCCTCATCCCGTGGGTCGGCCTTCAGGCCGACGGGGTCAGCGCCTGCGCGATCAGGCGAGCTTGCCGTCGACGAGGTGGAGCGTGCGGTCGGCCCGCGCGGCGAGGTCGGGATCGTGCGTCACGATGACGAGCGCGGTGCCCGCGGCGCGGTTGAGTTCGACCATCAGGTCGAACACCGACTCGGCGGTGCGCCGGTCGAGGTTGCCGGTGGGTTCGTCGCCCAGCACGCAGCGCGGATTCGTGACGAGCGCGCGGGCGAGCGCGACGCGCTGGCGTTCGCCGCCCGAGAGTTCGCCCGGCACGTGGTCGAGGCGGTGGCCGAGGCCGACGCGCTCCAGCATCGCGCGCGCCTGACGACGCGCTTCCGCCGCCGGCGTCCGCCGGATCGCGAGCGGCATCGCGACGTTCTCGACTGCCGTGAACTCCGGCAGCAGGTGGTGGAACTGGTAGATGAAGCCCAGCGCGCGGTTGCGCACGCGGCCGCGCTCGGCCTCGGAGAGTCCGCCGAACGCGCGGCCCTCCACCGTGACTTCGCCCGCGGAGGGCAGGTCGAGGCCGCCGAGGAGGTGCAGGAGCGTGCTCTTGCCCGAACCCGACGCGCCGACGATCGCGATGCGCTCCCCCGGCGCGACGGCGAGGTCGACGCCGGTCAGCACCGCGACGTCCTGCGGGCCGCCGGTGTAGGTCTTCGCGAGCCCGCGGCAGGCGAGCACCGGCTCATTCATAGCGGAGTGCCGCCGCCGGGTTCACGCGCGCGGCGCGCCAGCTCGGGTAGAGCGTCGCCACGAGCGCCAGCACGAGCGCGATCGCCGCGATCGTGACCACGTCGCCGCGCTGCAGGTCGGACGGCAGGTCGCTGATGTAGTAGATGCTCCGGTCGAGGAAGGCGACGCCGAACGTGCGCTCGATCCAGGGGACGACCGTCTCGACGTTGAGCGCGAGCAGCACGCCGCCCGCGACCCCGATCAGCGTGCCGATGACGCCGATCAGCGCGCCCTGGATCACGAAGATCGTCAGGATCGACGCGGGCGACGCGCCGAGCGTGCGCAGGATCGCGATGTCGGCCTGCTTGTCGGTGACGAGCATCACCTGCGCCGACACGATGTTGAACGCCGCGACCGCGACGATCAGCGTCAGGATGATGAACATCACGCGCTTCTCGATCGCGACCGCGCGGAAGAAGTTCGCGTGGCTCTGCGTCCAGTCGCGCAACTCGGCGTCGAAGGTCATCGTGCGCGCGAGCGAGCGCGCCACCGCGGGCGCCTGGAACAGGTCGGCGAGCTTCAGCCGGACGCCGGTCACGCCGTCGACCCGGTAGAGTTTCTGCGCGTCCGCGAGATCGATCAGCGCGAGGCCGCTGTCGAACTCGTACATGCCGACCTCGAAGACGCCGACGACCTTGAAGCTCTTGACCCGCGGCAACGTGCCGGCAGGCGTCACCGTGCCCTGCGGCGTGATCGCGACGACGGTGTCGCCGACGGTCACCCCGAGCGCGCGCGCGATCTCCGCGCCGAGCACGATGCCGAATCCGCCGGGCTTCAGGTCCGCGAGCGACCCGAGCCGCATCGAGCGGCCGATGTCGGCGACCGTGTCCTCGCGCGCGGGATCGATGCCGCGCACGATCACGCCCCGGTTCACGTCGCCGGCCGAGAGCATCGCCTGCCCGGCCACGTAGGGCGCGGCGGCCAGGACGCGCGGATCGGCGAGCGCGGCCTTCGCGACTGCGTCCCAGTTGGCGAGCGACGGCAGGCCGCGCACCTCGATGTGCGACGCGACCGACAGGATGCGGCTGCGCAACTCCTGCTGGAAGCCGTTCATCACCGAGAGCACGACGATGAGCGCGGCGACGCCGAGCGCGATCCCGGCCATCGAGATCAGCGCGATGAACGAGATGAACGCGTTGCGGCCGGAGCCCTTGCGGGTGCGCGTGTAGCGCAGGCCGACGGCGAGTTCGTAGGGAGACACGGGGAGATTCGTCCGTCCGGCCGACGCGGCGCGCGATTATCGCATGCTAGACTCGAAGACGCGTCGCGGGTTCCCTCGCGATCGCTCGCGGCACCCGCCGATGCGCTTCACCTTCGTCGTCCCCGGACTCGCTTCGCTCGACCGCGCCGCGCTCGCGTCGTCGCGTTCGCTCGCGCGCATCGCGTCGTGGGCGAGCGTGCGATCGGAATCGCGCGGATGGCGGGCCGCGCTGCTCTCGGCGCTCGGCGCGCCGCACACCGACACCGCGCACGACCTCCCGGCCGCGCCGCTCGCCGCGCTCGGCGCCGGCGCGGACCCGCACGGCGGCTTCGCGCTCGCGGCCGACCCGGTCGCGCTCGTCGCCGGCCGCGAGGACGTCGCGATCGCCGGGCGCGTCGACGACCTCGGCGCCGCGGACGCGCGCGCGCTCGTCGCGGCGCTCGACGCGCACTTCGCCGACGACGGACTCGCGTTCGAGGCCCCGCGCCCCGACGCCTGGTTCGCGTTCGCGCGCCGGCGGCCGGACCTCCGCACGACGCCGCTCGACGCGGCACTGGGGAGTGCGATGTCCGGGCTCCTGCCGAAGGGCGGCGACGCGCGGACGTGGCTGCGCTGGGCGACCGAGATCCAGATGCTGCTCGCCGCGCACCCGGTCAACGCCGAGCGCGAACGCCGCGGTCTCGCGCCGATGAACGGCCTGTGGTTCTGGGGCGGCGGAACGCTCGCGGACGTGGGGCTCGTCGCGCCGTTCCGCGCGCACGCACCCGACGGCGCCGAAGGCGACTTCCTGCGCGGACTCGCGCGTCACGCGGGCGGCGAATCGCTCGCGCTGCCGTCGTCGTTCGAGGCCGCGATCGAAGCCGTGCCGGCCGCGCGGCCGGCAACGCACGTCGCCGCGATGCTGCCGCCGGTGGCGGACGCGCACGCGCTCGCGGCCCTCGACCGCGCGTGGCTCGAGCCGGCCACGCGCTGGCTCGAACGCGGACGGATCGCATCGCTCGCGCTCGTCGCCGACGAGGGCTCCGGCGCGGCGGCGACGACCTGGACCGCGCGCCGTGTCGATCCGCTTCGACGGACTGCGTTAGGCCGCCGCCTGGTTGCGTTCGCGCCGGGGCCTCCCCGACGCCGCGACGGGCCGTCGATTCGGCCCGCCGAAGGGCGACCGGACGGCGCGTGCCGATCAGATGCGCTCGCGCGCAGTACGCGCGCGACGCGCGGTCGCCGTGGCCGGTTCGGGCGGCGACGGCGTGGGCTCTCGCGTTCCGCCGACGCGCCAGGCGCGGGATCGCGTCACGCGGGCGGCATCGCTCGCTGCCGTCGTCTAGGCCGCGATCACCGTGCGCGCGCGGCCGCACGCGTGCGCATGCGCGGGCGGACGCCTGCCTCGACCGCCCGCGGCCGCGCTCGACGGATCGCATCGCGTGTGCGACGGCTCGCGCGGCGACGACGGACGCGCGGCCGTCGTCGCGGCTCCGCGCGAGCGTCGCTCCGCGCCGCTTCGCGCCCGCTCGGCGATGATGCCGGCGATCGTCCGCCGCCCGGTGCCCGCGGCGGCGGCCTCGCTCGCCGCGGCCGGCGTCGATCCGGTGCTCGCGCGGCTCTACGCGTCGCGCGGCGTGGGCGATGTCGCCGACCTCGACACTTCGCTCGCCGGACTGCCGCCGCCCGCATCGATGAAGGGCCTCGATGCGGCCGCCGACCGGCTCGCGCACGCGATCGCGTCGCGCGAGCGGATCCTGATCGTGGCGGACTACGACGCCGACGGCGCCACCGCCTGCGCGATCGGCATGCGCGCGCTCGCGGGCATGGGCGCCGACGTGCGCTTCCTCGTGCCGAACCGCTTCGAGCATGGCTACGGACTCACGCCGGAGATCGTCGCGCTCGCGGCAGCACAGTCGCCGAAGCTTCTCGTCACCGTCGACAACGGCATCGCGAGCGTCGAGGGCGTGGCGGCCGCGGCCGCGCGCGGCATCGACGTGCTCGTGACCGACCACCATCTGCCCGGCGAGCGGCTGCCCGAGCCCGCGCTGATCGTGAACCCGAACCAGCCGGGCTGCGCCTTTCCGTCGAAGCACCTCGCCGGCGTGGGCGTCATGTTCTACGTGCTCGCGGCGACGCGCGCGCTGCTGCGCTCGCGCGGCCGCGACGAGGCGTCGCTGCCCAAGCTCGCCGACCTGCTCGACCTCGTCGCCCTCGGCACCGTGGCAGACGTCGTGCGGCTCGACCGCACCAATCGCATCCTCGTCGATCAGGGCCTGCGCCGCATCCGCGCCGGACGCGCGCATCCCGGCGTCGCCGCGCTGTTCGCGGTCGCGTCGCGCGACGCCGCCCGCGCGAGGGCCACCGACCTGGGCTTCGTCGCCGGTCCGCGCGTCAACGCCGCCGGCCGCCTCGCGGACATGGCGATCGGCATCCGCTGCCTCGTCACCGACGACGCGCGCGAAGCGCAGGCGCTCGCGGCCGAACTCGACCGGATGAACCGCGAGCGCCGCGCGATCGAAGCGACGATCGAGGAGGAGGCGCTCGCCGATCTCGAGGAGTTCGCGGCGGAGTCGGCCGGGCGCGCCTCGGCGTGCGTGCATCGGGCGAACTGGCACCCGGGCGTGGTCGGCATCGTCGCGTCGCGCCTCAAGGATCGCGCGCACCGTCCGGTCATCGTCTTCGCCCCGGGGAACGACGGCGAGCTTCGCGGGTCGGGACGATCGATCGCCGGATTCCACCTGCGCGACGCGCTCGACCTCGTGTCCAAGCGCGCACCCGGATTGATCCTGCGCTTCGGCGGCCACGCGTTCGCGGCCGGGCTCTCGCTTCGCGCATCGGACTTCGATCGGTTCGCCGACGCGTTCGAAGGTGTCGCGCGCGAACGGCTGTCGCCCGACGACCTGCTGCAACGCTGCGAGACCGACGGTGAGCCCGCGCCGGGCGAACTGTCGGTCGATCTGGCGGGGCGCCTGTCCGAAGCGGTGTGGGGACAGGGCTTCCCCCCGCCCCGGTTCGATGCCGGCTTCCGGGTCGCCGGCCAGCGTGTCGTGGGCGCGCGGCACACCCGGCTCGTCCTCGACCGGGACGGTGAGCGCTTCGACGCGATCGTCTTCCGCCACGCGGACCCGCTGCCCGGTTCGATCCGCGCGGTCTTCCGGCCCGAGGTCAACCGCTGGCAGGGCGCCGAATCGCTCGAACTCGTGGTCGAGCACTGGGCGCCGGAACCCTGACGGGACGCAGGCAGGCTCCGGTTCAACCCCCGGTGGGCACCTCTCCAGGATCCAGCCTTCGCCGGCCGCCCGGGATGCGCTACACCGCAGCAGGCGTGTGGCGCCGCAGCCGGGCGAAGCGCTCACTTACCCACGGCGCTTTTCGGAGGAATTCGCATAACCTGTTGTTATCACGACGATAAACCAGCATTGGACCGACAGGGATATCATGCGATCGAGACTTGTGCGACGCATCATTTGCGGGTAGATTAGGCCAGTTTGGCCGCGGCCATGCTGCGCTGCGGCCCCAGGCTCCCGGAGGGCACGCATGCGTCTCAAGGACAAGGTCGCGATCATCACCGGCGCCGGCCAGGGCATCGGCCAGGCGACCGCGATGAAGTTCGCGCGGGAAGGCGCCAGGGTCGCGCTCTGCGACATCAATCGTTCGGCGGTCGACGCGACCGTCGAAACCATCGTCGCCAACGGCGGTCAGGCGCTCGGCTTCGTCGTCGACGTGACCGACAAGTCGTCGATCGCCCGGATGGTCGAGGGCGTGATGGGCGCGTGGGGGCGCATCGACACGCTGGTCAACAACGCGGGCATCGTGCAGGACGCGCAGTTCCGCAAGATGACCGACGAGCAGTTCGAGCGCGTGATCGACGTGAACCTGAAGGGCGTCTACAACGTCACCAAGGCCGTCGTCGACATCATGCTCGAGCAGAACTCGGGCTGCATCCTCAACGCATCGTCGATCGTCGGCCTCTACGGCAACTTCGGCCAGACCAACTACGCCGCCACCAAGTTCGGCGTGATCGGGATGGTGAAGACCTGGGCGCGCGAACTCGGCCGCAAGGGCATCCGCGCGAACGCGATCTGTCCGGGATTCATCAGCACGCCGATCCTCACCTCGATGCCGGACAAGATCGTCCGGATGATGGAGGAGAAGGTTCCGCTCGGCCGCCTGGGCAAGCCCGAGGAGATCGCCAACACCTACGCGTGGCTCGCCTCCGACGAGGCGTCCTACATCAACGGCGCGGTGATCGAGGTCTCCGGCGGCGTCACCATCTGACGCATCCGCGGTTCGCCGGGCGCCCGGCCGGCGCCCCGGCTTGAATCTTCCGCATCGACCGGCGTAGGATGCCCGGTTCGTGTCCGGGGGAGTTCCACGTCATGCCGTCTGTCCTGCCCGTCACCGCGCTGGCCGTCCTGGCCGCGCTCGCGTCCCCCGTCTCGGCGCAACGGACGATAGGCGGGAATTCCGGCCCGCAGTACAACTACGTGTGTCCGAACGCGGACGGCGGCCCGCCGCTCGACTGCTACTTCGACGCCGTGCGCCACCTCTACACGATGTGCCGCCACGTCAAGTCGATCGAGATCATCGAGTGGGGCTTCGAGAAATCGCAGGAAGGCGTCAACAACGCCAAGACCATCTCGTGCATCGACAAGCAGCGCGGCAACATGCACAAGCCCTACCAGGCGGCGTTGCGCGCCGCGTCGATCTCGAAGCAGGCGACCGACGCCGTCAGGGACCTGCAGACGGTCTGGGTCGCCTCGCTCGAAGATCTCACGTGGCGTCCCGGCGAGACCGGCGACGACTACCTCACCCGGACGGTGACGCCGTACATGGAGTTCGAGGAGCGGATCGCCGGCATCCAGATCATCGTCGACACCGTCAAGGCGCACGTGCGCCCGGCGCCTTCGAAGTCCGCGGCGCCGAAGGCCGCAACGCCGAAGTCCGCCGCGAAGTAGTCTCCAACCGTCGCCAGTCGCACGCTGCCGGCGGGCGCGCGCGCCGGGTCCGCCATGACTGAGCGCGACGCACCGGTGGTGGATGCGGTCGTCGAAGCGGAGATCGCGGCGGCCTTCGCCGCCGACGGTCCGCTCGCCCGGCGCCTGCCCGGCTACCGGGAACGCCCGCAGCAGGTCGCGATGGCGCTCGCGGTCGCACGCGCGATCGGCACACAGGGGCGTCTCGTCGCGGAAGCCGGCACCGGCACCGGCAAGACCTTCAGCTACCTCGTTCCCGCGCTCCTCGCCGGCGGCAAGGTGATCGTCTCGACCGGCACCAAGACGCTGCAGGACCAGCTCCACGAGCGCGACCTGCCGCTCGTCCGCGACGCACTGCGCTCGCCGGTGACGATCGCGCTCCTGAAGGGCCGCGCGAACTACCTGTGCCTGCATCATCTCGAGCGCACCTCGCGCGAAGGACGGCTGCCGTCGCGCGACGACGCGCGCCACCTCGCGACGATCGCGCGCTGGGCGCACGCGACCGAACGCGGCGACCGCGCGGAACTGGGCGACGTGCCGGAGAACGCGACGATCTGGCCGCTCGTGACCTCGACGCGCGACAACTGCCTCGGCTCGAATTGCGCGCACTACCGCGAGTGCCACGTGATGCATGCGCGCAAGGACGCGCTCGACGCGGACGTCGTCGTCGTCAACCACCACCTGTTCTTCGCCGACGTGATGCTGCGCGACGAGGGGCTCGCCCTCCTCCTCCCCGCGTGCAACACGGTGATCCTCGACGAGGCGCACCAGCTCCCCGACACGGCCACGACCTTCTTCGGCGAGCAGACGACTTCGGGCGCGCTCGCCGAACTCGCGCGCGACGCGGAAGTCGCCGCGCGCACGGCGCTCTCCGACATCCCGGGGCTCCCCGACGCCGCGGCCGACCTGGCTCCCGCGCTGCGCCGGCTCCGACTCGCCGGGGGCGAGCTGCCGGGGAAGCAATCGCGCGAGGTCGCGATGGGCCGCGACGGGTTCGCCGAGGCGCTCGACGAGCTGGCCGCCAGCGTCGACCGCGTCGCGACCGAACTCGGACACTTCGCCGAGCGGAGCGAAGACCTCGCGAGCATCGCGTCGCGCGCGCACGACGCGTCGCTCCGCATCGCGCGCTGGCGCGAAGCCGCCGACGCGCCGGACGACGGCGGCGAGCGGTGGATCCGCTGGCTCGACGTCACGCAGAACGGCTTCCAGCTCCACGCCTCGCCGCTGTCGGTCGCGAACCTGTTCCGGCGCCAGCTCGACGCGACCGCGCGGGCGTGGATCTTCACTTCCGCGACGCTCGCCGTGGGCGGCGACTTCACGCACTACACGCGCGAACTGGGGCTCGACGACGCCGCGACCGGCGCGTGGGAGAGTCCGTTCGACTACGGCGAGCAGGCGCTGCTCTACGTGCCGCGCGGCCTGCCCGAGCCGAACAGCGCCGCGCACACCGACGCCGTGATCGACGCGGCGCTCCCGGTGCTCGCCGCCTCGCGCGGCCGCGCGTTCCTGCTGTTCACGACGCTGCGCGCGCTCGCGCAGGCGCGCGAGCGCCTCGCCGGCGAACTCGCGAAGCTCGGCATCGACGGTCCGCTGCTGGTGCAGGGCGAGGGCTCGAAGACCGAACTGCTCGAGCGCTTCCGTCGCGCGGGCAACGCGGTGCTGCTGGGGAGCGCGAGCTTCTGGGAAGGCGTCGACGTCGCCGGCGACGCGCTGTCGGTCGTCGTGATCGACAAGCTGCCGTTCGCCCCGCCCGACGATCCGCTGCTCGCCGCGCGCCTGAAGCAATTGCGCGACGACGGCGGCAATCCGTTCCGCGACTGGCAGCTCCCGCAGGCCGCGATCGCGCTCAAGCAGGGCGCCGGGCGCTTGATCCGCACCGAGACCGACCGCGGCGTGCTCGTGATCGGCGATCCGCGCCTCGTCGACAAGCCCTACGGCAAGACGCTGTGGCGCTCGCTGCCGCCGATGCGCCGCACGCGCGAGATCGAGGAGGTGCAAGCGTTCTTCGGTGTCAGGAGTCAGGAGTCAGTTGACAGTTGACAGTTCCGGCGGCGATTCCGGTGGCGGCGGATCGACCGCCGTTGATCTGCTTCGGTTGATGAAGGAGATTCACCGCGCTCGACGCGCGGCCACCGGAGACTCCGGCGCCGCTGTCAACTGTCAACTGTCAACTGACTACGGACTCCTGCCTACCACCACTGCCACCACGGCTTCGCCGGCTCCGCACCGGCATCCATCCCGGAGTCGACGCCGCTGTAGATGTCGCTGCCCCAGAACTTCCACCACGGTTTGGTCGGGA
This sequence comes from Burkholderiales bacterium, assembly GCA_015075645.1. NCBI lineage: Bacteria > Pseudomonadati > Pseudomonadota > Betaproteobacteria > Burkholderiales > Burkholderiales bacterium. The sequence goes on along the minus strand of JABTUF010000003.1, from coordinate 664,187 downwards.
TGCCCGACAGATACGGGCTCTGCGGGTAGGTGCGCGCGAGGATGGCCTTGGTGTCGTCGCGGAGTTGCACCAAGCCGAGCCTGTCGTACGAACGCCACAGGACGTCGAGCGCGTGCTCGTTCGCGGGCGTCCGCGGATAGTTGACGAGCGACTGCTGCGCCCGTCCCGCGGACGCGACGTACGCGCCGCGGTTGTAGTAGTAGCGTGCGACGTGCACTTCGTACATCGACAGCGCGTTGACCAGGTAGACCATCCGCTGACGTGCGTCGTCGGAGTACCGGCCTTCCGGGAACTTCGCGACGAGTTCCCTGAACGCGGCGTAGGAATCCTTCATCGCCTTGGGATCACGCTCGGAGAGGTCGAACTCGTAGACGTAGCCGAACAGGCCCTGGTCCTCGCGGAAGTTGACGATGCCCTTCAGGTAGTACGCGTACTCGACGTTCGGATGGTTCGGATAGGTCCGGATGAAGCGGTCGAGCGCCGAGATCGCCGTCGGGACCTCGTTCGCGCGGAAGCTCGCGTACGCCCCTTCGAGCATCGCCTGCTGAGCGTAGCGTCCGTACGGATAGCGCGCTTCGAGCGACTGAAACAGCTTCACCGCGCGCGTATAATTGCCCTCCATCATCGCGTCGTGCGCGTTGCGGTAGATGCGCTCCGCGGTCCAGCCCGCGGTCTCGTCCTTGTCGGACGGCAGGAGTCCGCAGCCCGTCGCGAGGAGTGCCGCCGCGAGCAGGGTCGCGAGCGTACGAACGAAGGCGGACATCGGTCGGGAATCGCTGCGTTGAAGAGCGACAAGTATAGCCGACCGGTGCCCCCGGACGGCCTCGCGCTGACCGTGCCGCGCTCGTGCGCGGGCCTGCGGCTCGACCGGGCGCTCGCGGAACTCCTGCCCGACCATTCGCGCAGCCGTCTCAAGGGCTGGATCGTGGCCGGCCGCGTCACGGTCGACGGCGCGCTCGCGCCGCCGCGCCACCGGCTCGCGGGCGGCGAGCGCCTCGACATCGCGCGGGGTGACGACGCGGTGGAGCTCGCCGACGCGCCGCAGGCGATCGCGCTCGCGATCGTGCACGAGGACGCCCAGGTGTTCGTGATCGACAAGCCGGCCGGTCTCGTCGTGCACCCCGGCGCGGGCAACCGCGACGGCACGCTGCTGAACGCGCTGTTGCACCGCGATCCCGCGCTCGCGGCGGTCGCGCGCGCGGGCATCGTGCACCGCCTCGACAAGGACACGAGCGGGCTCATGGTCGTCGCGCGCACGCCGCGAGCGCAGACCGACCTCGTGCGCCAGCTCGCCTCGCGCAGCGTGCGCCGCGAGTACCTCGCGCTGGTCGCGGGCGACCTCGCGAAACCGGTCACGATCGACGCGGCCATCGGCCGCCATCCGGCGCACCGCACGTCGATGGCGGTGGTCGCGCGCGGCAAGACAGCGCGCACCCATGCAACGCCGGTGGAGCGCCACGGCACGACGACGCTGGTGCGCTGCGCGCTCGACACCGGCCGCACCCACCAGATCCGCGTGCACCTCGCGGCGGTCGGCCATCCGCTGGTCGGCGACCCGGTCTACGGCGGTCGGCGGGCGGCCACGGGTGTTCCCGCGTTTCCGCGCCAGGCGCTGCACGCGCAGACCCTCGCCTTCGTCCATCCCGCGACACGCAGGGCGCTCACGTTCGAGTCGCCGCTGCCCGCGGACTTCGCCGCATTGCTCGACACCGTGCGCGCGCGACGGAGCGCACGATGAGCGCGCGCGATGCGCTGCGCGCGCGCGTCGCGGCGGCGGGGCTCGACTGGATCGTCCCGCAGTGGGATGCGCCCGACGGCGTCGTCGCGATCTCGACCACGAGGCGGGGCGGCATGCGCGGCGACTTCGACCCGGGTCCGTCGCGCGTGTCGGAGGCAGCGGATCCGGCCGCCGTCGCCGCCGACCGGGCGCACCTGGCATCGTTCGTTCCCGCGGCTCCGGTGTACCTGCACCAGGTCCACGGGACGCGCGTCGTCGAGATCGACGTGGCCAACCGCACCTCGGCGATCGACGCCCCGCCGCATGCGGATGCTGCGGTCGTCCGCGACGCGGGCATCGCGATCGCGGTGCGCACCGCCGACTGCTTGCCGGTGCTGTTCGCGGACCGCGGCGGAACGGTCGTGGCCGCCGCGCACGCCGGGTGGCGCGGACTCGCCGCGGGCGTACTCGATGCCACGGTGGCCGCGATGCGCGTACCGCCGGGCGAACTCGTCGCCTGGATCGGCCCGGCCATCGGTCCGCGCGCCTTCGAGGTCGGGCGCGACGTGTTCGATGCGTTCACCGTCCGCGAACGTTCGGACGCGGCGTGCTTCGCGCCGCATCGCGACGGCAAGTGGCTCGCCGACCTGCCCGCGCTCGCGCGGCGCGCCCTCGCTCGTCTGGGCGTGGGTCGCGTGGCCGGCGGAGACTGGTGCACCGTCGAGGATCCGGCGCGCTTCTTCTCGTGGCGGCGCGACCGGAGCGCGGGCCGGATGGCCAGCGCGATCGCGCTCTCGCCGCGCGGCGCAGTCGTGCGATGATGCCCGGCCCTTCCGTCCCGCCACGCCGCCACGCATGACGCCGCTCACCTCCATCGTGCTCGCCGCGCTCGCCGGCGGCGTGCTGTCGACCCTCGTCGCCGCGTCCACGCTCGCGCTCGGCCCCGCGTGGATTCCGCGCCTCGTGAGCTTCGCTGTCGGTGCGCTGCTGGGCGCGGTGTTCCTCGAACTCGTTCCGCATGCGCTCGAACACGGCGAGTCGCAGCGCGTGATGGTCGTCATGCTCGCGGGCCTGCTCGCGTTCTTCCTGCTCGAGAAGCTCGTGCTGTGGCGCCACAGCCACGGGCACGTGGCGCACGACCACGCCGCCGACGAGAGCGAGCACGACCACGCGCTGCACGCGCCTCCGCCCGAGGGCGGCCGGTCGGGACTGATGATCCTGATCGGCAACGGCGTGCACAACCTGTGCGACGGCATCGTGATCGCCGCGGCGTTCCTCGCGAGCCCCGCGCTCGGCGTCGCGACGACGCTCGCGATCGTCGCGCACGCGGTGCCGCAGCAGGTCAGCGACTTCGCGGTGCTCGTGCACTCGGGCTACACACGCCCGCGCGCGTTCGCCACCAACACGGCGGCCGGCCTCGCCACGCTCGTCGGGGCGCTCGTCGCGTACTACGCGCTCGCCGACATGCAGCGGGCGCTGCCGGTCGTGCTCGCGATCGCCGCGGCCTCTCTCCTCTACGTCGCGGTGGCCGACCTGATCCCCAGCCTGCACCGCCGGCCGGAGCCGATCGAGACCGCGAAGCAGTCAGCGCTGATCGCGGCCGGCGTCGGCGTCATCGCGCTGGCGCGCGTCCTGTTCGAGTCGTGACCGCGACGCGAGGGCGCGGGCCTTGATCCACGCATGGAGCGCCACCGGCGCCACGCCCGCGAACGCGAAGAACGCGACGCCGCCGATCGCGCTGCCCGACGCGAGCGCCATCGTGCCGACGACGAAGAGCCACGCGGCGATGACGATGTGCACGTCGGCGTCGGCATTGATGGAGGACCGCGCGCACGATACCATCGACGGGACGATGCGCAGAACGACTGCATGAACGCCCACCCGGAACCCGGCGCCGCGATGCCCGTGCCGCCCGCCTGGGCGGCGCTCGCGCAGGAATGGACGCGCCTCGGACAGGAGTGGGGAGCGTGGTGGACGCGTGCGGTGCTCCCGCACGCACCGAAGGACGCGAGCGCCCCGCCCTCGGTGCCTGCCGCCCTTCCGGTCGATCCGCACGCCGCGATGGAGATCACCGAGCGCTACGCCGCGAAGCTGCAGTCGCTCTGGCAGGCGATGGCCGCGGCGGGCGGCGGCACCCCGCCCCGGCTGGTCGAGCCGAAGCCCGGCGATCGCCGATTCGAGGCGCGCGAGTGGCGCGAACTCCCCTGGTTCGCGTGGCTCGCGCAGAGCTACCTCGTGTACGCCGACTACCTGCGCGAACTCGCCGCCGCCAGCACGCTTCCCCCGGAGGACCGGCGGCGGCTCGCGTTCATGACGCGCCAGTTCGTCGACGCGATCGCGCCGTCCAATTTCGCCGCGACCAACCCCGAAGTGCTGGCGGAGGCCTTGCGCACCGAGGGCGCGAGCCTCGTGCACGGCCTCGCGAACCTGGTCGCCGACGCCGGCCGCGGCCGCATCTCGATGTCCGACGAGTCCGCGTTCGAGGTCGGACGCAATCTCGCGGTCACGCCCGGCCACGTGGTGTTCCGCAACGAGCTGATCGAGCTGATCCAGTACGCGCCGTCGACGCCGACGGTGTTCCGTCGCCCGCTCGTGATCGTGCCGCCCTGCATCAACAAGTACTACATCCTCGACCTCCAGCCGTCGAACTCGTTCGTGGCCCACGCGGTCGCGGAAGGGCACACCGTGTTCATGGTGTCGTGGCGCAACATCCCGCCCGAACTGGGACACCTGACCTGGGACGACTACCTCGTCGACGGCGTCATCGCCGCGATCGAGACGACGAAGGCGGTCACCGGCAGCCGGACCGTCAACGCACTCGGGTTCTGCGTGGGCGGGACGCTCCTCGCCTGCGCGCTCGCGGTGCTCGCCGCGCGCAAGGACCGCAGCGTGACGAGCGCGACCTTCCTCACCACGATGCTCGACTTCGCCGATCCCGGCGAGATCGGCGTGTACGTCACGCCGGAGTTCCTCGCCGCGCGCGAACCGGCGCTGCGATCCGGCCAGATCATGCGCGGCTCGGAGCTCGCGGGCGCCTTCGCGAGCCTTCGCGCGAACGAACTCGTCTGGAACTACGTCGTGCGCAACTACCTCAAGGGCAGGACGCCGCCGCCGTTCGACCTCCTCTACTGGAACGGCGACTCGGCGAACCTGCCCGGCCCGATGTACGGCACCTACCTCGCCGAGCTCTACCTCGGCAACCGGCTGACCGAGCCCGGCGCGCTGACGATGGCGGGCGAGGCGATCGACCTGGGCGAGGTCGCGATGCCGGTGTACCTCTATGCATCGCGCGACGACCACATCGTGCCGTGGAAGTCCGCGTGGCGGTCCACGACGCTCCTGGGCTCGACCGACCTCACCTTCGTGCTCGGCGCGTCCGGCCACATCGCGGGCGTCGTCAACCCGCCCGGGCCGAAGAAACGCAGCCATTGGGTGAACGAGCTCCTGCCCGACGACCCCGACGCCTGGTTCGCGCGCGCGGAGGAAGTCGAGGGGAGCTGGTGGCCCCATTGGTGGGGCTGGCTCGCGCCGCACGGTGGCCCGCGGGTCGCTGCGCCGGCGACGCCGGGCAGTCGCGCGTTTCCCCCGCTGGACCCGGCGCCCGGCCGCTACGTGCTCGAAACCGCGCGCTGATCGCTGCGGTGCAGCGAGCGCGGGCCGCGGAGCCTGCGCTACCATGACGCGGTCCTGCCCGCACGGCGGAGAAAGCCCGTGACGCCGGTGCGCGAGGTCCTCGCGCCGCAGGCGTCGACACGACAACCACGAACCCCCAACAAGGAGGCCGCATCATGGTCCTGAAGACTCCGCGCGTCGCACTCGTCACCGGCGGCATGGGAGGCCTGGGCGAGGCGATCTGCATCAAGCTCGCGGCGCTCGGCTACAAGGTCGTCACCACGCACTCGCCCGGCAACACCAAGGCGTCCGAGTGGCTCGACGCGATGAACAAGCAGGGCTACGGATTCCGCGCGTACCCGTGCGACGTCGCCGACTACGACTCCGCCGCGGCCTGCGCGCAGAAGGTCGCCGCCGAGGTCGGCCCGATCGACGTGCTCGTCAACAACGCCGGCATCACGCGCGACATGACCTTCAAGAAGATGGACAAGGTCAATTGGGACGCGGTGATCAAGACCAACCTCGATTCGTGCTTCAACATGACGAAGCAGGTGTGCGACGGCATGGTCGACCGCGGCTGGGGCCGCGTGATCAACATCTCGTCGGTCAACGGCCAGAAGGGCGCGTTCGGCCAGACCAACTACTCGGCGGCGAAGGCCGGCATGCACGGCTTCACCAAGGCGCTCGCGCTCGAGGTCGCGCGCAAGGGCGTCACCGTCAACACGATCTCGCCCGGTTACATCGGCACGAAGATGGTGATGGCGATCCCGAAGGACGTGCTCGACAGCAAGATCATTCCGCAGATCCCGATGGGCCGTCTCGGCAAGCCCGAGGAGGTCGCCGGACTCGTCGCGTACCTCGCGAGCGACGAGGCGGCGTTCCTCACCGGCGCGAACATCGCGATCAACGGCGGGCAACACATGCAGTAGCCGCGGTTCGGGCGGAAGCTTCGTCGCCCTCGCGCACGAGGGCGGCGAAGGTCGCCCGCGCCGTCGCACCGCACGCTGAAATCGCCGTCAGCTTTCGCGCCGCCGCGCGGTCGTCGAGTCCGCGAGGTCATCGGCGCGGCGCGCAGCGCGCGTGCGCCTCCCGTCAACGCTCCGGAGGCGTCGGAAATTCCCGTTGCGCGGGTCGCGGTGTCCGCGCTAGTGTCGCGGACCCGGTCGAAGGCGCGTGAGAAGGGCCTCGTCGAATCGCGACGATGCGGAACCCTCGGGCGCACCGCCGTATCCGATCATCAGGAGGGAATCGAACGTGACGCCAGACCCGAGGCCAGTAGCCACGATCGCGCTGTCGCTCCTCGCGGCGATGCCGCTGTTCGCGCAGCAGCCGGCACCCGGCCAGTCCGCAGCGCCCGCCACCGCGGCCGCAGCCCCCGAATGGCCGCACACGGTCACGACCGCGAACGGCACCGCGACCGTCTACCAGCCGCAGGTGATCTCGTGGCCGGAACGCCGGACGCTCAACACGCGCGGCGTCGTCGGCGTGACACCGGCGGGCGCGAAGCAGGCGACGCTCGGCACGGTCGAGATGGCATTCTCGACCGACGTCGACCTCGCCGGACGGACCGTCGTGCTGACCGAGCCGCGCCTCGTGTCCGCGCGCTTTCCGGCGCTCGACGCCGCGCGAAGCGCACAGTTGGAGCAACGGATCCGCGAGATCGCGACCGGACTCGGCGTGAAGCGCGTGCCGCTCGCCCTGGTCACGAAGAGCCTCGCCGAGCAGGCGGACAAGCCGCCCGCGATCGCCATCGACAACACGCCGCCCAGGATCTTCGCGAGCGCGCGGCCCGCGAGCCTCGTCGTCTACGACGGCGAACCGGTGCTCGCGCCGATCCCGGGCACGGCGCTCTCGTTCGTCGTGAACACCAACTGGGACGTGTTCCGCGACGCCGGAAGCGCGACCTGGTTCCTCCTCGTCAACGGCGGATGGCTCGCCGCTCCCGACGCGAAGGGTCCTTGGGCTCCGGCAGGCACGCTGCCCGCAGCGTTCGCCGCGCTGCCGGCGAACGAGAATTTCCGCGACGTGAAGGCGCAGATCCCCGGACGGCGCTACGGCCCGGCCGACGCACCGACGGTGTTCACGTCGACCACGCCCGCGGCGATCATCGTCACGCAGGGTCCGCCGCAGTGGACGGCGATTCCCGGCACCTCGCTCCAGTACGCGGCGAACAGCGACGCGGCGCTGTTCCGCGACCTGACGCAGGGCGGCAAGCTCTACTACCTCGTGTCGGGCCGCTGGTTCTCGGCGGCCACGCTCGCGGGACCGTGGACCTACGCGACGCCGTTGCTGCCGACCGACTTCGCGCGCATTCCGGCGGACGGCCCGCGCGGCTTCGTGCTGGTGTCGGTGCCGGGCACGCCGCAGGCGCAGGAGTCGCTGCTCGAAGCGCAACTGCCGCAGCAGGCGACGCTCGCGCGCGATTCCGCGAAGCTCGCCGTCTACTACGCCGGCGATCCGGTGTTCGCGCCGATTCCCGGCACCTCGCTCTACCGCGCGACCAACACGTCGTTCGTCGTCGTGCGCGACGGCGCGAGCTACTACTCGTGCTACCAGGGCGCGTGGTTCGTCGCGGCCGGGGCGAACGGCCCCTGGGTCCTCGCAGAGACGGTGCCCGGCGCGATCTACGCGATCCCGCCGTCGAGCCCGGTCTATCCGTGCACCTACGTGAAGGTGGTGTCCTCGACGCCGACGAGCGTGACCTACGCCTACACCTCCGGCTACACGATGAGCTACGTCTCCGCGGGCGTCGTCGTCTACGGGACCGGCTACTACTACCCGCCGTACCTGTATCCGGCGGTCGTGCCGATCTACTACCCGTATCCGTACAGCTACGCGGGCGCCACCTACTACAACCCGGCGACCGGCGCGTGGGCGCACGGCGGCGCGATCTACGGCCCCTGGGGCGGCGCGGCCAGGGGCGGCACCTACTACAACCCGACGACCGGGACCTGGGCCCGCGGTGGCGAGATCTACGGTCCGAACGGCGGCGCGGGCGCGTTCTCCGCGTACAACCCGACGACCGGCAGCTACGCGCACGGCAGCGCCGTGTGGGGGCCGGACGGCGCGTCGGGCAACGCGAGCTGGTACAACGCGAACACCGGACGCTCGGGTTCGACCAACCAGAACAGCAACGCGTACGGGCACTGGGGCTCGTCGACCGTCTCGGGCCCGAACCAGACGGTCCACACGCAGAGCCAGGGCGACTCGCGCGGCAACGTCGGCTCGTTCACGTCGTCGTCGGGCGCGCGCGGCGCGGGTTTCTCCGGCGCCGGTGGCAACAAGGGAGGCGTCGTGCAGGGTTCGGGCGGCGACGTCTACGCGGGCGCCGACGGCAACGTCTACAAGAAGACCGACAGCGGCTGGGAGAAGTACACGGGAACCGGCGGCAGCGGCACCTGGCAGCCGGTGCAGCCGGGACAGAACGCGCAAGCTTCGCGTTCGAACGCGTCGTCGCAGAACCTCTCCGGCGCGACGCAGGGCAGCGCGTCGCGGCAGGGCAACCTGTCCGGCGAGACCGAGCGCGGCGGCGCGGAGCGCCAGTCGTTCCAGGGACAAAGCCAGCTCGAGCACGACCGCTCGGCCCGGCTCGGCGGTGAACGCAGCTACCGGCAGTTCGGAGCGATGCGTGGCGGCAGCGGATTCCAGGGACGCGGCGGCGGCGGATTCCGCCGCTGATGCCAGCCCCTCACTCGGAGGACACCATGAACCGGTCTCGCAGTCTTCGTCTCGCCGTCGGGGCGGGCATCGCCTTCCTCGCAGTCTCCGGCATCGCGGAGGCGCAGTGGGTGATGCTGGCGCGCCACGTGGTCGGGCGCGTCGAGTCGATGTCGCAGCAATCGAAGGCTCCGGGCAGCGCGAGCTACGACACCGCGACCGTGGTGCTCGAAGCCGCTCCCGCCAAGGTCTACGACGCGGTCGTGCGGCACGTGCGCGCGCGCACCGACCTCACGATGACGCAGAACGATCCGTCGTCGATGGTCGTGCAGTTCACCAACGGCGAGCAGATCGCCGGCGTCAAGGTCAACCCGATGGGCGACAACCTGTCGCAGCTCCTCATCACCTCCGCGCACACCGCGGCGCAGCCGAATGCGGCGGATCTCGTCGTCGACGGCGTTCTGCGCGTGTGCGGCGAGTTGAAGGTCGAGTGCGCGCGGCCCGGGCCGCGCTGATCAAAGGGGTCAGACTCGATTGAAACTCCGAGAACGCATGCCCACGACAAGCAGGCCGGCACGGCCGTGTGTCCAGGGCGGATCGGCAGAGCATCAATCGAGTCTGACCCCATTGATGCACGAAGGCGGCCATCGGCCGCCTTCGTGCATTGCGTTCCCGCGACGTCACCCCTGCCGTGACGGGCCCGGCGACTCTGGGGGTGCGCCGGAACCCGCCCCGGGGGGCGATGCCGAGTTACGCGTACTTGCGGCCCTTGCCCTTGGCGGCAGCCTGGGTCGCGTTGGCGGCGGCAGCGCGGACGCTCGCGTCGGCGAGGTTCACGACCTGCTTGGTCGCCTTCTGGAACTGGTCGAACGCGGCCGTCGAGGCGGCGAACGTCGACTTGAGCGCGTTGACGGCGACGTCAGAGCCGGCCGGGGCCGACTTGCTCGCCTTGTCGACGAACGCGGCGACGCCCTTGGTGTAGCTCGCCCACGACTCTTCGGCGATCGACGAGTACTCGGCCTGCGCTTCCGACGCGAGGTCGTACAAGGTGCGCGAGTACGACAGCGCGGTCTGGACGCCCGACTCGGCGTACTTCGCGCGGATCGCGAACAGCTCCTGCACGTCCTTCACCGACGCGGCGGCCTGCGCGCCTTCGACGCCCTGCGCGAGCGCGATCTTGGCAGCGTTGAGGTTGAGCTTGAAGAGCTTCTCGGCGTTGTCGATCGAGAGCGCGGCCAGCTTGGTCGCGTTGGCGACGTTGACCTTGTTGAATTCGGCGAACTGCTCGGTGGCGTTGACCATGATTTCCTCGCTTGGGGTGACCGTGTGGGGACGACGGGTTCGGTTATGTGCCGCGCCCCGGAGGCCGGTGCCCGTTTCCGGGTCTTCCGGCGGCCGGTTTGCTGCACCGCACAAACCGAGTATAGGGACGGGAAACGCCCAAGTCAAGACTTTTTTTGTGCGACGCACCAAAGCCGCGCCGACACCCGGTCAACGCCGATCAAACGGCCGCCGAATCAACGGGTTATAATGCTCACCCCCCTCTGGAGGCGGCGATGAGCGCTCCGATCCGCACGATCAAGAAATACCCGAACCGCCGCCTCTACGACACGGCCAACAGCGGCTACATCACGCTCGCCGACGTGAAGCAGATGGTGCTCGAGCAGATCGACTTCCAGGTCATCGACGCGAAGTCGGGCGAGGATCTGACGCGCGCGATCCTCCTGCAGATCATCCTCGAGGAGGAATCGGGCGGGGTGCCGATGTTCAGTTCCGAGATGCTGACGCAGATGATCCGCTTCTACGGCACCGCGCAGCAGACGATGATGGGCCAGTACATGGAGCAGAACGTCAAGGCGTTCCTCGCGATCCAGAAGAAGCTCCAGGACCAGGCGAAGCAGGTCTACGGCGACAAGATGATGCTGACGCCCGACCTGTGGAAGCAGTTCATGCAGATGCAGGCCCCGGCGATGCAGGGCATGCTCGGCAACTACCTCGAGCAGAGCGCGAAGCTCTTCATGGACATGCAGCAGCGCATGCAGGACCAGACGCGCGGCATGTTCTCGTCGTTCCCGTTCCCCGGGTTCCCGCAGCCGTCGGGCGCCGACGACGACCGGAAGCGCTAGCCGCTGCGTCGTTGTCGGCTTGTGCGCCGCGGTTGTTGCGGCGCACGCGAACGTCTCCTCGCACCGCACCATGAGCGCGCCCCGCGCCCGCCCGCCCGCGCCGCCGCGCGTCGGCTTCGTGTCGCTCGGCTGTCCGAAGGCGCTCGTCGACAGCGAGCAGATCCTCACCGGACTCCGCGCCGAGGGCTACGCGATCGCGCCGACCTACGAGGGCGCCGACCTCGTCGTCGTCAACACCTGCGGCTTCATCGACTCGGCGGTCGCGGAATCGCTGGACGCCATCGGCGAGGCGCTCGCCGAGAACGGCAAGGTGATCGTCACCGGCTGCCTCGGTGCGAAGGACGGCGGCGCCTTCGTCCGCGAAGCGCACCCGAAGGTGCTCGCGGTCACCGGCCCGCAGGCGACCGCGGAAGTGCTCGGCGCGGTCCACGCGCACCTGCCGCGCCCGCACGACCCCTACACCGACCTCGTGCCGCCGCAGGGCATCCGGCTCACGCCGACGCACTACGCGTACCTCAAGATCAGCGAGGGCTGCAACCACCGCTGCACCTTCTGCATCATCCCGTCGATGCGCGGCGACCTCGTGTCGCGGCCGATCGGCGAGGTGCTCGCCGAGGCGCGCCACCTCTTGCGCGCGGGCGTGAAGGAACTCCTCGTCATCTCGCAGGACACGAGCGCCTACGGCGCCGACGTACGCTACCGCACCGGCTTTGTCGACGGCCGCCCGGTGCGCACGCGCATGACCGAACTCGCGCGCGAACTCGACCGGCTCGCGCGCGACCACGGCGCGTGGGTGCGCCTGCACTACGTCTATCCCTACCCGCACGTCGACGAGGTCATCGACCTTATGGCCGACGACCCGTCGAAAGGAGGGCTCGTCGCCTACCTCGACGTGCCGTTCCAGCACGCGAGCCCGCGCATCCTCAAGCAGATGAAACGTCCGGCCGCGCCCGAGCGCGTGCTCGAACGGGTGCGCGCGTGGCGGCGGGCGAAGCCCCAGCTCGCGATCCGCAGCACCTTCATCGCGGGTTTCCCCGGGGAGACCGCCGCCGAGTTCGACGAACTGCTGGCGTTCCTCGACGAGGCGAAGCTCGACCGCGTCGGCTGCTTCGCGTACTCGCCGGTCGAGGGCGCCGCCGCGAATGCATTGCCCGATCCGGTCGACGCGGGCGAACGCGAGGCGCGGCGCGCACGGTTCATGGAGAAGCAGGCCGCGATCAGCGCCGAGCGCCTCGCGGCGAAGGTCGGCCGCACGCTCGACGTGCTCGTCGACCGCATCGAAACCGCCGGCCGCGGCAAGGCGAAGCGCACGGTCGCGGTCGGCCGGACCGCCGGCGACGCGCCCGAGATCGACGGTGTCGTGCGCATCCGGGACGGCGCGGGACTCGCCCCCGGGACGTTCGCGCGGGTCGTGGTCACCGCGTCCGACGCGCACGACCTCGACGCGCGCCTCGCGGCGCGCTGACGCGGGCGAGTCGCCCCGCCGATCCGGCGACGCCGTCATCCGGCAACGGCTGCACGCGGCGCCCGTCCCCGCCTATAATCGCGCGGTCCGGCAGGCGGCGCATGCGCGCGTCGCGTGGAGGTTTGCGATGGCGTCGCGAGGGTCGTTCGCAGGGAAAACCGCGAAAGCGTTCGCGGCCATCGCCGTGCTCGGCATCGTCGCGGGCTGCGGACGGCAGCCCGCGCCCCCGGCGCCGCCCGCGGTCACGCAGGTCACCACGGTCACGGTCGCCGCGCGCGACGTGCCGGTCGTCCCCGAGTTCGTCGCGCAGACGCAGAGCTCCCAGTCGGTCAACATCCAGGCCCGCGTGTCGGGCTTCCTCGACAAGCGCGTCTACACCGAGGGAGCCATCGTCAAGGCGGGGCAGACGCTCTTCCTGATGGACCCGAAGCCGTTCCAGGCGCAGGTCGACGGCGCGCAGGCCGCGCTGTCCCGCCAGCAGGCCGCCTACGACGTCGCGAACGCCAACCTGAAGCGCGTTCAGCCGCTGGTCGAGCAGAACGCGCTGTCGCAGAAGGACCTCGACGACGCGAAGGGCCAGTTCGAGCAGGCCGGCGCCGCGGTCGAGCAGGCGAAATCGCAGCTCGAGGAGGCGAAGCTCAACCTCTCGTACACGACGATCACCTCGCCGGTCGACGGCATCACGAGCAACGCGGCGGTCGCCGACGGCACCTACGTCAACGCGCAGAACTCGCAGCTCACGACGGTGGCGGTGCTCTCGCCGATGTGGGTGAACTTCAGCGTCTCGGAGAACGAAATGGCGCGGATCCGGCGCGAGCAACGCTCCGGACAGTTGAAACTGCCGGAGGCGCAGGCGTTCGAGGCGGAGATCATCCTCGTCGACGGCACGGTGTTCCCGTTCACGGGACGCATCACCTTCACCGATCCGTCGTTCAACCCGCAGACCGGCACCTTCCTCGTGCGGATCTCCGTGCCCAACCCGAAGGGCTTGCTCCGCCCGAACCAGTACGTGCGCGTGCGCATCAAGGGCGCGACGCGGCCCGGCGCGATCGTCGTGCCGCAGCGCGCGGTGCAGCAGGGCGCGCGGGGCCATTTCGTCTGGGTCGTCGACAAGGACGGCAAGGCGCAGTCGCGACCGGTCGAGGTCGGCGACTGGCTCGGCGACGACTGGGTGATCCCGCAGGGACTCGCCGCCGGCGACGTCGTGATCGTCGAAGGCACGCTGCGGCTGCAGCCCGGCTCGCCGGTGAAGGCGGCGCCGTACGTGCCGCCGCGCGAGGCGCCGGCGGCCGGTGGCGCCGCAGTCGCGCCGTCTCCGGCCGCGGAAACCGCTGGCGCGAAGGCCGCCGCCACGGCGTCGGCGCCGGCCGCGACCGGAGCACCCGCTCCTTCTGCCGCGCCGCTGTCGCCTGCGCCGGCGTCCGCGCCTTCCACCACGCAACCGCGCGCTTCGTCGCCCGCGAGCGCGGGCGCGGTCACGTCCGCCGCGGGCGCGACGTCGTCCGGCGCCGCGGCCGCCGCGAGCGTGTTCTTCGAAACCGGAAGCGCGACGCTCGACGCGACCGCGCGCGGCATGTTGTCGCGCCTCGCCGCGAAGCTCGCCGCAGGCGGTCCGCGCGTCGCGATCGCCGGCTACACCGACCGCACCGGCGACTACGAGGCCAACGTCGCGCTCGCGAAGAACCGCGCCGTCGCGGTGCGCGACGCGCTCGCCACCGCCGGCGCGCCCGAGGCACGCATCGTCATGCGCCCCCCGGAGAACGTCATCGGCGATGGCACCGCACCGATGGCGCGCCGCGTCGACCTCTTCTTCGTCGACTAGGCACGACCACCGCGCATGTTCTCGCGCTTCTTCATCGAGCGGCCGATCTTCGCGACGGTCGTCGCGATCCTGCTGGTGATGGCGGGCGCCATCGCGATGCTGTTCCTGCCGGTCCAGCAGTACCCGACGATCACGCCGGTCCAGGTCACGGTGCAGGCGACCTATCCGGGCGCGGACTCGAAGACGCTCGCCGACTCGGTCGCCGCGCCGATCGAGGCCCAGATCAACGGCGTCGACAACATGCTCTACATGTCGTCGTCGAGTTCGTCGAACGGACAGCTGATCCTCACCGTCTACTTCTCGCTCGACACCGATCCCGACATCGCGCAGGTGCAGGTGCAAAACCGGGTGAACCTCGCGCTGCCGCAGCTCCCGACCGCGGTGACCCAGCTCGGCGTGTCGGTCCAGAAGAAGTCGTCGTCGATCATGATGCTGATCGCGGTCTACCCGAAGGGCGGCCGCTACTCGGGCGACTTCGTCGCGAACTACGCCAACGTCTACGTGCTCGACGCGATCAAGCGCGTCAAGGGCGCCGGACAGGCCAACATCATGGGCGTCGCCGACCAGGCGATGCGCATCTGGATGAACCCGGACCGCATGGCCTCGCTCGGCATCACGACGAGCGACATCGCCAACGCGGTCAACGCGCAGAACGCGCTGTTCGGCGCGGGCCAGGTCGGCGCGCAACCGACCGCGAGTCCGGTCGACCTGACGGTGCCGGTCGTCACCCAGCCGCCGTTCACCGACCCGAAGCAGTACGAGAACATCATCCTCCGCGCGAGCCAGGACGGCAGCGCGATCGTGCGGCTCGGGGACGTCGCGCGCGCCGAGGTGGGCCTCAAGCAGTACCTGGTCGATTCGCGCCTGAACGACGTCCCGGCGACCTTCATCGCGGTCTACCTGCAGCCGGGCGCGAACGGCCTCCAGGTCTCCGACGCGGTCCGCAAGACGCTCGCGGAGATGAGGACGCGCTTTCCCGAGGGCATCGACTACACGATCGCGCTCGACACCAACGACTTCGTCCGGATCTCGATCGAGGAGGTCATCAAGACGCTGTTCGAGGCGCTGGCGCTCGTGGTGCTGATCGTCTACCTGTTCCTGCAGAGCTTCCGCACGACGGTCATCTGCGCGGTGGCGATCCTGGTGTCGCTGGTGGCCACGTTCGCCGGCATGCTGGCGCTCGGTTTCTCGATCAACCTGCTCACGCTGTTCGGCCTCGTGCTCGCGATCGGCATGGTCGTCGACGACGCGATCGTCGTGGTCGAGAACGTCGAGCGCAACATGGCCGAGCACCACCTCGCGCCGAAGGAGGCGACGATCCGCTCGATGGAGGAGATCGGCACTTCGCTCGTCGCGGTGGTGCTGGTGATGGCGTCGGTGTTCGTTCCCGCGGCGTTCCTCCCGGGCTCGACCGGGCAGCTCTACAAGCAGTTCGCGATCACGATCGTCGTCTCGGTGGCGGTGTCGGGCTTCGTCGCGCTGACGCTCACGCCGGCGATGTGCGCGCTGATGCTCGAGCATCAGCCTCCGCGCGACCGCGGCTTCTTCGGCTGGTTCAACCGGCAGGTCGACCGCGTCACCGCCGCGTTCGGGCATGCGGTCGAGTTCATGATCGCGCGGATGCTCGTCGCGTTCGCGCTGCTCGCGGTGTTCCTCTACGCGATCTGGCACTTCTTCCACATCCTGCCCACCGCGTTCGTGCCGCAGGAGGACCAGGGCTACGGGATGGCGGCGGTGATGATGCCGACCTCGTCGTCGATGGAGCGCACGCAGGCGGTGATGGACGAGGTCAACGCCTCGCTCGCGAAGATTCCCGGCGTCGAGTACCGCGCGTCGGTGACCGGCTACAGCCTGATCGACGCCGGCCTCCAGACCAACTCCGGCACGGTGTTCATCACCTTCAAGCCGTTCGACGAGCGCTACGCGTCGCTCGCGACGACGAAGGAGCAGAACGCCCGCGCGATCCTGACGACGCTCTTCCGCGACGTCTCGGGCCTGACGAGCGGACTCGTGCTGCCGATCGCGCCGCCGTCGATTCCCGGCCTCGGCACCACCGGCGGGTTCGAGTTCTGGATCCAGGACACCGGCGCGGGCGACCCGACGCACCTGGGCGAAGTGCTGCAGGAGTTCCTCGCGAAGGCGCGGACGCGTCCTGAACTCACCGGGCTGGCGTCGACCTTCCGGCCGAACGTGCAGCAGCTCCGCACGACCGTCAACCGCGACAAGGCGACGCTCCTCGGCGTGCCGATCCAGGACGTCTACAGCGCGGTGCAGGCGCAGTTCGGCTCGCTCACCGCGAGCCAGTTCAACCAGTTCAGCCGCGTCTGGTGGGTCGTGCTGCAATCCGACGCGCGCTACCGCCAGGTGCCCGGCGACCTGACGCGCCTGTACACGCGCTCGGAGTCGGGCAAGATGATCCCGCTCTCGGCGCTCGTCGACGTCTCCTGGACCTCGGGGCCCGACATGCTGCCGCGCTTCAACGGCTTCCCCGCGGCCAAGGTCATCGGCAGCAACACCGCGGCGTTCAGTTCCGGCGACGCGATCGAGGCGATGGAGGAGGTCGCGCGGGAGACGCTGCCGCCCGGCTACACGTTCGCGTGGTCCGGCGTCGCGTTCGACGAGAAGCAGTCGGGGGGCACCTCGTCGATCGCGTTCCTGTTCGGCCTCATCATCGTGTTCCTCGTGCTCTCGGCGCAGTACGAGTCCTGGTCGCTGCCCGGCGCGGTGATGACCGCGGTGCCGTTCGGCATCTTGGGCGCGCTCGTGTTCGCGTGGCTGCGCGGCCTCAACAACGACGTCTACTTCCAGATCGGGCTCCTCGTGCTGATCGGGCTCGGCGCCAAGAACGCGGTGCTGCGCGTGACCGCCGCGGTCGAGTTCCGCCAGCAGGGCAAGTCGATCATGGAGGCGACGATCCTCGCGGGCGAGCAGCGGCTGCGGCCGATCATCATGACCTCGCTCGCGTTCGCGGTCGGCGTGCTGCCGCTCGCGCTCGCCGCCGGCGCGGGCGCGAACGCGCGCCATTCGATCGGCACCGGCATCATCGGCGGCATGTTGGGCGAGACGACGCTCGCGATGCTCTACGTCCCGCTGTTCTTCTACCTCTTCGACCAGATGAAGGAGCGCCGCGAGAAGCGCGGGGCGCCCTCCGGCGAGGACGCGCCATCGGAGCGGTCCGCCGGCGACAGCGCGCGCGCGGACGACTGACGTGCGACGACGCCTCGCCCTCGCCGCCTGCGCGCTCGTCGCCGCGTGCACCGTCGGCCCGGACTACCGCAAGCCGGAGGTGGACTCGCCCGCGCGGTTCCAATACCAGCCCGACGAGGTCGCCGACACCGCGAACACCGCGTGGTGGCGGCAGTTCGGCGACCCGGTGCTCGATGCGCTGATCGACGAGGCGCTCGCGAACAACCGCAACGTGAAGGTGGCCACGGCGAACGTCGAGCAGGCGGCGGCGGTCTTCACGCAGGCGCGCTCGTCGCTGTTCCCGCAGGTCGGCTACGGCGTCGACGCCGGGCGCGCGCGCCAGAGCGAGTCCGGCCTGCGCCCGGAGGTGGCCGCCGCGCTCCGCAACCCGGCATCCGCCTACCAGGCCGCGCTGTCGGTGAGCTGGGAAATCGATCTCTGGGGGCGCATCCGGCGCGAGAGCGAGGCGGCGCGCGCGAACCTGCTCGCCACGGCCGAGGCGCGGCGCGGCGTCGTGCTCTCGCTCGTCGCCGGCGTCGCGACCAACTACCTGCAACTGCGCGGGCTCGACGGCCAGCTCGAGGTCGCGAAGAAGACGCTCGGCGTCTACGCGGAGTCGGTCAAGCTTTTCCAACTGCAGTTCAAGTACGGTCAGGTCTCGCAGATGACGGTGGCGCAGGCGCAGTCGCAGTACGAGACCGCGGCCGCGCAGATCCCGCAGATCGAGACGCAGATCGCGCAGACCGAGGACGCGCTCGCGATCCTCGTCGGCCGCAATCCCGGCCCGATCGCGCGCGGCAAGGCCATCGACCAGCTCGCGTCCCCCGCGGTTCCCGCGGGGCTCCCCTCATCGCTCCTCGAGCGCCGGCCCGACCTCGCGCAATCCGAGCAGCAGCTCGTCGCGGCCAACGCCCAGATCGGCGCGGCGAAGGCGCTCTACTTTCCGCGCATCACGCTGACCGGCGCGCTCGGTTTCGCGAGCCCTGAACTCTCCGATCTGTTCAAGGGACCGTCGCGCATCTGGAGCTACGCGGGGCAGCTCGCGGGTCCGATCTTCACCTTCGGCGCCGTGAGCGGCCAGGTCGCGCAGGCCGAGGCCGCGCAGCGCGCGGCGCTCGAGAGCTACCGGCTCGCGATCCAGAACGCGTTCGGCGACGTCGACAACGCGCTCATCGCGAACGCGAAGGGCCGCGAGCAGGTCGCCGCGCAGCAGCGACTCGTCGCCGCGCTGTCCGACTACACGCGCCTCGCGCGGCTCCAGTACAACGGCGGCTACGCGCCCTACTCGACCGTGCTCCAGGCGGAGCAGGCGCTGTTCCCGGCCGAACTCAACCTCGTCGCGTTCCGCACCGCGCAGCTCAACACGTCGGTCAGCCTCTACAAGGCGATGGGCGGCGGCTGGGTCGATCTCGCCGCGGAGCGCGCGCGCTGGGGCGAGGATCCGCCGGCGGTCGGGAACCCGGCGCCGCCGCAGCCCTGGTTCTGACGCCGCCCGGCGGATCGAAGCGAACGGCGTCCGGCCTCAAGCCGGACCCACGCATGACCCGAGACGCTTCGCCTTCCTCGTGGGTCAGACTTCAGTCTGACGGGGTTCGCGTCAGCGCAATGCAGGCTCCGCAGCCATGTCGCGCGCGGCCTCGGCGAGGATGTCGCCCAGCGCGGCGCTCTGCGCGGCCACGTAGGTCGCGGCGGACGGCGCCGTCATCGCGCTGCGCCGGCTGTAGCTGCGCGACCAGATCGGCGCGCCGCTCCCGCCGCTCCGCGACACGTAGAACGTGATCGCGAGTTCCGCCGCGGGCGCCTTCGCGTCGCGGTTGTCGGCGTAGAGCGCGCCGACGAACGCGTCGATCGTGAGGTCGGCCTCCGGCGGCGCGCCGGGCGGGATCACCTTCGCGAACACGCGGGCCTGCGCGAACGAGCGGGCCATCGCCTCGGCGATCATCGCGGAGGGCGCGACCACGTACTGGTGGTAGAAGTCGTTGTCGAAACGCAGGTCGGCTTCGCGCACGACGAACCCGCGGTCGCGGTAGGGCGCGGCGACGGTCACCGTACCGATGCGCGCGGTCCGCGGGCTCATGGCGGGCACCGCGGTCGCGGCCGGCGGCTCGAGCAGATACATCTCCTTGACCGGCGCGGGGCGCGTGATCGAGCACGCGGCGAGCGTCGTCGCGGCGACGGCGAGGAACGCGATTGCGGGCATTCGGCTCATGGCTGGCGTCCCGGCAGCGGTTTCGGGGGTTCGCCGAACAAGAGGTTCGACGGGTAGCGCTTCGCTTCCTCGGTCAGGTCGCGCAGGTTGTCGGTGATCGCGCGCAGGTTCGCGATCGTCGACGCGAGATCCTGCTCGCCGCCGCCGAGGATGCGATCGACGCGCGACATCGTGCTGTTGAGGCGCGCGATCGTCGCCGCGAGCTTCGGATCGGAGACGAGTTCGCGCATGCGCGCGGCCGCGGCCGCCGTGTCCTCGGGCACCTTCCGCCATGCCGGGTCGCCGAGGAGCGCCTTCAGCTCCGCGTTGGTCTGGCGCAGTTCGGCGAGCAGCGCGCCCGCTTCGTCGCCGATCTTCTTCGCGTCGACGCCGGCGAGCGTGCTGTCGATGCGGGCGAGCGTCGTGTCCGCCCGGTCGAGCGCCTTCGACGCGCGGTCGGACAGGCCCTTCGTGTCGATCGCGGCGATGCGTTCGTTCGTCGTCGTCAGCAGGCGATTGATGTTCGTGAACGTGCCCTCGAGGTCGAGGCGCTGGAGTTTCTCGAGGATGTCGGAGGCGGCGTTGACGAACTGCGCCACCGTCGACGGCGCGCTCGGGATGTACAGGTTGCGGGGCGTCCACGACACCGGCAGGAGCGGCGGCGGCGGATCGACGTAGTCGAGTTCGAGGAACGAGGTGCCGGTGATGCCCTGCGGCGTGAGCCGGATGCGCAGTCCGCGCTCGATCTCCAGTTTGGCGTTGACCGGGTCGGTCATGTCGCCCGCCGCGGCGCGCCCGCCGACGAGCCGGGGCTGGATCTGCGCCTCGACCAGCACGAAGCGCGCGCGCTGGGCCATCGGCAGGTCCTGCTGATAGACGACGTAGGTGAACGAGATCTTCGTCACCTCGCCGATCGCGACGCCCTTGAACTTGATCTTCGAGCCGATGTCGAGGCCCTGCACCGACTCGTTGAAGTAGGTCTCGATGGTGATCTTGCGTTCGAACCAGCGACCGGAACCGATCACGAGCAGCACGACGATGCCCGCGACGACCGCGCCGATCACGAACAGGCCCAGCTTGAAGTAGTTCGCCTTCTGGCTCAAACGACCTCCCCCAGGCTAGCGCGCTTCGCGCGCGTCGCGCCCCCCCTCCGCAGGGCGGAGGGGGCACGGCGCCCGCGGTTCGACCTCGGGGCGGCCCGTCGGTCGGCGGGCGCCGGGTGGCCCCCCGAAGCGCGCTGCGCGCGGTTCATGCCGCCGCCTTCTCGGGTTCGCGGCGCAGGAACGCCCGCACGCGCGGATCGGGCGAGGCGTCGCGCAGTTCGCGCGGATCGCCCTCGGCGATGATGCCGCGCGCCTTCTTGTCGAGCAGCACGATGCGATCGATCGCCGCGAACACCGAGGGCAGGTCGTGCGTGATGATCACGAAGGTCATGCCGAGGCTCTCGGCCAGACGCCGGATCGTGGCGTCGAGCGTCGCCGAGGTGATCGGGTCGAGGCCCGACGACGGTTCGTCGAGGAACAGGATCGGCGGATCGAGCGCCATCGCGCGCGCGATGCCCGCGCGCTTCTGCATTCCTCCGGAGATTTCGGACGGCAGGTGCCCGGTGAACGCGTCGAGCCCCACCTGCGCGAGCTTCATCCGCGCGAGCAGGTTCATCGCATCGTCCGGCAGCTCGGTGTAGACCTCGATCGGCAGGCGCACGTTCTCGAGCAGCGTCATCGAGCCGAACAGCGCGCCCGACTGGTACATCACGCCGAACCGCCGGCGGATGCGCTCGAGTTCCGGCCCGTCCGCACCGACGATGTCCTCGCCTCCGAAGGTCACGCTGCCGGAGACCGGCGGCACCAGTCCGATCATGTGCTTGAGGATCGTGCTCTTCCCGCCTCCCGACCCGCCGAGGATGCCGAACACCTCGCCCGCGCGCACCGAGAAGTTGACGTCGTCGAGGAACGCCGTGCCGTCGTAGCCCGCGTAGAGCTTCGTGACCTCGATCAGCACTTCGCCGGGTTCGCGGCGTTTCGGTCCGGCGGCGGCGAGCGGATCGGAGGTCGCCATGGTCGTCAGAGGTCGAGGATGTAGAGCGCGACGGCGAAGATGCCGTCGACCACCACCAGCAGGATGATGCCCGAGACCACGGCGCGCGTGGCGGATTCTCCGACCGCGGAGGCCCCCGCGGCGGTCTGCAGGCCGCGCAGGCATCCGATGCCGGCGACGAGGATCGCGAACACGAACGACTTCACGAACCCGGCCATGAAGTCGGTGAAGGTCACCGCGCTCTCGACCTCGGTCATGAAGGTCACCACCGGGATCGAGAACGTCGTCATCGTGATCGCGCCGCCGACGAGACCGATCAGCATCGAGAACAGCGTGAGGAGCGGAGTCATGAGGATCGCGGCGACGATGCGCGGCGTCACCAGGAAACGCACCGGGTCGAGGCCCATCGTCGTGATCGCGTCGACTTCCTGGTTGACGCGCATCGTGCCGATCTCGGCGGCGAACGCGGCGCCGGAGCGGCCGGCGAGCAGGATCGCCGTCATCAGCGGCCCGAGTTCGCGCAGCATCGACAGGCCGATCAGGTCGGCGACGAAGATCTCGGCGCCGAAACGCTTCATCGGCACCGCCGACTGGAACGCGAGGATCATGCCGAGCAGGAAGCTGATCAGCGCGACGATCGGCAGCGCGTCCGCGCCGACGCGTTCGCAGACGTGCCAGACGTCCTTCCACCGCACCGAGCGCGGATGCCAGAGCGCGTGCCACAGCGCCCCGGTCAGTTCGCCCACGAAGGTGACCAGTTGCGCGATGTCGCGCCACGCCGCCCAGGCGGCGCGGCCGAGTTCCTCGATCGCGGGTCGTCGCTTCGCCTCCGGATCGAGGTCCTTCGCGAGCCGCGCGGGATCGAACTGCCGGAACAGCGCCTCGAACGGCGGCTTGAGGTTCGCGACCTCGACCGGCGCGCCGCGTTCCTGGGCCACGAGGTCGATCAGGAGCGCGACTCCGGCGTTGTCGCAGTAGTCGACGTTCGCGGCGTCGACGGTCACCGGGCGCCCGGCCGCCTCCCTGAGCGCGCGATGCGCCTCGCCCCACAGCGAGCGCACCGTTTCCGCTTCGAGCCGTCCGTCCAGCGCGACGACGCGCCGCCCGTCGGGGAGGTCGCGGATCGCGAGGGCGGCCACGGCTGTCCCGTCAGGGCTGGATCAGCTCGAGTTGCGTGCCGAAGACGCGCACGCGGTCGCCGACCCGGAACGGCGGATCGTAGGACATCGACACGGTGCGCGGAGGACCGCCGGCGTCCATCTTCACCGTCAGGTCATAGCGCGTCTGCGCGTATTCCTCGGGCCGCCGCGCGTAGCTCCCGCCGCCCGCCGAGCCCAGCAGCACCATGCCCTGGTTCTTGAGATCGCGGCCGACCTGGTAGGTCGCCGTCACGCGGCCCGGCGCGAACGTCTCGTCGCCCGACGTCGTCGTGCCCGGCGCGGTGCTGCCGAGCGGCGTCCAGGTGCTCCTCGACGTGGACTGCCGGATGTCGGCGATCGTGCCGCAGTGGTCGCAGCGTTCCGGCGCCTGCGCTTCCGCGCCCGGCGCCATGGCGGCGAGCGAGGCCGCGACGCCCATCCGCATCACCTGGCGAAAGCTCATGGGGGAAGGGTGTTGAGATAGAACATCGCGTGGAGCATCGGCCCCGGCCGCCCGAGCAGCCCGAACCAGCGCTGGAAGATCGGGTCGATACCGCCGCTGCGGTAGAGCTCGACGACCGCGCGGTTGACCGCGAGCCGGAAGTCCGGGTCGTCGCGGCGCATCACCAGACCGTAGGGCTCGTACGAGATGTCGCTCGGCAGGAAGTCGGTGCCGGTTCCGCCGGTCGCTTGCGAGCGCATCGTCGTGAGCGCGATGCGGTCGCCTGCGAGGCCGTCGACCTTGCCCGATTCGAGGAGGAGGATGCCTGCGCCGTAGGATTCGATCGGCACGATGATCGCGGGCGAGGCGATCGCGGTGAGCGTTCGCGTCAGCGCCAGCTCGGTGGTCGTGCCCGGTATGACCGCGACCCGCTTCCCCCGGAGATCGGCGAGGCGCACGAGCTTCGAGGTGTCGCGCACGAGGACCGCGCCGCCGTCGACGTAGATCGGCACGCTGAAGTCGACGTTCGCCATGCGCGAGAGCGAGATCGTCGTCATGCCGCATTCGAGGTCGACCTCGCCGCGCGCGACCGCCTCGAGTCGCGTCGCAGCGGTCAGCGGGCGCCAGTCGAGCCTCGGCGTCGCAACGCCCGCCGCCTTGCCGATCTCCACCGCGGCGCGCTCGCACAATTCGACCGAGTAGCCGCGCACGCGACCTTCGCGGTCCTTGAACGAGAACGGCGCCGCGTCGGCGCGGTAGCCCATCACGATGGTGCCCGACGACTTGATGCGGTCGAGCGTCGGCCCGGCGAACGCGGGCGGCGCCAGCGCCAAGGCGGCGAAGAGTCCGGAAACGAGCAGGGCGCGCATGTCGAAACGGTCGATCGTCCGGTGGCCGGGACGTGGATCGAGTGTAGCACCCCGCCTGCGCGAGCGAGGCGAACGCGGGGCACCGCACGGCGATTGCGCTACCATGTCGGCCTCGCGCACGACGATGCGCCCTCTCATCCGCGTCAGGAGACCTCCGTGAAACCGTCGCCCGCCCGCTTCGCCGCCACGACCGCCGCGTTCGCCGCCCTGCTGTGCGCCGCCGCGGTGCAGGCGCAGGCCCTGCCCGACACGCTCGGCAAGAT
This sequence comes from Burkholderiales bacterium, assembly GCA_015075645.1. Taxonomy (NCBI): domain Bacteria; kingdom Pseudomonadati; phylum Pseudomonadota; class Betaproteobacteria; order Burkholderiales; species Burkholderiales bacterium. Next base: position 639,664 of record JABTUF010000003.1, on the reverse strand, counting down.
CAAGGCCGCCGGCGAGATCAACGTCGCCTACTCGCCCGACTCGATCCCGTTCTCGGCCCAGGGCGCCGACGGCAAGCCCGCCGGCTATTCGATCGACCTGTGCAACAAGGTGATCGCGGCGATCGGGCGCTCGGTCGGCAACCCGAACCTCAAGGTCAACTGGACGCCGGGCACGGTGTCGGAGCGGCTCGCCGCGGTCAGCGCCGGCCGGGCCGACCTCGAATGCGCCAACACGTCGGCGACGCTCTCGCGCATGCAGCACGTCGACTTCAGCAACCTGTCGTTCGTCGATGCGGGCGGCTTCCTCGTCCGCGCCGACGGCCCGATCCAGAGCATCGCCGACATGATGGGCAAGAAGATCGCGGTGATCGGCGGGACCACGACCGAGCAGCGGCTCCATGCGACGCTGAAGGACCGCAAGGTCCAGGCCGGCGTCGTGGCGGTGCGCGACGCGAACGAAGGCGCGCAACTCCTCGAGACCAGGCAGGTCGACGCGTTCGCCGGCGACAAGATCAAGCTGATCGGCATCGCCGTGACCGCGAAGGACCCCGCGTTGTTCTCGCTCTTGGTCGCCGACTTCTCGATCGAGCCCTACGCGTTCGCGCTGCCGCGCGGCGACTCGGCGCTGCGCCTCGTCGTCAACCGCGAACTGACGCGCGTGTACGTCTCGGGCGAGATCGAGGAGATCTTCGCGCGCTGGCTCGGCAAGCTCGGCCGCCCGAGCGGGATGCTGGCCGCGATGTACGTGCTGAACGCGGTGCCCGACTGAACGGAGCGGCCATGACCATCGACAGCATCCTGAGGCGCAGCTCGACCGCGCTCGTCGCGCTCGCAGCGCTCGCGCTCGCGGCCTGCGCACCGCAACCCGCGTTCCAGGTGACCGATGTCCCGTCGACGCGCATCGGCACGGTCGAATCGGTGCAGCAGGTCGTCGCGAGCAACGACACCTCCGGCTTGGGCGCCATCGGCGGCGCGTTGATCGGCGGCGGGCTCGGGAGCCTCATCGGCGGAGGCACCGGCCGCACCGTCGCGACGGTCGTCGGCGCGGTCGGCGGCGCCTATGCCGGCAACCAGATCGAGGCGCGCAATCCGCGCATGGTCTGGCAGATCGCGGTTCGCTACGACGACGGCAGCTTCGCGACGATCCGGCAGGAGGCGACGCCGATCGTGCGTCCCGGCGACCGTGTCCGCGTCAACCCCAACGGCCTCGAACTGATCGGCCGGTAGCCCGCTGGTGGCATCGACGAAGGCCGGGCGCGCGCGCAGCACGCCGCGTCCGGCAAGCGCCGCGAGGCAGGGCGCCCGCTTCGCGGCGGGCGCCGCATCCGCCCCGGTCAGCGGGCGTCCGGCCCGAGCATCTGCGCGAGCGATTGCGCCGCCGCCGTGCCGTCGAGCGCGAGTCGCCGCTCCAGTTCATCGACGTGCGAGGCCATGAGCCGGGCGACGCGTTTCGCGTCGCGGCGCACGATGGCACCGAGGAGCGCCCCGTGCCCGGCGTGGTCGCGCGGGAGCCCGGCGCGCTCGTAGAGCGCGATCGCGAGCGAGGAATGGAGCACGAGTTCGCGCGCGTAGCGCGCGAGCACCGGGTTGCCCGAGGCGTCGGCCAGCCGATGGTGGAAGGCGAGCGAGAAACGCAGGCCGCGCCGGCGATCGTCTTCGGCGTAGGCCGCGTCCTCGTCGCGCACGAGCTTCCGCAGCGCATCGAGGTCGGCGCGGCGCAGTCGCGCGACCGCGGCCTCGGCGACCGCTGCCTCGACGACGCGCCGAGCCGCGAACACGTGCCGCACGTCGGCCGCGGAAGGCCGGGCGACGACCGCGACCCGTTTCTCGCGCAGCGCGACGACGCCCTCGTGATCGAGGCGGCGCAGCGCCTGCCGGACGATGGTGCGCGACACGCCGAAGAAGTCGCCGAGCGCGAGTTCCTGCAGCTTCGTGCCCGGCGCGAGGCGGCGCTCGAGGATCGCCTGCCGGATGGCCCGGCAGATGCGCGCCTCCGCACCGCCCGCCTGACGTCGTGCCGCCATCGCGCGAGCCTACTCCCGCGGGAGATCGCCGGTCAAACGATCCGGGATACACCGAGGGCGTCATCATGTATGCATGATCGGGCGGAGCCTCCGGCCGGTCGTGCCCCCCCGGCCTCCCGCCCCCGCCGCGCGGCGGCCCGGGCGCGTCGGCGCGCGATGCGGTATGCATTCCCGCGCGCGCGGTTGACAAACCCCCTCCGCGGCGGGAGCATCGCAGGCGACCCCCGGGCGCGCCGCCCGGCCCTTCCGGAACCGCGCCCCCGATGCCCGCCGACGGGACCGACCCGATCCGCCTCGTGCTGAACGGCGAGCGCGTCGACGTCGCGGGACGCTCGCCGCAGACGACGCTGCTCGCGTGGCTGCGCGAGGAACGCTCGCTCACCGGGACCAAGGAAGGCTGCGCCGAAGGCGACTGCGGCGCCTGCACCGTCGTCGTCGCAGGGTCGCGCGGCGACGGCACGCTCGACTGGAAGCCGGTCAACGCCTGCATCCGGCTCCTGCCCTCGCTCGACGGCAAGGCCGTGTTCACGGTCGAGGCGCTGCGCCCGTCCTCCGGGACGCTCCACCCGGTGCAGCAGGCGCTCGTGGAGTGCCACGCCTCGCAGTGCGGCTTCTGCACGCCGGGCTTCGCGATGAGCCTGTTCGGACTGTGGAAGAACGCGCACGCGCCCGAGCGGGAGGCGATCGACGACGCGCTCTCGGGCAACCTGTGCCGGTGCACCGGGTACCGGCCGATCGTCGACGCCGCGCAGCGCATGGGAGCCATCGACGCAAAGGCGTGCGGCGCCCTCGGCTGGCGCGGGCCCGGTGTCGCCGCGGACGGAAGCCGCATCGTCTCCCCGGAGGAACAGCGGCTCGCCGCGGAACTCGACGCGCTCGCACGCGACGCGACGTTCGACTACGAGGGCGCGGGACAGCGCTGGCTCGCCCCGATCGACGCGGACGGTCTCGCCGCGGCCTGCCTCGCGCACCCCGACGCACGCATCGTCGCCGGCGCGACCGATGTCGGCCTGTGGATCACCAAAGAGCACCGGGACCTGGGCACGCTCGTCTCCACCGGCGCGGTCCGCGACCTCGCGACGGTCCGCCGCGACGGGCACTCGATCGAGATCGGCGCGGCGGCGACGCTCGCCGACGCGTTCGAGGCGCTCGACGACGACTACCCCGAACTCCACGAAGCGTGGATGCGGTTCGCCTCTTCGCCGATCCGCAACGCCGGCACGCTCGGCGGCAACGTCGCCAACGGATCGCCGATCGGCGACTCGATGCCCGTGCTGATCGCGCTCCGCGCGTACGTCGTGCTGCGTCGCGGCGAAGCGACGCGCGCGATGCCGGTCGAGGACTACTACCTGGGCTACCAGAAGACCGCGCGCGTTCCCGGGGAGTTCGTGGCGTCGGTGCGCGTGCCGCGCCGGCCCGCGGGGCTCGCGCTCCGCGCCTACAAGCTCTCGAAGCGCTACGACCAGGACATCTCGTCGGTGTTCGCCGCGTTCGCGCTCACGCTCGACGCGGGCCGCGTGACGGCCGCGCGCATCGGTTGCGGCGGCGTCGCGGCGACGCCGAAGCGCGCGTCCTCGGCCGAGGCCGCGCTCGAGGGCAAGCCGTGGGACGAGGCCTCCGCCGAGGCCGCCGCCGTCGCGCTCGAGGCCGAGTTCGCGCCGATCGACGACATGCGGGCCTCCGCGGCGTATCGTCGCCGCGCGCTCGGCAACCTGATGCGCCGCTTCTGGCTCGAGACCGGCGCGAAGACCTCGGCGCCGACGCGGATCGGCGACCTGTCGCCGGTCGAATGACGCGATGAACGATCCGCGCACTCCGCTCGCGGCGTTCGGTGCCGCGCTCGAACCCGAACCGGCCGGCGCGGCGCTGCCGCACGAGTCCGCGGCGCTGCACGCGAGCGGCGAGGCGAACTACACCGACGACCTCGCCGAGCCGCGCGGGATGCTCCACGCCGCGGTCGGCGTCTCGCCGATGGCGCACGGGCGAGTGCGCTCGGTCGACCTTCACGCGGTCCGCGCGACACCCGGCGTCGTCGACGTGATCGTCGCCGCCGATCTTCCGGGCGCGAACGACGTCGGGCCGGTCCTCCACGACGACCCGATCCTCGCCGACGGCGTCGTCCACTTCGCCGGCCAGCCGGTGTTCGCCGTCGCCGCGACGAGCGTGGAGGCGGCCCGCCGCGCGGCGCGCGCGGCACGCTTCGACATCGAACCGCTGCCGCCGATCCTCACTGTCGCGGAAGCGATGGCCGCGCGGTCGTTCGTGCTGCCTCCTGTGCACGTCGCGCGCGGCGAGCCCGCCCCCGCGCTCGCCCGGGCGCCGCACCGTCTCGCCGGTACGATCGAGAGCGGCGGCCAGGACCACTTCTACCTCGAGGGTCAGATCGCGCTCGCGATCCCGCAGGAGGGCGGCGGGATGCGCGTCTGTTGCTCGACCCAGCATCCGGGCGAGGTGCAGCACACCGTCGCGCGAGCGCTCGCCATCGATGCGCACGACGTCGTCGTCGAATGCCGGCGCATGGGCGGCGGTTTCGGCGGCAAGGAATCGCAGATGTCGCTCTTCGCCTGCGTCGCCGCGGTGCTCGCGCGGCGCAGCGGCCGCGCGGTCAAGCTGCGCCTCGACCGCGACGACGACATGCGCTCGACCGGCAAGCGCCACGCGTTCGTGCACGGCTACGACGTCGGCTTCGACGACGACGGCCGCCTCCTCGCGCTCGACCTCACGCTGGCCTCGCGCTGCGGGTTCTCGGCCGACCTGTCCGGACCGGTCAACGATCGCGCGATGTTCCACGCCGACAACGCCTACTGGCTGCCCGACGTCGCGATCCACAGCTACCGCTGCAGGACCAACACGGTGTCCGACACGGCGTTTCGCGGTTTCGGCGGCCCGCAGGGCATGTTCGCGATCGAGGCGGTGATCGACGCGGTCGCGCGCGCCACCGGCCGCGACCCGCTCGACGTCCGCAAGGCGAACCTCTACGGCGTCGGCGAGCGCAACGTCACGCCGTTCGGCATGACGGTCGAGGACAACATCGCGCCCGCGCTGATCGAGCGCCTCGAGCGCACCTCGCGCTACCGCGAACGCCGCGCGGCGATCGCGCGATGGAACCGGACGAGCCCGGTGATCCGGCGCGGCCTCGCGCTCACGCCGGTGAAGTTCGGCATCTCGTTCACCGCGACGCACTACAATCAGGCCGGCGCGCTCGTCCACGTCTACACCGACGGCACCGTGCTGCTGAACCACGGCGGCACCGAGATGGGCCAGGGCCTGTTCACGAAGGTCCGGCAGGTCGTGGCGCAGGAACTCGGGATTCCGCCCTCGCGCGTGCGCGTGTCCGCGACCGACACGAGCAAGGTGCCCAATGCATCGGCCACCGCGGCCTCGTCGGGCACCGATCTCAACGGCATGGCCGCGCGCGACGCCTCGGTGCGCCTGCGCGCGCGCCTCGCCGCGCACGCGGCGCGCACGTTCGGCTGCGACGACGGCGCGGTCGCGTTTCGCGCCGGCGTCGTGACCGGCGGCGGGAAGTCGATGACCTTCGCCGAACTCGCCCGCTCCGCTTACCTCGCGCGCGTGTCGCTGTCGGCGACCGGCTTCTACGCCACGCCGAAGGTCCACTACGACACGAAGACGCTGACCGGCCGCCCGTTCTTCTACTACGCGTACGGCGCCGCGTGCGCGGAAGCGGCGATCGACACGCTGACCGGCGAGCACCGCCTGCTCGCCGTCGACATCCTGCACGACGTCGGCACCTCGCTCAACCCGGCGATCGACCGCGGGCAGATCGAGGGCGGGTTCCTGCAGGGCTGGGGCTGGCTCGCGATGGAGGAACTGGTCTTCGACGCCCGGGGCGAGTTGCGCACGCACGCGCCGTCGACCTACAAGATCCCGACCTCGCGCGACTGGCCCGCCCGCGTGCGCATCGACTTCTGGCCGGAGGCGAACCGCGAGGAGACGATCTACCGCAGCAAGGCGGTCGGCGAACCGCCGCTGATGCTCGCGCTCGCGGGCTACCACGCGTTGCGCGACGCGGTGTCGAGCCTGTCGGACTACCGGTTCGCGCCCGATCTCGACGCTCCCGCCACCGACGAGCGCATCCTGCGCGCGGTCGACGACATGCGGCGGCGCGCGAAGGCGGCGGCGTGAGCGGACTCGCGTCGGAACTCGCCCGCGCCATCGCCGCGGACGGCCGCGCCGCCATCGTCGCCGTCGCGCATGGCAGCGGCTCGATACCGCGCGAGCCGGGAGCATGGCAGGTGGTCTCCGCCGGCGGCGCCGCGGGCACGATCGGCGGCGGACACCTCGAGCACGAGGCCTCGAGGCTCGCGCGCGACGCGGTCGCGGGCACGACGCCCGCGGCGACCTGGCTCGTGCGTTTCCCGCTCGCCGCGCGGCTCGGCCAGTGCTGCGGCGGCGTCGCGACGGTCGCCTTCGCGGTCGTCGATGCGGCGGACGGCTGGCTCGACGTCGCGCTCGCCTGCGAGCGCACCGGCGCAGGCTTCGCGCTCGTGCATCGCCTGGGCGTGGCGGACGGCGCGGCGCGGCTGCTGGTCGTGACGGCCGACGATTCGCGCGGATCGATCGGGGACGCGGACCTCGACTCGGCCGCGGTGGCGGCCGCGCGGGGGCGCCTTGCCCCCGGCGGCGTCACCGGGCTCGCCGAGGTCGGCGCGGCGTCGCTCTTCATCCACGTCGTGCGACCGCAGGCGTTCGACCTGCTGGTCTTCGGCAACGGCCACGTCGGCCGCGCGCTCGTGCAGGTGCTGGGCGCGCTGGCCTGCCGGGTGCGCTGGATCGACGAGCGCGAGGCGGACTTCCCGGCGCACATCCCCGGCAACGTCGAGGTCGTCGTCACCGACGCGCCCGCCGACGAACTCGCCGACGCGCCGCGCGGCGCCTGCGTGGTCGTCACCACGCACTCGCACATCCTCGACTTCGAGATCGTCGAGGCCGCGCTCGCCCGCGACGACTGGACCTACCTCGGACTCATCGGCTCGGCCTCGAAGCGCGCGCAGTTCGCGCGGCGCCTCGCCTCGCGCGGCGTGTCCGTGGATGCGTTCGCGCGCGTCACCTGTCCGATCGGCGCGAGCGCCGGGCTCGCCGGCAAGGAGCCGGGCGTGATCGCGGTCGGCGTGGCGGCGGAGATCCTCGCGCTGCGCGAGCGCCGCGCGAGCGATGGCGATCACCGCGGCGAGACGACGAACGGGGGCGGCCTCCGTTCCGCGCCGGCCGCGCGAGGAACCCGGGCGTGACGGGCGACGCTGCCGGCTCCGCCTCGCGCCTCGCGCTCGCGGGCATCACGAAGGCCTATCCGTCCGTCGTCGCGAACGACGGCATCGACCTCGAGGTGGCGCCCGGCGAGATCCACGCGGTGCTGGGCGAGAACGGCGCCGGCAAGTCGACGCTGATGAAGGTGATCTACGGCGTCGTGAAGCCCGACGCGGGAACGATCCGCTGGGAAGGCAAGCCGGTCACGATCGCCAATCCCGCGCGCGCGCGCCGGCTCGGCATCGGCATGGTGTTCCAGCACTTCTCGCTGTTCGAGACGCTGACCGTGGCCGAGAACATCGCGCTCGCGCTCGACCGCGAACGCGCCGGCGGCGACCTGCCGGCGCGCATCCGCGACGTGTCCGCCCGCTACGGCCTGCCGCTCGACCCCGACCGCCACGTCCACTCGATGTCGGTCGGCGAGCGGCAGCGGGTCGAGATCGTGCGCTGCCTGCTGCAGGATCCGCGGCTCCTGATCATGGACGAGCCGACCTCGGTGCTGACGCCGCAGGCGGTCGAGAAGCTGTTCGCGACGCTGCGCCGGCTCGCGGGCGAAGGCTGCAGCATCCTCTACATCAGCCACAAGCTCGACGAGATCCGCGCGCTCTGCACGCGCGCGACGGTGCTGCGCGGCGGCAAGGTCACCGGCACCTGCGACCCGCGGCGCGAGTCCTCGGCATCGCTCGCGCGGATGATGATCGGCGGCGACCTGCCGCATCCGCGGCATCGCGACGTCAGCCGCGGCGAGCCGAGGCTCGTCGTCGAGGGACTTTCGCTTCCCTCCGACGACCCGTTCGGCACCTCGCTCGTCGACCTGCGGCTCGCGGTGCACGCGGGCGAGATCGTCGGCATCGCCGGCGTCTCGGGCAACGGCCAGAAGGAACTGATGGCGGCGCTCTCGGGCGAGCGGCGGATCGACGACGCGCGGGCGATCACGCTCATGGGCGTCGCCGCGGGCCGGCTCGACGCCGACGAACGGCGCGCGCTCGGACTCGCGTTCGTCCCGGAGGAGCGACTGGGGCGCGGCGCGGTGCCGGAGATGTCGCTCGCGGAGAACGCGCTCCTCACCGCGCACGCGCGAGGACTCGTGCGGCGCGGATTCGTGCAGGCCGCGGCCGTGCGTGCGTTCGCGCAGACGACGATCGAGCGCTACCACGTCAAGGCCGGGGGCCCGGACGCGGCCGCGCGCTCGCTCTCGGGCGGCAACCTGCAGAAGTTCATCGTCGGGCGCGAGATCGGGCAGAGTCCGAAGGTGATGGTCGCCGCGCAGCCGACCTGGGGCGTGGACGTCGGCGCCGCGGCACAGATCCGCCAGGCGCTGATCGACCTCCGGGACGCGGGCGTCGCGGTCCTCGTGGTCTCCGAGGAGCTGGACGAACTCTTCGAGATCTGCGACCGCATCGCGGTGATCGCGCAGGGCAGGCTCGCAGAGGCGCGGCCCGCTCGCGAGACGAGCGCCGCGGAGATCGGGATGCTGATGGCGGGTTCGTTCATCGCCCCGGGCGCTCAGGCCGCGCGCGGGTTCTCGCCGGCCGGGGCCATCGGGGCGGAGCCGTGATGTTCGACTCGACGGTCCTCACGAACCCGCGCTCCGTCCGGCGACGAATGGCGTCGCGGATCCCATGATGTTCCGCCTCGAAGCCCGCCCCGAACCGTCGCGCACCTTTCGCTGGGCGTCGCCGCTGATCGCGGTCGGCATGACGATCGCGGTCGGGCTCGTGCTGTTCCCGCTGATGGGCAAGAACGCGCTCGACGCGTTCCACGCGTTCTTCGTGAAGCCGGTCGACTCGCTCTACGGCGTGGGCGAACTGCTGCTCAAGGCGTCGCCGCTGATGCTGATCGCGACCGGCCTCGCGGCGGGCTACCGTGCGAACGTCTGGAACATCGGCGCCGAAGGCCAGCTCACGATGGGCGCGATCGCGGGCGGCGGCGTCGCGCTCGCGTTCGAGGGCAGCACCTCGCCGCTGCTGCTGCCGGTGATGTTCGCGGCGGGCATGGCGGGCGGGATGGCGTGGGCGGCGATCCCGGCGTTCCTGCGCACCCGCTTCAACGCGAACGAGATCCTCGTCTCGCTGATGCTGGTCTACGTCGCGACGTTCGTCCTGTCGATCCTCGTCCACGGCGCCTGGCGCGACCCCGAGGGCTTCAACTTCCCGCAGTCGAGGATGTTCACCGAAGGCGCGATCCTGCCGAACCTCCTCGCCGAGACGCGACTCAACGTCGGGCTCCTGGTCGCGCTCGCCGTCGTGGCCTCCGGCTGGGTGTTCATGGAGAAGAGCTTCGTCGGCTACCAGATGCGCGTCGCCGGCCTCGCGCCCGCCGCGGCGCACTACGCCGGCATCTCGTCGCCGCGCACCGTGTGGATCGGCATGCTCGTCGGCGGCGCGTGCGCGGGACTCGCGGGCGTCGGCGAGGTCGCCGGGCCGATCGGACAACTGCTGCCGTCGGTGTCGCCGGGCTACGGCTTCGCGGCGATCATCGTCGCGTTCGTCGGCCGGCTGAATCCGGTCGGGATCGTGTTCGCGAGCCTCCTCATGTCGCTCCTCTACCTCGGCGGGGAATCGGCGCAGCTGAATCTCGCGCTGCCGTCGTCGGTCACCGGACTGTTCCAGGGAACGCTGCTCTTCTTCCTGCTGGCGGCGGATGTCCTCATCGGCTACCGCTTCCGCCGGCGCCGGGTCGGAAGGGCGCCGGCGTGAAGCGCCCGGTTCCCGCGACCGGGTCGATCCGCGGCGCAACCGCGCCTCGCGCGCACGCGCGCCTCCGCCCGACGAAAGACTGACCGACGATGGACACCGTCGCGCAACTCGTCGTCCTGACGCTCGCCGCGGGCACGGCGCTCGTGTACGCGAGCCTGGGCGAACTCGTCACCGAGAAGTCGGGCGTGCTGAACCTCGGCGTCGAGGGCATGATGCTGGTCGGCGCGGTCGTCGCGTTCATCGTCGCGTCGAAGTCCGGATCGCCGTGGCTCGGCGTCGCCGCGGGCACCGCGGCGGGCGCCGCGGTATCGCTCGTCTTCGGCGTCATCGCGCTCTCGCTGATGGCGAACCAGGTCGCGACCGGACTCGCGCTGTCGCTCTTCGGCGTCGGGCTCTCGGCGTTCGTCGGCCTCGACTACGTGTCGGTCGTGATCGAGGGCATCAAGCCGCTCGCGATCAAGGGGCTCTCCGACCTGCCCCTCGTCGGGCCGCTGCTGTTCGGCCACAACCCGCTCGTCTACCTGTCGTTCGTGCTGTTCGCCGCCGTGCAGTGGTTCCTGACCCGATCGAGGGCGGGACTCGTGCTCCGCGCGGTCGGCGAGTCGCCGCAGTCGGCGCACGCGATCGGCTATCCGGTCGTCGCGATCCGCTACGCCGCGGTGGTGTTCGGCGGCGCCTGCTCGGGGCTCGCCGGCGCCTACCTGTCGGTCGCCTACACGCCGCTGTGGGTCGAGGGCATGGTGGCCGGACGCGGCTGGATCGCGCTGGCGCTGGTCGTGTTCGCGACCTGGCGGCCGTGGCGCGTGCTCGCCGGAGCGTACCTCTTCGGCGGCGTCACGCTCGCGCAGTTCCAGGCCCAGGCCGCGGGCTCGGCGATTCCCGCGCAGTACCTGTCGATGCTGCCCTACCTCGCGACCATCGTCGTGCTGGCGATCATCTCGCGCGACGCGGTCACCATCCGCCTGAACGCGCCGGCGTCGCTCGGCAAGCCGTTCCACCCCCACGCGTGAGCGCTGAATGCACGTTGATCGGCGCGGCCGGCGACCCGCTTCGGTGCCGCCGGACACCAGCAACCCCGCCGGCCGGCCCCGCGCCCGTTCCGGCGTAGAATCCGCCTCCGCACGACGCCATCCGCCGACGGGTGGCTTCCCCCTCCCGCCCCCGCATTCCAAGGAGATTGCCGCAATGCCGAAGATGAACCGCAGGACCGCGCTGGCGACGATGGCCGGCGCGCTCGCGTCCACCGCCATCCCGGCGCTCTCGCAGCCGAAGGCCGCCGGTCCGATGAAGATCGGCTTCGTCTACGTGAGCCCGATCGGCGACGCCGGCTGGACTTTCCAGCACGACATCGGCCGCAAGCAGATGGAGGCGGCGCTCGGCGGCAAGGTGACGAGCAAGTACATCGAGAACGTGCCGGAGGGCGCCGACGCCGAGCGCGTGATCCGCGAACTCGCGCAAAGCGGCCACCAGATGATCTTCACGACCTCGTTCGGCTACATGAACCCGACGATCAAGGTCGCGCAGAGCTTCCCGAAGACCCATTTCGACCACGCGACCGGATACAAGACCGCGGCCAACGTCGGCATCTACAACGCGCGCTTCTACGAGGGCCGCTATCTCGCCGGGATCGTCGCGGGCCGCATGACCAAGTCGAACGTCGCGGGCTACGTCGGCGCGTTCCCGATCCCCGAGGTGGTGATGGGCATCAACGCGTTCACGCGCGGGATGCGCAGCGTGAACCCGAAGGCCGAGGTGAAGGTCGTGTGGGTCAATTCCTGGTTCGACCCGGGCAAGGAGCGCACCGCCGCCGATACGCTCGTCTCGCAGGGCGCAGACGTGCTCACGCACCACACCGATTCGACCGCCGCCGTGCAGGCCGCGGAAGCGAAGGGCGTCTACGCGGTCGCCTACCACAGCGACATGTCGAAGTACGGCCCGAAGGCGCAGCTCACCGCGGTCACCCACCAGTGGGGCGACTACTACACGAAGACCGTGCAGGCGGCGGTCGACGGCAAGTGGAAGCCGTCGAGCCTCTGGGGCGGCATCAAGGAAGGCATGATCAAGATGGCGCCGTTCAACGCCGCCGTGCCGAAGTCGGTCCAGGACGAGGTCGGCAAGGTCGAGGCCGACATCCGGACCGGCAAGTTCCACCCGTTCACCGGCCCGGTGAAGGACAACGAGGGCAAGGAGCGGATCGCGGCGGGCAAGACGATCGACGACGCGACGCTGAACAAGATGGACTACTACGTCGAAGGCGTGCAGGGGAAGCTCCCGGCGTCGAAGTAGCGCATCGCGCAACGTTGCGGGCGGGCGCACCTCGGTGCGCCCGTTTCGCTGGTGCCGCGGAGGCCGACATGTGCAGGAGCTCAAGGAGGCTGTTCGACGTCGCGCCGCCGGCCTCCGACGACGGGAGCCGCGCGGCATCGCGGCAGCGCTGCCGCCGCCACCTGCCTCCGAGCCGCGATGCCGACGGTCACTGAGCGCTACGTCGAACTCGCCGGCCGCGTCGCGCATCGGCTCGGCGCGCCGCGGGTGCGGGCGTTCCACCTGCCGCCGGCGAGCGGCACCAAGGAGGCGGAGTTCTGCGCGCTGGAACTCGACGAGGGCTCGATCGGCTTCGCCTACATCCAGCTCGCAGGCACCGAATCGCCGTTGCGCGAACGCCACGGCGGACATGGCCTGGCGGGCATCGATGCCGCTTCGCTCGCGGCGGGGTTCGCGACGGACGATCCGGTCGCGCGCGCGCTCGGCTTCGCCACGATCAACGCGCTGTCGCAGGGCCTGTTCACGCGCGCGCGTTGGGTGCCGGACGCCGGCGGCGATCCGCTGGGCGCGATCGACCCGCGGCCCGGAGAGCACATCGGCATGATCGGGCTCTTCACTCCGCTCGTCCCGATCGTCCGTCGGTCGGGCGCGAGGCTCACGGTGCTCGAACTCAAGCCGGAGCTCGTGCGCGACGAGCCGGGCGTTCGCGTGACGCTCGACCCCGCGGAGCTCGAGACTTGCGACAAGGTCGTCTCGACCTGCACGATCATCCTGAACGACACGCTGGACGACGTGCTCGCAGCCTGCCGTCACGCGCGCCACGTCGCCGTGGTCGGCCCGACCGCGGGCACCCTGCCCGATCCGCTGTTCGAGCGCGGCGTCGCGACGCTCGGCGGGCGGCGCGTCGTCGACCGCGATGCGTTCCTGCGGGCATTCACGAGCGGCGGCAAGTGGGGCGGGTACGCCGCCAAGTACGTCATCGCGCGCGGCGACTACCCGGGCGTCGAGCGACTCATCGCGGCCGCGGCCTGATCGCAGGGGCGCGATGACCGCCGACTCCCCGAGAACACCGCAGGAAGGAGTTTCACGATGATCACGCAGGTTCCGCGCATCCAGCCCGAGATCGCAGAGCGGGCGATCCCCGACGACGAGCGCGTCTGGGTGCCGCAGGCGAAGGACGTCTGGTTCCGGCCGCTGCTCCTGAACACCGTCACCGGAAGCTGGTGCAACCTCCTGCGCGTGCGCAAGACCGGCGTGCTCTCGCGCCACGTCCACCCGTCGTGGGTGACCGGACTCGTGATGAAGGGCGCGTGGCGCTACCTCGAGCACGACTGGGTGGCGACCGAAGGGAGTTTCGTCTACGAGCCGCCCGGCGAGATCCACACACTCGTGGTCGACGAAGCCGTCGGCGCGCAGGAGATGATCACGTTCTTCAACATCCACGGCGCGATGATCTACGTCGACGACGAGGGGGCGGTCACCGGCTACGAGGACGTCTTCACCAAGGCCGAGATGTGCCGCAGGCACTACCGCGCCTGCGGGCTGGGCGAGCGGTTCGTCGACCAGTTCATCAGGTAGGGCCGGGGCGCGACGCGGGCCGGGCACCGTACGCCGCGCGCGGGAGTAAGCTTCCGCAATACCTGCGACCGCCGACGCCATGCGCCGAACCCTCACCGCCCTCTTGGCCGCGATCCCGCTCGCCGTCGCCGCCGCGACCGGCCCCTACGACGAGGGCGCGGACGCCCGCGCCGACATCGCCTCCGCGCTGTCGCGCTCCGCGCACACGCGGATGCCGGTGCTCGTCGTGTTCGGCGCCAACTGGTGCGCCGACTGCAAGATCCTCGACCTGGCGTTCCGGCAGGGCGCTGCGGCTCCGCTCATCGCCCGCCGCTTCAGCGTCGTGAAGGTCGACGTCGGGCGCTTCGACCGCAACGTCGACCTCGCCGCGAAATTCGGCGTCCCGCTGAAGAGCGGCATTCCCGCGGTGGCGGTGCTCTCGCCCGAAGGCACCGTGATCTACGCGACGCAGGCGGGCGAACTCGCCGACGCGCGCAACATGGGCGATCGCGCCATCTACGATTTCTTCGATCGCGTCGCCGCGCAGGGCGGGAGGTAGCGAACGCGCGATGGCGTGGCGCCGGGGGCCATCGCGCGGCCGGCGGCAGGATGCGGGATCCGGCCGCTTCTCAACCGGCGCCGCTTCGGGTACAAGGGACGTTTCGCCCGTCCTCCGCGCCTTCGCCCCGCCGACCCATGATCGACGCCACCTGGATCCTGTTCATCGTCGCCTCGCTCGTGCTGATCGTGACGCCGGGCCAGGACATGGTGCTCGTCATGTCGCGCTCGATCGCGCAAGGCGCGCACGCGGGCGTCGCGACCGCGGCAGGCGTGAGCGTCGGGCTGGTCGGCCACACGATCCTCGCGACCGCGGGATTGGGCGCGCTGCTGCGCGCCTCCGAGTGGCTGTTCCTCGCGTTGAAGCTCGTCGGCGCGGTCTACCTCGTCTACGTCGGCATCCAGTTGCTCTCCACCCGCCACGCGGAACTCGCGTTCGCAGGCGGCGCGCGGAAGTCGCCCGGCCGCCTGTTCGTCGAGGGCGCGCTGTCGAATCTCTCCAATCCGAAGATCGCGGTGTTCTACTTCGCGTTCCTGCCGCAGTTCGTCACGCCGGGCACCGCGCATCCGACGCTGTCGATCTTCGTGCTCGGCCTCGTCTTCGCCGGGCTCACGTTCGTCGTCAAGGGCCCGGTGGGCCTTTGCGCCGGCATGCTGTCCGGCGCGCTGCGCTCACGCCCGCGTGCGCTCGTCTGGCTCACCCGGACGAGCGGCGCGGTGCTCGTCGGGCTGGGCGTCGGGCTCGCGTTCGAACGGCGTGCCTGACCGGATCGACGCCGCCGTCCGCTGCTGCGCCAAGGCGCGCATCGGCGGACAAGGCAGGTCCACCCCCGCGTGACGGCGGGTTCGACGCGACGTACCGCACCCGATTCCGCAACCGACCCGAGGTCCATCGATGGCATTCCTGCCCCGGGATTTCGTCGTCCCGGCCGTCGTCGAGACCGCGCGTTTCCGCATGCGCTCGATCACGATCCACGACGCGTTCAAGGACTACGATGCGGTCATGTCGAGCCGCGAGCACCTGTGGCGCCGCTTCGGCGAGGTCTGGGGCTGGCCCGCGGACGACCTCACGATCGAGCAGAACATCGTCGACCTGGGCTGGCACCAGAAGGAGTTTCAGTTGCGCTCGTCGTTCGACTACGCGGTGATGTCGCGCGACGACGCGCGGCTCCTCGGCTGCGTCTACGTCGATCCCCCGCATGTCGGGGGCACCGACGCCGACGTCTGGTTCTGGGCGCGGGCGAGCGAACTTTCGAGCGGCCTCGAGGACGACTTGCACTCGTTCCTGCGCCGCTGGCTCGCGAACGACTGGCCGTTCTCGAAGGTCACGCTCAACGGCGAGCCCACCACGCTCGCGTCCTCCGACCGGAGCGGCGCCTGATGCTGAAGACCTACCGCGGGCGCTGCCATTGCGGCGCCGTCGTCTTCGAGGCGGACCTCGACCTGACGCAACCGTCGTTCCGCTGCAACTGCTCGATCTGCCGCCGCACGCGACCCTGAATGAGAAGTCCCGTCGATCCCGCGCCTTCGCCCCCCCTCGCGCGCCCTTCGCGCGTCGCGCAGACGGAGCGTCTCGTCGTCCACTGGTTCGAGCCGGACGACGCCCCGTTCGGGCTCGCGCTCCTGAACGATCCCGATTGGCTGCGCCACATCGGCGATCGGGGGGTGCGTGACCTCGACGGCGCGCGCATCGTCGCGATCGTCTCGCAGGAGAACCCACCGTCGCGACGGCTGCTCGAACGCCTCGGCTTCCGCCGCGAGGGGACGATCCGCCTGCCGCCCGGCGACGAGGAACTGCTGCACTACGTGTCGGAGGCCTGATGCGATGAGTCGCGCGCCGATCCCGTTCGACGACGGTGCCGCGTACGACCGGATGATGGGCGGCTGGAGCCGGCTCGCGGGCGACGTGTTCCTCGACTGGCTCGCGCTCCCCGCCGGGTTGCGCTGGCTCGACGTCGGCTGCGGCAACGGCGCGTTCACCGGCCGCATCGTCGCGCGCGCCGCGCCGTCGGGCGTCGACGCGATCGATCCGTCGGCGGGCCAGATCGAATGGGCGCGCGCGCAGGCCGCCACCGCAGAGGTGCGCTTCCGGACCGGCGACGCGGCATCGCTTCCCTATGCCGACGCCAGCTTCGACGTCGCGCTGATGGCGCTGGTGATCTTCTTCGTGCCCGACCCGGCGGCGTGCGTCGCCGAGATGGTGCGCGTCGTGCGTCCCGGCGGCGCGGTCGCCGCCTACGTCTGGGACATGCACGGCGGCGGCTTCCCGCACGCCGCGCTCGCCTCCGTGCTGCACGAGATGGGCACGCCGGCGCAAAAGCCGCCGAGCGTCGAAGCCTCGCGGATCGACACGATGCGTGTCCTGTGGCAGGACGCCGGGCTCGCCGGCATCGAGACCCGGCAGATCGCCGTCGAGCGCCGATTCGCGAACTTCGACGAGGTGTGGGCTTCCGGCATGTCGGGCGCGGCATTCCGCTCGATCCTCGACGCGCGACCCGCGGACGAGGTCGAGCAGATCCGTTCACGGGTGCGCGCGCGCCTCGCCATCGCAGCGGACGGCAGTGTCACGCAACGCGCGCGGGCCAACGCAGTCAAGGGACGACGGCCGGGTTGATCCCCTCGGCACGACCGGGCACGGTCCGCGCGCGGGCCATCATGCCTTCGACGCGAAGCGTGATCGGAGTTGCCCGTCCGGGAGTGCGGGGAGGCGGCGCGCGCCCCCCGCACGCGCCGGCGAACGCCGTCAATTCGTGGCGAAGCAGTAGAAGAGTCCGGCGCTGCCGGTCGCCCGGAGCTTCGCCGCGTCGCAACCCGCGCTCGGGTGCGACATGTTCCACGACTGCGCCCAGGGCACGGGCGCGAGCCCCGTGCGATCGTGGTGTCCCACCATCGCCGAGCCGTCCGGACCGCCCTTGGTCCAGTTGCCGCAGGTCATGTCGGGGTTGGTCCCTCCCCCCGGAAACGCGGTGCCGTCGAGGCGCGACCCGGTGAGGATGTCGTGGTTGTTCGGCGTGTCGCCCCGGCCGTTCACCGTCTGGCCCCGTTCGTCGATCGCCGTCTGCTTGTCGAGGTTGTTCGACGCGGAGTGCAGGTCGTTGACGCTCTGCGCGATCACCTCGCCTTTGTAGTTCCGCCACGGACCGCTCCCGATGCGGTCGCGCGCGTTCACCGCGCTCGCATCGGTGGGTGCGGGCGCCTGCGTGCTCAGGTAGGCCCGCCAGGTACGCCCGCCCGCCCCCGCGGCGGCGGCGAGCTTCTGGCAATGGGCATCCGCGCCCGCGAGGCCGCCGAGGTTCGCGCCCTGGCCCGGGCCGGCGCTCGTGACGAAGAACGTCATGTCCTGCGGTCCGCCCTGCGTCGCCATCCCCGCGCATCCGGTCAGCACCACGCCTGCGGCTGCCAGCGCCATTCCGAGCATCGTCCTTCGCATGGATCCTCCTCCAGGTTCACGCGTTGCGCGGCCGGATGCGCCGCGGTCCCGGCCCGTGCCTCGCCGGACATCCGGTACGACGCACGAGCCAAGGTGGACGAACAGTCGCCCGCGCAGGTTATTCCTCCGGGATGGCGAAGTTTCCGTCCCCAGCGCAATCGGCCCGCCGAGGCCGCGCGCCGTGCGCCCACCGGTTCGCGTATCCTGCGTGCGGGCCGGAGCATCGGACTTGCCGCGACACCTCGATCGCGGCGCGACGGCCGTCCGGCCGATCCGACGGAGGAGGTGCGACATGGCAACCTACGTGGTCCTCGCGAACTTCACCGACCAGGGCATCCGCAACGTCAAGGATTCGCCGGAACGCCTCGCGGCCTTCCGGGCCGCGGCCGAGAAGCTCGGCTTCTCGATCCGGCACGCGTACTACACCGTCGGCGCGCACGACATGGCGGTGGTCGTCGAAGGGCCGGACGACGCGATCACTGCGGGCCTGCTGAAACTGGGTTCGCTCGGCAACGTGCGCACGACCTCGATGCGTGCCTGGTCGGTCGACGAGATGAAGGCGATCATCGGCCGGATCGGCTGACGGCGGGTCCCGGCGGGAGCGGCATCGGTCGACGACTGCGGCGTGCGAACGACACGTACGCCGGCCGCACGGGCCTGCGCTCGGCGCGGCCGGCGAAACCCATGATCTCCCTGCTCGACAACATCGTGTGGCACGCGTTGTCCGGCGCGCAGGCCCGCTTCGCGCAGGGCGCGGGCGCGGCGCGCCGGTACACGCGCGGCTTTTCGCCGATCGTGGGGTTCGCCGACCAGGCGCGGCCCGACTTCGCCGCGCTCGCGCCGTTCTGCGGTCCGGACGAGCATTTCTACTGCGACGGCTGGTCGGGCACCGCGCCGCTGGGGTGGCGGGTCGAAGCCGAGACGACGATGTTCAAGATGGTGTGGGACCGGCCACCGCCCGGCCGCGACGAGGCGCCCGACGCGCTGCCGCTCGCGCCCGCGCACCACGAACAGGCACTCGCGCTCGCGACGCTGACGAAGCCCGGCCCCTTCGGCCCGCGCACGCCGGAACTCGGCGAGTATTTCGGCATCTTCGACGGCGAACGGCTGATCGCGATGGCGGGCGAACGCATGCAGGCGGGCACGCTGCGCGAGGTGAGCGGCGTGTGCACGCACCCGGAGGCCCAGGGGCGCGGCCTCGCGCGGCGGCTGATGGAGAAGCTCGTCTTCCGCCAGATGCGGCGCGGCGAGACGCCGTTCCTGCACGTCATGAGCGGCAACGCGAACGCGCGAAGGCTCTACGCGCGCATGGGATTTCGCGACTACCGCGAGGCCGTCGTGCGCGTCGTGGCGCCGGCCTGACGACACGCCGCGGTCGCGATGACTGCACCTGCCTCCGATCCGCCATGACGATCGACGCCCAACCCGAATCGAGCGACGGCCATTGCGTGTTCCGTCCGCGCGGCAACGCAACGCTGGTCGAGGCGGTGGACTTCGTCGCCGACTGCGTGGCCTACTGCCGCAGCCGGGCGCTCGGCCGGCTCCTGATCGACGGCCGGGGACTCGAAGGCATCCCGGTACCGTCGCTCGTCGATCGATTCCTGGCGGTGGAAGAATGGGCGCGGGCGGCGGGCGGGATGGTCGCGGTCGCGCTCGTCGTCGAGTCCCGGTTGATCCATCCGGACCGGTTCGGCGTGCGGGTCGCGGCGGACCTCGGCCTCACCGCCGAGGTGTTCGTCGACGAGTCGCTGGCGCGCTCGTGGCTCGGGAGCATCGCGTGAGGAGGCTCGGGTTCGGCGTGGTCGGCGTCATCGCGGGCTTCGCGCTCGGTGCGGTCGCAGGCTACGCCCTCGTGTCGCTGCTGTCGTCCAATGTGCACGACTCCGCGGTCGAGGCGAGCATGACGGCGGTGTTCGTCGCGGGTCCGATCGGGGCGCTCATTGGGCTCGTCGCGGGCATCGTGCGCGGCGGGCGCAAGCCGCCGGCGTGAGCACCCGCGGGGGCGATTCCGCCGCGCCGCTCGCGGCGTCCCGCACGGCGCTGGGCCGAACGTGCGTTCGGCGCGCGTCGATGTCGATTTCCCGCGCGCCCGATCGTCGTGCGGGTGAAGCCCGGCCGATCGGCGGCCGGGACGACAACCACGTGAGGCATCCATGAGGTTCATGGTCATCGTGCGGGCGACGAAGGATTCCGAGGCGGGCGTCATGCCCGACGAAAAGCTCTTCGCCGACATGGGCCGGTTCAACGAGGAACTGGTCAGGGCCGGCGTCATGCTCGCGGGCGAAGGCCTGCACCCGAGTTCGAAGGGCGCGCGCGTCCGGTTCGAGGGCACGAAGCGCACCGTCATCGACGGTCCGTTCGCCGAGACCAAGGAGCTGATCGCGGGCTTCTGGCTCTGGCAGGTCAAGTCGAAGGAGGAGGCGATCGAATGGGTCAGGCGCTGTCCGAACCCCTTCGCCATTCCGTGCGAGATCGAGATCCGCCAGGTCTGCGACGCCGAGGACTTCGGCGCGGCGCTGACCCCGGAGCTTCGCGCGCAGGAGGAACGGCTGCGCGCGGAAGTGTCGGCACGCAACGCATCCGGCCACTGAAGGAGACGACGATGCAGGTCCAGAGCTACCTGATGTTCGACGGACGCTGCGAGGAGGCGCTCGCGTTCTACGGCCGCGCGCTCGGCGCCACGGTCACGTTCCTGATGCGCAATCGCGAGAGCCCGGATCCTCATCCGCCCGGGATGCTCCCGCCGGGGAGCGAGGACCGCATCATGCACGCGGAGTTCAAGGTGGGCGACACGGTGGTCATGGCGTCCGACGGGTATTGCGCGGGCAAGCCGCAGTTCGCGGGCTTCGCGCTGGCGGTCAGCGTGCCGGACGACGCGATCGCGAAGCAGCGTTTCGACGCGCTCGCCGACGGCGGCCGAGTCGGGATGCCGCTCGGGCCCACGTTTTTCGCGACGAGCTTCGGCATGGTGCAGGACCGCTTCGGCGTCGACTGGATGGTGCTGGCGCGCAAGGCGTGATCGCACCATTCGCGCCGCGGAGATTCGCGGGCCGATCGCTGCGATCGCATGCCGCGAGCCGCGGCGGCGGGGCCCGCGTCCGGTGAGCGAGAACGCCACGCATCGCGCCATCGAGGCCGTCTGGCGCATCGAGTCGGCGAAGATCGTCGCGGTGCTCACGCGCATGCTTCGGGACGTGGGGCTCGCCGAGGAACTCGCGCAGGACGCGCTCGTCGCCGCGCTGGAGCACTGGGCGGCCTCGGGCGTGCCGGACAACCCCGGCGCGTGGCTCACCGCGACGGCGAAACGCCGCGCGCTCGACCTCCTGCGCCGCGACAGGCTCCTCGAACGCAAGCACGCGGAACTGCTGCACGAACTCGAGCTCGACCAGGAACTGGCCGACCGGCAGGCGGAAGCCGCGCGCGACGACGAGATCGGCGACGACCTGCTGCGCCTCGTGTTTGTGGCCTGCCATCCGGTGCTCTCGCCCGAGGCGCGGATCGCGCTCACGCTGCGGCTCCTCGGCGGACTCGCAACCGACGAGATCGCGCGCGCGTTCCTCGTGCCGGAAGCGACGGTCGCGCAGCGCATCGTCCGCGCGAAGCGCACGCTCTCCGAGGCGCACGTGCCGTTCGAAGTGCCCTCCGCCGCCGAGCTCGCGCCGCGCCTTTCGTCCGTGCTCGAGGTGATCTACCTGATCTTCAACGAAGGCTACGCCGCCACGGCGGGCGAGCACTGGATGCGGCCGCAACTCTGCGAGGAGGCGCTGCGGCTCGGCCGGATCCTCGCCGAACTCACGCCGCGCGAGAGCGAGGTGCACGGCCTGGTGGCGCTGATGGAGATCCAGGCCTCGCGCATGCACGCGCGCACCGGTCCGGGCGGCGAACCGGTCCTGCTCCTCGACCAGGACCGGGCGCGCTGGGACCGGCTCCTGATCGGACGCGGGCTCGCGGCGCTCGAACGCGCCGAGAAGCTCGGCGGCACGCTCGGCCCCTATGCGATCCAGGCCGCGATCGCGGCTTGCCATGCGCGCGCGCGCGTCGCCGGCGAGACCGACTGGTCGCGCATCGCCGCGCTCTACGACGCGCTCGCTCAGATCGCGCCCTCCCCGGTGGTCGAGTTGAATCGCGCGGTGGCCGTCGCGATGGCCTTCGGTCCGGCCGCCGGCCTCGAGATCGCCGACGCGCTGCGCGACGAGCCTTCGCTTCTTTGCTACCACCTGCTGCAGAGCGTGCGCGGCGACCTGCTCGCGAAGCTCGGATGCCGCGACGAGGCGCGCATCGCGTTCGAGCGCGCGGCCGCGCTCACGCGCAACGCCCGCGAGCGCGACCTCCTGCTCGCGCGGGCGGCGCGATGCGTCGTGAAGGCGCCTCCGGCCGAGCGATGACGCGACGAACCCCGCCAGGCCTGACCCACAAGACCTCCGACGCCTCTTGCATGTGGGTTCGGCTTCAGCCGAACGCCTTTCGCATCGACTCAGCGAACCCCGTCGGGCTGAAGCCCGACCTACAGGTTCCAGGCGACGGCATCCGATCCGCCGCCACCGGAGACACCGCCGCCATTGCCAACTGACAACTGACAACTGACAACTGACAACTGACAACTGACAACCGTACCCCCGCGATCCGGAGTACGCTCTGATCCACGGAGCGCCCGTGGAACCGTTCCTCGTGCTCGTCGTCCTGCCCGTCGCCATCGGCGCGCTCGCCGAGGCGGCCTTTCGCGACGCGAAGCGCGCGTCGCTCGCTGCGGCCCTCGGTGCCGCGTTCGCGGTGACGCTCTCGGTGCACCTGCTCGACCGCGATCCCGGCTGGGGTTGGCTCGCCGCGGTGCTGGTGTGGCCGCTTCCGGTCGCGCTCGCGATCGGCACCGTGCTGTTCTGGTACGGCCGCACGACGACGCACGGCCATCCCCCGCGCCGCAGCGCCTGAAACGCGGTGAACTGGCGCGGCGATCGCGCCGCAATCACGGCTTCCGTTCCGTCCCGACGCGCGCGACATGCGCACCGCGCGCGACATCGCGCCGCGCTCGACCGCGCGCGTCTCCTCGATCGCGACAGGGGCACGCACCGAGCCATCGACTGACGCGGCCGCAAGAAATTTCTGCTTGCTCCGGCTCTACGCGGCGCCCAGAATGCACGCCCGAAGAAACGCTTCGCCTGCGCGAAAGGAAAGCTCCCATGGGCCTTCGCTTCCTGAAGATCGCGGTCGTCTACCTCTTCGTCGGCGCGTCGCTCGGGCTGTACATGGGCATGATCGAGAAGTTCACGCTCGCTCCGGTACACGCGCACCTCGTCCTGCTCGGCTGGGCGACACTCGCGCTGGCGGGCGTCGTCTACCACTTCTACCCGGCGGCGTCGACGACACTGCTCGCGCGCATCCACTTCTGGGCGCACAACCTGCTGCTGCCGCCGCTCATGATCGCGCTGGGCGTGTTCCTGTCCGGCAATCCGGCGGCGGGGCCGTTCGTCGGCGTCTTCTCGATGGCGATGCTCGCCGCGCTGGGGTGCTTCGCGCTGAACGTCCTGTCGAACGCGAAGACGTCCTGACCGACGTCTGCCGGTCCTCCCGGCCCCGGACGCGCCACCCGGCGAACCCCGGGGACGGTCGCGAGCCGTTATGACAGAATCATGGGGCCGGTGCGCGGGTCCCGGCCGAAGCGCATGCACGCCGCCCCGCACGGCACCCTGTGGACCGGCACGTGGGCAACATCCTCGTCGCGCTGTTCGCCATCCTGCTCTGCCTCGTCAACGCGGTGGTGTGGACCTTCGTCTCGGACATGCCGATCGCCGGGTTCGGTTGGGTGATCGCGGCCGCATTCTGCTTCTGGCTGCAGAAGTGGTCGCGGGGATAGCGATCCTCCTCCGCGGACCGACCCTTCCCGGCGCACCCGCGGCGCCGATCTCACTGGACTTCCGATGCCTGCCTACCTGATCGCCCGCATCCACGTCACCGATCCGAAACGCTACCAGGACTACGCGGCGCTCGCGCCCGCGGCGATCGCGAAGCACGGCGGCCGCTACCTCGTGCGCGGCGGTCCGGTCACGACGCTCGAAGGCCCCGACGAGCGCGATCGCGTCGTCGTGCTGGAGTTTCCGACGATGGAGCACGCCCGGACCTTCTGGTCGTCGCCCGAATACGTGCACGCGAGGTCGGTGCGCTCGGACGCCGCGATCGGTCAGTTCTTCCTGATCGACGGCTACGCCGGGTGATACCCGCCCGCAAGGGCGACGCGGCGGCCTTGCGCGCGCCGCGATATTCTCTATGCTAGCGAGGGCGCGCCCGGCTCAGGTGGGCGCCCAGGCGAGGCCCCCATGCGCCGCACCGCGCTCTACAGCCGTTCGGTCCTCCGGGAGATCCCGGCACCCGCAGCCGTGCCCCCGCAACGCGCTGCCGCCTCGCCCCCCGCTCCGGATGCCCCTGCCGCGGTCGCATCCACCGCCGTGACGCCAGGCAACGGCCGTGCATTCGGCCGCCTGGTGCGCCGGCAAGAGCGCTGGATTTCCCCGTTCGCGGTACTCCTCATCGGCGCGCTGGCCTTCGCCTGGTGGCAGTCGACGCGTCCAGCGGGACGCATGCTCACGCAGAAGGACATCGACGGCGCGGTGCTGCACACTCTGGCGACGCAGTCGCTCCCTTCGCGCGCCGCGAAAGCCTACGAGGTGATCGAGCCCTCGGTCGTGAAGGTCATCGGCACCGGCTACGCGGATGACGACAAGGACGCGAAGCCGCCGAAGGACGGCGCGAAGAAGCCGGGTGCGAAACCCGCTGCGCCGGGGCCGGGCAAGGACGGCAAGCGCACCGACCGGCAACCGTTGCCCGAAGGCCATCCCGACATCGGCAAGGGCGTCGGCATCGGATCGGGCGTGGTCATCGTCGACAACGGAACCATCCTCACCAACCTGCACGTCGTGCTCGGAGCCTCCAAGCTCAAGGTGATCTTCTACGACGGCACCGAGTCCGACGCGAGCGTGATCGGCATCCAGACCGAGAACGACCTCGCGGTGCTCAAGGCGGCGAAGTTGCCCGACGATCTCAGGCCCGCCGCGCTGCGCTCGACGCAGGACCTCGCGCCCGGAGACGAAGTGGTGGCGGTCGGATTTCCGTTCGGCATCGGTCCTTCCGCGTCCTCGGGCATCATCTCGGGGCTCAAGCGCGAGTACCGCTCGTCGGACGGCAAGCGTTCGCTCACCAACCTGATCCAGTTCGACGCCGCGGCCAACCCCGGCAACTCGGGCGGCCCTCTCGTCACGATGGACGGCGAGGTCGTCGGCATCGTCACCGCGATCCTCAATCCGACCGACCAGCGCGTGTTCGTCGGCATCGGTTTCGCGGTGCCGATCGAGAACGCCGCCGCCGCGGCCGGGATGTCCCCCTTCTGAAGGAGC
Organism: Burkholderiales bacterium; assembly: GCA_015075645.1. NCBI lineage: Bacteria > Pseudomonadati > Pseudomonadota > Betaproteobacteria > Burkholderiales > Burkholderiales bacterium. The sequence goes on along the minus strand of JABTUF010000003.1, from coordinate 614,478 downwards.
GTTGGACGTTGAGCGTTTGACGTCGAACGTTGAATCGCATCATCGACCGGACACCGACATGGACCCCCACGACCTCGCGCCGCCGACCCACGCCCCGCTGACCGAGCGGCTCCTCTACGAAGTCAAGAAGGTCGTCGTCGGCCAGGACGCGTTCCTCGAGCGCGTGCTGGTCGCGATCCTCGCGCAGGGCCACCTGCTGGTCGAGGGCGTGCCCGGGCTCGCGAAGACCCTCACGGTGAAGACGCTCGCGCGCACGATCCGCGGCACGTTCCGGCGCATCCAGTTCACGCCCGACCTCGTGCCCGCCGACCTCGTCGGCACGCGCATCTACAACCAGAAGACCGGCGAGTTCTCGACCGCGCTCGGCCCGGTGTTCACGAACCTGCTGCTCGCCGACGAGATCAACCGGGCGCCCGCCAAGGTGCAGAGCGCGCTGCTCGAGGTGATGCAGGAGCGCCAGGTGACGATCGCCGGCGAGACGCACAAGGTGCCCGACCCGTTTCTCGTGATGGCGACGCAGAATCCGATCGAGACCGAGGGCACCTATCCGCTGCCCGAAGCGCAGGTCGACCGGTTCATGATGAAGGTGCTGGTCGGCTATCCGAGCGAGACCGAGGAGTTCGTCATCGTCGAGCGCGTCACCGGGACGTCGCAGGACGTGATGCCGGTGGCTTCGACCGACCAGCTCGCCGCGCTCCACCGCGAGTGCCGGTCGGGCTACGTCGATCCGGCCCTGATGCAGTACGCGGTGAAGCTCGTCGCGGCGACGCGCGAGCCGGAGCGCCACGGCATCCGCGACATCGCGCGCTACATCACCTTCGGCGCGAGCCCGCGCGCCACCATCGCGCTGGTCGAGTGCGCGCGCGCGCTCGCGTTCCTGCGCGGCCGGTCCTACGCGCTGCCCGAGGACATGATCGACATCGCGCCCGACGTGCTGCGCCACCGCCTGTCGCTGTCCTACGAGGCGCTCGCCGACGGCGTGTCGGCGGACCGGCTGATCCTCGAGATCCTGCGCGGCATCGCCGCGCCGGACAAGCCGCTCGACACCCATGTCGCGCTCGCCGAACGATCCTGAGCGGCTGCTCTCCCGGCTCGAGTGGACGGTGATCCGCCGTCTCGACGGCCTCCTGCAGGGCGACTACCGGACGCTCTTCCGCGGCTTCGGCCTCGACCTCGCCGACCTGCGCGAGTACCAGTACCACGACGACGTCCGTCGCATCGACTGGAACGTGACCGCGCGGCTGCAGACGCCCTACGTGCGCGAGTACGTCGAGGACCGCGAAGTGACCGCGTGGTTCCTGCTCGACCTCTCGGCGTCGATCGACTTCGGCTCCTCCGAGGTCCGCAAGCGCAACGTGTCGACCGAGTTCGTCGCGGTGCTCGCGCGCCTGCTCACCCGGCACGGCAACCGGATCGGCGCCATCCTCTACGGCGACCGCGTCGACGCGGTGATCCCCGCGCGCGGCGGAAGGCGCCAGGTGCTGCACCTGATGGCGAGCCTCGGCAGGCGCCCGCCGGTCGCGAAGTCGTCCGGAACGAAGCTGTCCGATCTGCTGCAGGCCGCGATCGGGATCGTGCCCCGGCGCTCGCTGATGTTCATCGTCTCGGACTTCGTGAGCGCGCCGGGTTGGGACCGTCCGCTCGCCCATCTCGCGCGCCGCCACGAGGTCGTCGCGGTGCGCCTCTACGACCCGCTCGAACGCGCGCTGCCCGATCTCGGCATGGTCGTCATCGAGGACAGCGAGACCGGCGAGCAGATGTTCGTCGACACGCACGACCGCGGGTTCCGCAAGCGTTTCGCCGCCGCCGCCGAGCGCCGCGAGGCGATCGTGCGCGACGCCTTCGCGACCGCCGGGGTCGACGCGCTCGAACTCGCGACCGACGAGGACTTGACCGGCGCGGTGCTCCGTTTCGCCGATCTCCGCAAGCGGCGCACGCAACTCGCGGTCGGCGGCGGACTCCCGAAGCATCTCGAGGCCCGGCGTGTCGTTCCAGTGGCCTGAACTCCTCTGGGGGCTCGCCGCGCTGCCGCTGTGCGTCGGCGCGTACCTGCTGCTGCAGCGCCGGCGCAAGCACCTCGCGCTGCGCTACGCGAACCTGTCGCTGGTGCGCGACGCGCTCGCGCGCGGCGCGGGCTGGCGCCGCCACGTCCCGCCGCTGCTGATCCTCGCCGCGCTCGCGACGATGATCGTGGCGACCGCGCGGCCGGAAGCGACGATCCTGCTGCCGTCGAAGCAGGAAACGATCATCCTGGCGATCGACGTCTCCGGCAGCATGCGCGCGACCGACGTGCAGCCGACGCGCATCGCCGCGGCGCAGGCGGCGGCGCGCGCGTTCGTCGAGGACCTGCCGTCGACGGTGCGCGTCGGCATCGTCACCTTCGCGGGCACCGCGTCGCTCGTGCAGCCGCCGACGAGCGCCCGCGACGACCTGCTCGGAGCGATCGACCGTTTCCAGGTGCAGCGCGGCACGGCCGTCGGCAGCGCGATCCTGGTCTCCCTCAAGACCCTCGTGCCCGACGTCGTGTTCGATCTCCGCAGCCAGAACCCGCGTCCGAAGCAGGATGGCGGAGCGCGCGCGCTCGGGAGCGGCGACCCGACCAAACCGCCGAAGGAGCCGCCCGCCCCGGTCGAACCCGGTTCGCACGGCTCGGCCGTGATCGTGCTTCTGACCGACGGGCAGACGACCACCGGTCCCGATCCGATCGAGTCCGCGAAGATGGCGTCCGAGCGCGGCGTGCGCGTCTACACGGTCGGCGTCGGCACGCCCAAGGGCGAGGTCCTCGCCGCCGAGGGCTGGTCGATGCGCGTACGTCTCGACGAGGACACGCTGAAGAACATCGCCAACCTGACGCGCGGGGAGTACTTCTACGCGGGCAGCGCCGACGACCTGCGCAAGATCTACGACGCGCTCAACACGCGCTTCGTGTTCGAGAGGAAGACCATCGAGGTCACCGCGATCTTCGCCGCGGCGGCGGCGCTCCTCACCATCGCCGCCGCCGCGCTGTCGGTGCTCTGGTTCCACCGAATCGTCTGATCAATGGGGTCAGACTCGATTGATCCGCGCTCGCCGCCTCCCGCCGGACTCGACCAGGCCGATGACGAATCCTGAACCGTCGATCGGCGCCCCGGTGCCGCGGTCGCAGGGGCGCGCCTGATCCTGCATCGGCATGGACCTCCCTCGATGAATCCATCCGTCGAACGCGACCTCGCGACCATCCATCACGGCCTGCCGCCCCGGCACGGCAAGCGCCATCGCGTGATCGTCGTGGGGGCGGGCATGGCCGGGCTCGTCGCCGCGCGCGAACTGCTGCGCGCCGGCCACGATCCGCTGCTGCTGGAGGCGCGCGGGCGCGCCGGCGGCCGCATCTACACGATGCGCGAGCCGTTCGCGCCCGGGCTGTACGCCGAGGCGGGCGCGATGCGCATCCCGCGCTCGCACGAACTGACGCTCGCCTACGTCGACGCGTTCGGCATCGCGGTCAAGCCGTTCACGATGCACAACCCGAACGCGTACTGCCATCTGTTCGGCCGGAAGCTGCGGTTGGCGGAGTTCGAACGCAACCCCGATCTCCTCGGCAGCGAGCTCGCGGAGCACGATCGCGGACTCACGTCGGGTGCGCGCTTCGAGGCGCTGATGAAGCCTTTCGCCGAGAAGATCGAGCGCGACGGCGAACGGGGCTGGGCCGAGATCGCCGCGAAGTACGACGGCTACTCGACCCGGGAGTTCCTCGAGGAACAGGGCTGGTCGGAGGCGGCGATCGAGCTCTACGGCCTCGTGTGCAACCAGGAGTCGATCATCAGTGCCTGCTTCCTCGAACTGGTGCGCGAGGAGGTAGGCCGCTTCTACACCGACATGGTGCGCATCGACGGCGGCAGCGACCGGTTGCCCAACGCGTTCCTCGCGGGACTGCGCGAGCGCGTCCGCTTCGGCGCGCGCATGATCGCGATCGACCAGTCCGAGACCGAGGTCACCGTCCACTATCAGACCGACGCCGGAAGGATGCGCGCGACCGGCGACTATGCGATCGTCACCGTGCCGTTCCCGGTGTTGCGCCACGTCGAGGCGCTGAAGCCGTTCTCGCACGCGAAGCGGCGCGCCATCCGCCAGCTCCGCTACGACGCGGCCGCGAAGATCTTCTTCCAGTGCCGGCGGCGGTTCTGGGAGGTGGACGACGGCATCTTCGGCGGCGGCACCGTCACCGACCTGCCGGTGCGCAACGTCTACTATCCCGAATCGGGCCGCGCGACCGGCCGCGGCGTGCTGCTCGCGAGCTACACCTGGGCCGAGGACGCGCAGCGCTGGGGCTCCCTCTCCCCCGACGACCGCATCGAGCAGGCACTGGAAGATGTCGCGCAAATCCACCCGCAGGTCGTCGACGACTTCGAGGTCGGCGCGTCGTGGATGTGGCACGACGATCCCCACGCCGGAGGCGCGTACGCGCTGTTCGAGCCGTCCCAGCAGGGGCTCCTGCACGAGCACATCATCGCGCCCGAGGGGCGCATCCACTTCGCCGGCGAACACGCGTCGCTCGCGCACGCGTGGATCCAGGGCGCGATCGAATCCGGCCTGCGCGCGGCGCGCGAGATCCATGCGCACGCGGCGTAGCGTCGCGGCGCTGGCCTCGGCAGCCGCGGTCGTGACTGGATTGGCCGGCGGTGCGGGCACGGAGCGGCCGCCGGCCGGGCAGACGCTCGACGTGTCGCGCGAGATCACCCTGCCCGCTTCCGTCGCCCGGCCCTGTATCGCGGTGATCGCGTCGGGCGCCTCGATCCTCATCGCGCGCGATCCGCTCGAAGCCGCGGCCGCGGCCACGCCGCATGCGTGGAAGGACGAGCGCGAACGCCAGGCGCTCATTCGCGGCCGGCGCGCGAAGGCGCTGCTCGCGCAGGTCGCGGGTTCCGTCGACGACTCCGGATGTGCGCCGATCGAGGCGGTGAGGCTTGAGGACACCGCGCATCTCGTCGCCGAACTTCTCGAGGCGGGCGAGGCCGCGGTCGTCGCCCACGGCGCGACTTCGGCGGACCGCACGATCGCCGTTCGCTACCAGGGCCTGCGCGCCGGACCGACGTCCGGATTCGGCGAGATCCGCTTCCTTCGCGGCGAGCCCCGGAGGGAGTTCCTCACCGTCCATTGGTGGCGGAGCTGAACGCGCCCCACGCGGCAGCAACGGAACGGGTTGGCGGAAAGACGTCAGGCTGAAGCCGACCTTGCGCGGCGATCACCATGTCGCCGGACATCCTCGTAGGTCAGGCCCGACGGGGTTCGGTGCATCGGGGAGAAAGGCGATGCTCGCTGCATCGAAGCGAGAAGCGTCCGGCTGAAGCCGGACCCACCAGCCATCCGAAGCGTCCGCCTTCCCTGTGGGTCAGGCTTCAGCCTGACGGGGCTCGCCGGATGGAAGCGAAAGGCGTTCGACTGAAGTCGAACCTGCATGGAATTCGCAACGGCGCTCGATGCGCCGCCACCGGAGACGCCGCCGCCCCTGTCAACTGTCAACTGTCGACTGTCAACTGATTCACCCCGCCACCCGCTTCAACAGCGCGAGCACCTTCTCGAACGCCGCACCATAGGGCGGGCGCAGCAGCTTCGCCGCGGTGAACCGCGGCTGCACGTAGACGCCCTTCATGTGGCTGAACGTGCGGAAGCCGGTCTCGCCATGGTAGGCGCCCATGCCGGAGGCCCCGACGCCGCCGAACGGCAACCCCTCGTGCGCGAAATGCCACAGCGTGTCGTTGACCGTGACGCCGCCGGCGACGGTGCCGCGCAGGATGCGCGCGATCGCCGCGCGATCTTGGCCGAACGCATAGAGCGCGAGCGGGCGCGGCCGCACGTTCACCTTCGCGATCGCATCGTCGAGGTTCGCGCAGACCTCGACCGGCAGGATCGGTCCGAAGATCTCCTCGCGCATCACCTGCATGCGATCGTTCGCGCCGACGACGAGCGTCGGCGGCAGGCGTCGCGTCGCGGCGTCCGGCGCCGCGCCCTCCGGCAGCGTCACGATGCGCGCCCCTTGCGCGCGCGCGTCGTCGATGAGCCCCGCTAGCCGCGCGTAGTGCCGGTCGTCGACGATCGCCGTGTAGTCGTCCCCACGCATCGGATCGGGATAAAGGGTGCGCACCGCGCCGGCGAGGGCGGCGACGAACGCATCGAGCTGTGCCTGCGGCACCAGCGCGTAGTCCGGCGCGATGCAGGTCTGGCCCGCATTCAAGAGCTTGCCCGCCGCGAGTCGCGGAGCCACGAGGGCGAGGTCCGCGCTCGCATCGACGATCGCGGGACTCTTGCCGCCCAGTTCGAGCGTCACCGGCGTCAGGTTCTCCGCAGCCGCCTTTGCAACCAGGCGTCCGACCACGGTCGAGCCGGTGAAGAACAGGTGGTCGAACGGCAGGCGCGAGAACGCCGCACCGGTCGCGGCGCCCCCTGTCACGACCGCGAACTCGTCGGGAGCGAAACGCGCGGCGATCGTCCGGGCGAGGAGCGCGGAGGTCGCGGGCGTCACCTCGGAGGGCTTCAGCATCACGCGGTTCCCCGCGGCGAGCGCCGCGATCGCCGGCGCGAGCGCGAGTTGCACCGGGTAGTTCCACGGGCTGACGATCCCCGCGACGCCGAGCGGCTGCGGCAGGATGCGCGCGCGGCCGGGCTGCAACTGGATCGGCGTGGGCACCCGCACCGGACGCATCCATCGCGCGAGCCGCCGCATCGCGTGCCGCGCCTCGGAGGCGACGATGAAGAGTTCGGCGAGTCGGGTCTCGTGCGCCGAACGGTGCCCGAAGTCGCGGCCGATCGCCGCGACGAAGTCGTCCTCGTGGTCGCGCACGATCGCGGCGAGTCGCGCGATCCGGTCGCGGCGGTCCGAAAGATCGGGATACGGTTCGCGCGCGAACGCCGCGCGCAGCGCGTCGAAGCGGAGCCGAAGCAGCGCCTCGTCCGCGTCGGCTTCGCGGTGCGCGGCGCTCACTGCGCGGGACCTTCGCGCCGGGTCTTCGTGGCGTCGAGGTCCTCCAGCAGCAGCGCGAAATCGGCCGACGTGCGCAGGATCGCCGCGGGCGCCGCCCGCAGGCGATCGACCTGCTCGCGGGTGAGCACCCACGACGTCGGTGTCTGATTCAGGAACGTGCGCTCCTTCGGATCCGGGTGCGCGTCGATCGACACATCGATCGCGTAGAGGTCGATGTCGGGCACATCGATCCCCTGCCCTTTCGCGCCGCGGCCGCCCCGGAGCGCGCCCGATTCGCGCAGCTCGCGAACCGTGTCCCAGCGTGCCACGATGTCCTTCAGGATCTCGACCGCCTCGTACGAATAGCGGTCGATCGGCACGCCGGTCGCCTTGAGCAGGATCTGCAAGTCGTTCGGCGGACGCTCGGTGCGATCCCAGTTCGTGGCGGGCACCGACAGCGAGTTGACGACCAGCACGACGACGCGCCGGATGCGGTTGATGCGCTTGCTCTGGCGCAGCACGGCGGACGCCTCGATCTCCTCGAGCGATTCGATGATCGCGCGCACGCCGAGGTTGTCGGAGATGCCGCCGTCGACCAGATGCAGGTACGGGCGGTCCTTGCCGTCCTGGTAGGCGTTCATCTCCTTGATCCGCTGGAGCGCGCGCCCCGCTGGCCGGAGCCGGTTGTCCGGATCCTCGAACTGCCGCAGCCAGTACGGCGGCCGGAAACCGCAGGTGCCGCCGTAGTTGTTGATCGTCACCGGCGACATCACGAGCGGCACCGCCGAGGACGCCGCCGCCGCGCGCGAGACCGGCATCGTGAGCAGGTTCGAGCAGATCAGGTCGAACTCGGATTGCGAGAATGCGAGTCGCGAGCCGGTCGAGATGTCGGTCGCGGAGGCGAGGATCATCGGGCCGGGAGTCGCGTCGAGGTCGGCGTAGGTCTTGTGCTCGAACAGCAGGTCGTCGTAGAGCTGCGCCGCCATCTCCGAACGGCCCCATCCTTCGGAGACCAGGTCCGGCCAGGTCGCAGGATTGAGGAACCGCGCGACGAGGTCGCCTTGCACGTCGTGCTCGAGGAAGCGCGTCACGTAGTCGTCGAAGAGCTTCTCGCCGTAGAGCCCGTAGGCCAACGCCGTGAAGCTCCCGCCCGAAACGCCGGTGATGAGGTCGACCTGATCGAGGAGGCGCGTGGGCTTGCCGTCGATCGAGACTTCGATGCGCCGCAGTTCCTCCAGCACGCCGAACGAGAACGCGGCCGCGCGCATGCCGCCGCCGGAGAACGCGAGCACCACCACGGTCCCCGGGTCGTTGCCCGGCCGCTCGGGCCGATTCTCCAGCCGATAGCCGGCCCGCCGATCGAAGGTCTCGAGCGGCGGATTCACCGGACGGCTCGCGCAAGCGGCGAGCAAAGCAGCGACGAGCGTGAAGACGATCGCCGAGTAGACCCGTTGCGGGATCGCCTTCATCGCGCGCCCGGCGGCGGTGCCCGGCCGAGATCGCGCGCGAGTTGTCCCGCGCGCGTCCCCAACACCTCCGCGCACTCGGGCTGGAGCTGGGCGCAGCGCACCAGGTCCACGCCCGCCGCGGCGTCATCGCCGAGCTGGATCGACACCAGCGCGCGTTCTCCCAGCCATAGCGGTTCCCCGCCCGAGACGATCGCGCGATCGTAGGCCTCGCGCGCGCCCGCCCAATCGCCGGTCGACGCCAGTGCGAGGGCGAGGCGGTGCTGGTCCTCCGGCGCACCGCGCGCATCGGCGACCCGACGCAGATCCTCGAGCGCCCCCGCGTGATCGCCAGACACGACACGGGCGAGCGCGCGGTCCGCGCGCCAGCGCGTGAGCGTCGCCGCATCGACTCCCCCAGCGTCGCCGATCGCGAGCGCCCGGTCGAAATCCGGAATGCCGTTCGCCGGCTCGTTCGCCTGGATCCACGCGAGGCCGCGCGCCGCATGAGCGTCCGCGTCGTTGCCGTCGAGCTCGATCGCGCGCGTGAAATCGGCGATCGCCGCCTCGGGATTGCCGGCGGAGTATCCGCGTTGTCGCCACGCGGCCGCCCAGTCCGGTCGCTTCTCGATCACGCGGTCGAAGGCGATGCGCGCCGCATCGGTGCGTCCCGCGGAGAGCGCTTCCACGCCATCCGCGTATGCGCGCTCGACCGCCTGCCGCTCCACTGTCCGCCACGCGAGCACGGCGATCACGATCGCCACCGCGGCGAGCGCGATCCACGCCGAGGCGCGCAACGCCGGGCGGCGCGCGCCGATCGGAATGCCGCCCTGCCCGTCGTCGATGCCGGTCGGATCGTAGGGCGACACCGGCGGGCGCGGGCGCGGGCGCGGAGACGACGGCGGAACAGGATCGCTCATGGTCTCACCGATGAAGTGCCGTTCGCGCCACCGCACCGAGCGCTGCCTGCGCCGCGCGCGCGGCCGCGGCATACGGTGCGGCGCGCAGGAATCCGTGCGGCAGCGCCGTCGCCTCGGCGAGGCTCGCGTTCACGTCGGCCTCGGCGAATCGATCGGCGAGCGCGGCACCCTCGTCGCGCAGCGGATCGAGTTCGGCGATGACGATGTGCGCGGGCGGCAACCCCGCGAGCGTATCGCGTGCCGGCACCGCCCTCGCGCCGCCGTCGTCGGATTCCGGCGGCAGGTAAGCCCGCCAGTACCCCTGCATGTCCTCGCGCGTGAGCGTCGGCGATGCTGCGTGCGCGAGGTAGCTCGAGGTGTCGAATTCGGGCGCGACGACCGGATAGATCAGCAACTGGAACGCGATGGCCGGACCGCCGCGGTCGCGGGCCTCGATCGCGCAACCGAGCGCGAGGTGCGCGCCGGCGCTGTCGCCCGCCACGGCGATGCGGCGCGGATCGACGTCGAGGGAGCGGGCGTTCGCGTGGAACCACGCGAGCGCGGCGTATGCGTCGTCGTTGGGCGCCGGATAGGGATTCTCCGGCGCGCGGCGGTACTGCACGCTCGCCACGACCGCGTTCGCATCGCGCGCGAGCGCGGCGGCCGCGCCGTCGTGCGTCGCGAGGCTGCCCGCGACCCAGCCGCCGCCGTGCAGGTAGACGATGCCGGGCAGCGTGCCGGACTCCGGGCGGTAGATGCGGACGGAGAGTTCGCGTCCCGGCAGCGTGATCCACGCATCGCCGCGTGCCACCGCATCCTCGGGCGCCGGGAACCGGCGCGCGATCACCTCCATGCGCTGGCGTCTCGCCTCGGGCGTGGTCGAGGCGAGCGGCGGGACCTCCGCGGCGACGCGGGCGAGGTAGTCGGCGAGTCCGGGATCGAGGGGCATCGAGGCTTCGTCGAGGCGCGGCGCGCCGCGCCCCCGCACTATGAACGCGTGGACGCCGCCGGGCAAGCCGAGGCCGGGATCAAGCGGCCGGGGCCGCGACGCCGCACGGCATGCAGCGGGCGAAGCACCATCGGGGCACCGGGAACGGCGAGCGCGGCGTCGGCACGGCGCAACGCGCTCAGCGCGTGGATGCAGGCCCTCCGGCGACGGCATCGCGGCGCGCGTCGAGCGCGACGTGCTCGAGCGCGAGCAGCACGCGCTTGCGCTCGAGCCCGCCCGCGTAGCCGGTGAGCGAACCGTCGGACCCGACGATCCGATGGCAGGGCACGACCACCGACACCGGATTTCGCCCGACCGCCGCGCCGACCGCCCGCACCGAGCGCGGACTTCCGATCCGTCGCGCCAGATCGGCGTACGAAGCGGTGCGCCCCACGGGCACCTTCGCGATCGCGCGCCAGACCCGCTGCTGGAACGCCGTGCCCTCGGGCGCGACCTCGAGTTCGAAGCGGTCCCGCCTGCCGTCGAAATAGTCGCGCACCTGACGCGCCGCGTCGCGCAACAACGGATCGCCCGGCGCCTCCCGCCAGTCGTCGCCGGGCGGCACGTCGTGCTTCTGGCCCACGAACCACAGGCCGACGAGCGTTCCGCCGCGCGCGGCGAGTCGCACCCGTCCGAGTCGCGTGTCGCAATGGCACCACCTGATCGCATCGTTCATGTCGTCGCTCCGTTCCACAAGTGCATCACCGCATAGGCGCGCCACGGGCGCCACGCGCCGCTGCGCGCCTCGGCCTCCTTGGCGGAGGCGACGCCCATCGCCCGCCGGACGACGAGGTCGCCGGCGAGGAATGCGTCGGGCCAGCGCAGAGCGCGCATCGCGATGTAGTTCGCCGTCCAGTCGCCGACGCCCGGCAGCGCCGTCAGCGCGCGTATCGTCGCGTCGACGTCGGCGCCCGGATCGAGCGACAGGGCGCCCTCGTCCACTGCCGCCGCGAGCGCGTGCACCGCCCGTGCCCTTGCGGCGACGAGGCCGATTCCCGCGAGTTCGCCCGGCGCGAGTGCAGCGAGGGCGTGCGCAGGCGGGAAGAGCCGCGCCGGACCGTCGCGTGAAACGTCCACCGCGATGCCGTGCGCCGCGACGAGCCGGCCGAGCAAGGTGCGCGCGGCCTTGACCGACACCTGCTGGCCGACGATCGCACGCACGGCGAGTTCGAAGCCGTCGAACGTGCCCGGCACGCGCAGGCCCGGACGCGCACCGGCGAGCGACCCCAGCGCCGAGTCGATCTCAGCCGGATCGGCGGCGAGGTCGAACGCGTGGCGCACCCGGCCGAGCACCGAAGGCACGACGCGGGCGAGCGAAGACGACAGAACGACGCCGATCGCGCTCCGGCGCGCCCGATGGCGCACGGTCACGCGGCCCACGTGCGTCTGCGCGCCGCGTCCCACGGCGAGCGTGCGCGTGTAGCTCGCCTCGTCGGCCGACTCGATGCCGTCGACCGCGCGGTCGCGCAGAAAGCCGAGCAGCGCATCGAAGGCGAACGGAGGACGGTAGGCGAGTTCGAACGCGAGGACCTCGGCGTCCGCCGCGCCGGACTCGCGGCGCAGGCGCGACGGCGCCATCCGGTAGCGTTCGCGGAACAACGCGTTGAAGCGGCGCACGCTGGCGAATCCGCTCGCGAGCGCGACGTCGGTCACCGGGAGGCGCGTGTCGGTGAGCAGGCGCTTCGCGAGCAGCAGGCGATGGGTCTGCGCGTACTCGACCGGAGACACGCCGAACTCGGCGTCGAACACGCGGCGCAGATGACGATCGGACACGCCGACCCTCGCGGCGAGTCCGGCGGCGCCGTCGTCGTCCATCACGCCCGACTCGATCAGTTCGATGGCGCCCTGCGCGAGTCGCGACGAGGCGTCGATCGCGGCACGGCCGGGCGCGAGTTCCGGACGGCAACGCAGGCAGGGGCGAAAGCCGCGCGCCTCGGCGGCCGCGGCGCTCGTGAAGAAGCGGACGTTCTCGCGTCGCGGCGTGCGCACGCGGCAGACCGGCCGGCAGTAGATGCCGGTGGTAGCGACGCCCACGTAGACGCGACCGTCGAAGCGGGCATCATGGGTCGAGAGCGCGCGCCAGCAGGCTTCCGCGTCGAGGTTCATGGGCGCCATCCTACGCCCGGCACCGAGGGCGGACTCGCCGTTTTCGGACCACGTATCCGACCCCGCGTGTTCCCACCGTCGTGTCGGGCTGAAGCCCGACCCACAACCGCGCCCCGTGGGTCGGCCTTCAGGCCGACATCGCGCCCGCCGTCGTAGGTCGGCCTTCAGGCCGACATCGCGCCCGCCGTCGTAGGTCGGCCTTCATGCCGACATCGCCTCTCACCGTTGTAGGTCGGCCTTCAGGCCGACATCAGGGATCAGGAATCAATCAGGACGCAAAGGACAGACGCGCCGGCGACTCCCGGGGCGGCGCATCGAGCGCCGGTGAGCGTCCTCGGTGTCGGACTGAAGCCCGACCCACAGCAGACGTTGGTGGGTCGGCCTTCAGGCCGACGCCGTTCCTTCGCATCGGCACGGATTCCGTCGGGCTGAAGCCCGACCCACGGCGATGCGCGTTCCCGGCATAATCGGCCCTCGCATTCGCCCGGGAGGTCCGATGGAATCGCCAGGCCGCCGACGCTTCGCGCTCCTCGCGCTGTGCGCGCTCGCCGCTGCATCGCTCGCGGGGCTCGCGCATGCGCAGGGCAGGGACCGGGTCGTCTTCGCCACCGACTGGTTCGCCCAGGCCGAGCACGGCGGTTTCTACCAGGCGCAGGCCGAAGGCATCTACGCGAAGCACGGGCTCGACGTGACGATCAGGATGGGCGGTCCGCAGGTCAACGGACTGCAACTCCTCGCGGCCGGACAGCTCGACGTCGCGATGGCGGACGGGCTGCAGGTCCTGAGCGCGATCGAGCAGAAGGTCCCGCTCGTCGCGATCGCGGCGACGTTCCAGAAGAATCCGACCGTGGTCATCGCGCACCCCGGCGTATCCCGCCTCGAACAACTGAAGGGCAAGCCCATCGCGATCGCTTCGGCCGCGAACACGACGTTCTGGCCGTGGCTCAAGGCGCAATTCGGTTTCGACGACGCGCAGAAGCGCCCGTACGCGTTCTCGGTGCAGCCGTTCCTCGCAGATCCGACGCTCTCGCAGCAGGGCTTCGCGACCTCCGAGCCGTTCTCGATCGAGAAGGCCGGCGTGAAGCCGGTCGTGTTCCTGCTCGCCGACTTCGGCTATCCGCCCTACTCCGAAGCGCTGGTCGTCCGGCGCGACACGCTCGTCCGCCGCGCCGACGTGCTCGAACGCTTCGTGCGCGCGTCCGCCGAAGGGTGGAAGAGCTACCTCGCGAATCCGGCGCCGGGGAACGCGCTCATCCGGAAGGACAATCCGCAGATGAGCGACGAACTGCTGGCCTTCAGCGTCGACCAGATGAAGAAGCACGCGATCGTCGAGGGCGGCAGCGCGAAGCGGGACGGACTGCTGTCGATGACCGACGCGCGCTGGCGCGCCACCGTCGATTTCCTGAAACTCACGCGGCTCGCGAAGCCGGACGTCGACTATGCGAAGGCGTGGAGCCTCGCGATCGTGCACGGCGTCAAGGTCCTGCCCTGAGCATTCCCGCGCACCGGCCGGCGCGGAACGACGCTCCGCGGTCGCCTTGTCGGGCGCCGCCAAGACCTGGCCCAACGGCACCCGCGCGCTCGACCCGATCGATCTCGAGGTCCGCCGCGGCGAGTTCCTGACGGTGCTCGGCCCTTCGGGCTGCGGGAAGTCGACGCTGCTGCATCTGATCGCGGGCCTCGAAGCGCCGACCTCGGGCGACATCGCGTGGTGGGGCGCCCCGTTCGAGCGGACCGGCACTTCCGGCCGCCGTCTCGCGATGGTGTTCCAGGCCCCGACGCTGATGCCCTGGGCGCGGGTCGACGCCAATGTGCGCCTGCCGCTCTCGCTCGCCGGCACGCCGCGCGACGAGGCGGATCGCGCGGTGGATGACGCACTCGCCCTCGTCGGGCTCGCCGACAGCGCGCGTCGCTGGCCGCGCGAACTCTCCGGCGGCATGCAGATGCGCGCCTCCATCGCGCGCGCGCTCGTCACCCGCCCCGACCTCCTCCTGATGGACGAGCCGTTCGGCGCGCTCGACGAGTTCACGCGCGCGCGCCTCGACGACGAACTCTCCGCGCTGTGGCGCGAGCGCGGACTGACCGTCGTGTTCGTCACGCACAGCATCCACGAGGCGGTGTACCTGTCGACGCGCGTCGCGGTCATGGGCCCGCGCCCTGGCCGCCTGGTCGACGAGGTCGAGATCGACGAACCGTTCCCGCGCGGCGAGCGCTTTCGCGTGACCACCGCATTCGCGGGCTACGCCGAACGGCTGTCCCGGCGCATCGCCGAGGCCGGCGGCGGCATCCCGGATGACGCCGGCAGAAGCAGGCGCAGATGAATCGCGCGGCCTCCGAGGGCGCGTCGCGCTGGCGCTTCGCGGCCCCGGCGATCGTCGCCGTCGCGGTGCTCGCGCTGTGGCAGGCGTGGACGGTCGCCTGGGACGTCCCCGCGTGGCTCGTTCCGTCTCCGCTCACCGTCGCGCGCACGCTCGTCGCCGATGCGCCGCTGCTCTTCGCCTCGCTCGGTGTCACCGTCTCGATCGCCCTGACCGCGCTCGCGCTCGCCATCGTCTGCGGGGTCGCGATCGCGCTCGTCTTCGTCCAGAGCCGCTGGATCGAGACCGCATTCACGCCCTGGGTCGTGCTGCTGCAGGTCACGCCGATCGTCGCGATCGCGCCGCTCATCATCATCTGGGTGAAGGACACCCGCACCGCGCTCGTCCTGTGCGCCGTCGTCGTCGCGATCTTTCCGATCGTCTCCGACACCACGCTCGGACTGCGGAGCGTCGATCCGCGCCTCGCCGACCTGTTCCGCATGAACCGCGCGACGCTGGCAGGTGCTGACGCGCCTGCGCATCCCGAGCGCGCTGCCGTACTTCTTCGGCGGGCTGCGCATCGCGAGCGGCCTCGCGCTGATCGGCGCGGTCGTCGCCGAGTTCGTCGCCGGCACCGGCGGCCAGGGCGCCGGCCTCGCCTACCAGATCCTGATGGCGGGCATCCAGCTCGACATCCCGCGCCTGTTCGCCGCGCTGGTGCTGATCGCGCTCGCCGGCGTCGCGTTCTACCTCGGGCGGCGCTCGCCTCGAAACTCGCGCTCGGGCAGTGGCACGAGAGCGAGCTGTCCGGGCGCTGAGAGCTGTGAAAGAACCCGGCAGCGGCGCGATCGAGGCCAACGCTTGGTCAAGCCGCCGGCTCGAGCGGCACCTCCAGCCCGGGAACAGGGCACGGCAGGGTGGCAATTCAGCGCCCGGGCGAGAACCTTCGCGCGCTCGACCCCAGGTTGACCCGGCCGTTCTCGATGGCAGAGATGTTCGCCTGCGACATGCCGGTCAGCTTGGACAACTGGCTCTGGCTCAGCTCCTGCAACTCGCGCAGGATGCGCACGGACTCGCCCACGCTCACCTCCACGCGCCGCCTGGCGGGACGAAAGGTCTTCATGTCAGGTTCTTCGATAGTCGTGAGGCGTCACGTGGACCACCTGGATCAGCTGCACCTCTGCGGCGACGCGATAGATCACCCGCCACTGCGCTCCCAGGCGTGACGATCGATGTCCTTCCATTCGCCGGACAGCGCTTCGTCGCGAAATCCCTGATCGCGCGCAGTCCCGGTGGTCCGGAGAGCACGGCGATGTCCTTCCACTTCTCGTAGCGCTTCAGGATCTCGATCGGCACGGAACCCGACGGCTGCCTGTCGACGCGGCGGTGCTCCTCGAGGCGCCACATGTATCATCATGGATATGCCGCATATGGCATGTCAAGCCCCGCGTGTCCGCGAATCAGTCGGCCTGCCCGCATTCCGAGGCGGCCAGCCGCCGGCGACGATGTTCGCGGGTGCAGCCCTGATCCACGGTGGCCAAAGGCTCCCGGCGATACGCCTCAATCCGTCACGAGCTTCAAGCCGACGATCCCGCGACGATCAATCCCACGCACGAGAGCCGCGCGACCGTGGCCGCCTCGCCGAACAGCACGATGCCGAGCGCCACCGTCCCGACCGCGCCGATGCCGGTCCACACCGCGTAGGCCGTGCCGACCGGCAGCGTCTTCATCGCCCAGCCGAGCAGCACGACGCTCGCGACCATCGCCGCGCCGGTCCCGAGGCTGGGCCAGGTCCGCGTGAATCCCTCGGTACTGCCCGGCCCGATCGCCCAGCCGACCTCGAAGAGTCCCGCGACGAACAACGCGAACCACGCCATGCTCCGCCCCTTGCGATGGGAAAGCGCCGATTATCGCTCCGCCTGTGGTCCAATACGCTCGATGCCCCGCGCCCGCAGCCGCTGAAAGGCCATGGAGAGCTTCGACGTCGTGGTCGTCGGCGGAGGCGTGGTCGGGACGTCGATCGCCTGCCACCTCGCGATGCTCGGCGCCCGCCGCGTCGCGCTCCTCGAACGCGGCACGCTGGGCGGCGGCACCACCGCGCAGTCCTCGTGCATCCTGCGCACGCACTACTCGGTGCGCGAGGACGCGGAACTCGCGCACGCGGCGATCGGCATCTTCGCGCGCTTCGCCGAGTACCTCGAAGACCCCGAGGCGGTCTCCGGCTACAACCGCTGCGGGCTGATGATCGTCGCGCCGGAAGGGGCGCGCCGAGGCGCTGAAGGCGACGCTCGCGGTCGAGCGCTCGCTCGGCATCGACGCGCGCGACCTCCCGATCGCCGAGGCGCGCGAGCGTCATCCGCTCGTGTCGTTCGACGACATCGCGCACGTCGGCTTCGAGCCCGACGCGGGCTACGCGGACGCGCACCTCGTGCTCTCGTCGTTCGTGCGCGCCGCCCGCCGTCGCGGCGTGTCGTTCCGCGAAGGCGTGAACGTGACCGGCCTCGTCCGCGACGCCGCCGGACGGGTCACCGGCGTGCGCACGCCGGCGGGCGAGCTACGCGCCGGCGCCGTCGTCTGCGCCCAGAACATCTGGTCGCGCGAGGTCGCGGCGTGGACCGGGATCGACCTGCCGCTCACGATCTCGCGCCACGCCGTATTCACGCTCGAAGGGCCCGCGGCCCTACACGAAGGACCTGCCGGTGCTGAAGGATCTCGCGTCGCACGCGAAGCTCTACCTGCGGAGCTACGCGACGCGCCAGCTCCTGGTCGGCGACGGCAACGAAGGCGAGACGCTCGACCACCCGACACCGTGCAGGCCGACGTCCCGCTCGACCACGTCGTCGAACTGGGTGCGGAGGTCGCGCACCGCCTGCCCTCGTTCGCCGAGGCCGGGCTCGCGTCGTCGTGGACCGGCGTCTACGACGTGACGCCCGACTGGAATCCGGTGCTGGGCGCGCTCCCCGGGGTCGAGGGGCTAGCGGTCGCCTACGGGTTCTCCGGGCACGGGTTCAAGCTCTCGCCGATCGTCGGCCGGCTCCTCGCCCAGCAGGTGCTGGGCCTTCCCACCGACTACCCGCTCGAACCCTACGCGCTCGAGCGCTTCGTCACGGGACGGCTCCTCTCCGGCCGCTACGGCTCCGGGGCGGTCTCCTGACCGCTCCGGACGCGCTCGCCGTGGCATACTGACCGGACGATCGCCCGCCGCGTCCGCGGGCTCCTGGGGAGGTTCCATGCGTCAACAGCGCCTTATCGCCGCGGCCGCGATCGCGGCCGCCGTCGCCTTCGCGGGCCACGCCACCGCGCAGGAGCGTGTGTTCTTCGGCATCGCCACCGGCGGCACCGGCGGCACCTACTATCCGCTCGGCGGGATGCTCGCCCAGCTCATCAGCAACAAAGTGACGATCGGCGGCAAGAAACTCTCCGCGACCGCCGAGACCGCGGGCGCGTCGGTCGCGAACGCGCAACTCCTCGGCCGCAAGGACATCGAGAGCGCGCGTCGTCGCGGCCGACATCCTCGACGCCGCGTACAACGGCAAGGGCCAGTTCGACGGCAAGCCGCTCAAGAACCTGCGCGCGCTGGGCGCGCTCTATCCCGAGCAGGTGCAGCTCGTGACGCTCGCGTCGGCCAACGTCAACACGTTCCGCGACCTGAAGGGCAAGAGCATTTCGTCGGGCTCGCCCGGTTCCGGCCAGTGGCAACTGCTGGGCGACCTGCTCGAGACCTACGGCATGACGCGCAAGGACATCGGCGAGGACCTGTCGTCGTTCACCCAGTCGGTCGACAAGATCAGGACGGCAACCTCGTCGCCTCGCTCATCACCGCCGGCGCGCCGACCTCGTCGATCACCGACCTCGCGAACGCCCGCGACATCCGCATCGTGCCGCTCGCGGGGCCGGAGATCGAGGCGCTGCGCAAGAAGCAGCCGTACTACGCGAACGTGCAGCTTCCGGCGAACACCTACAAGGGCCAGGCGGCGCCGGTCGACACGCTCGCGGTGATGGCGGTGTGGGCGACGCACGACGGACTCTCCGACGCGATGGCCTACGAGGTGACCAAGGCGCTCTACGAGAACACCGCGACGTTGGGCCAAGTGCACCCGAAGGGCAAGGAGATCTCGCTCAAGACGGCGCTGCTGTCGGTATCGATCCCGCTGCATCCGGGCGCGGAGCGCTACTACCGCGAGAAGGGCCTCATCAAGTGATGCCCGGGCCCGGGATCGGGCTCCTGCTCGTCCCGGGCCTCGCCTTCGCCGCTGCGGGCGCCGACACGGCCTGCCTCGCCATCGCCTCGCACCCCGACGGCCGGCCGCTCGCGCAGGTCGAGGCAGGACGCGAAGCGTTCACGGTGTCCTACGTGCATTCGGTCACGCGCACCCCGGTCGAGGAGCGTTACCGCGTGGAGGGCGACGCCATCGTCGAGACCGAGATCCGCTTCCGCCGGCACGGCCCGGGCCTCCCGACCGAAGCGGACGCGGGCGGGCAATGGCGCCGCGACGGCGATGCGTGGGTGGTCTCGATGGCGCGCCGATTCCATACGATCGCGATGCGCGTGCACGCCGACCAGCGGTGGCGCCTCGTCGCCGAAGGCGACCCGCGTCCGGTGAACCTCGCCCAGTGGGGCAATCGCGCCGTCGCACTCAGTGCGCGACCGGGACCGTGCCTCACCGGCCCCACCGGCTTCGGCGCGCGCTGAACCACGTTCCGCGATGAGCAGGCACGACCGCGCCCACGCACCGTCGCCGCACGGCGGCGCGCTCACCGACTCGATCGAGGCCGTCTCGCAGGAGAAGCAGGCCGAACTCATCCGCGCCTACGACGCGGAATCGAATTTCCGCAAGCTGGTCGGCCCGATCGGGCTCTTCGTCACCACGATCGCGGTCGTCCTGTCGTCGTTCCACATCTACACCGCCGGATTCGGACTGCTGGACGAGATCAAGCACCGCTCGTTCCATCTCGCGCTGGTGCTGGGCCTGATCTTCCTCGTGTTCCCGCGTCCGGCGCTGCCGAAACGCACGGCCGACGCGGCGAAGGCCTGGGGCTGGAGCCTCGTCTTCTCCGCGTTCTACGTCTATCTCGCGTGGTCGCTGGTCGACCGGCTCTCGACGCTGGGCGAGGTCCGGAACGGCGCGGCCTTCGTCGGATTCATCGCGCTGGTGGCGCTCATCTCGCTCCCGTTCCCGCAGTTCGGGGGCACCGGCGATCGCGTGTCCTGGCTCGACTGGCCGCTCGCCGCCTGCGCCGCATCGATCTCCGGGTACTTCCTCGTCTTCTTCGACGACGTGTTCATCGGTCGCGTCGGCGCACCGATCGCGCAGGACTACATGATGGGCGTGCTCGCGATCGTGATCGTGATGGAGGCGACGCGGCGCACGATGGGCCCGCTGCTGCCCGCGATCGGCATGACCTGCCTGCTCTACGCGCTCCTCGGCCGGCACATGCCCGGCATCCTCGCGCACCGCGGTTATCCGGTCGACCGCGTCGTCAACCACATCTACGTGGGCACCGAAGGCATCTACGGAATCGCGGTGGGCGTCGTCGCCACCTACGTGTTCCACTTCGTGCTGTTCGGGATCCTCGCGCAGATCACCGGGCTCGGCCGCCTGTTCATGGACCTGGCGACGATCGTGGCGGGACGGTTCTCGGGCGGGCCGGCGAAGGCCAGTGTCGTCTCGTCCGGACTCTTCGGGATGATCTCGGGCTCCGCCATCGCCAACGCGGTGACGACCGGGTCGCTGACGATCCCGCTGATGAAGAAATACGGCTTCTCCGCGCGGTTCTCCGGCGCCGTCGAAGCCTCGGCGTCCTGCGGCGGGCAGGTCACGCCCCCGGTGATGGGCGCCTCCGCGTTCGTGATGGCGGAACTCCTCGGCGTGCCCTACAAGCTCCTCGTGATCGTCGCGATCGTACCGGCGCTGTTCCACTACTTCGCCTGCCTCACGATGGTCCATCTCGAGGCGAAGCGGCTGCGGCTGAAAGGCGTCGAGCCGCATCTGATCCCGAAACTCTCGCGCGTGATCGGCGAGAGCTGGCACCTCGTGTTCCCGCTCATCGCGCTGGTGACGATGCTGCTGCTCGACTACACGCCGTTCCTGTCGGCGTTCTGGGGCATCGTGCTGTGCTTCGTCTGCTCCTACATTCCGCTCATCGCGCGGAAGCTCGGCTGGGGCGAGTTGCAGGGCCGCACGCTCACCTGGGGACCGCTCGTCGAAGGATTGTCCGAGGGCGCCAAGTACGCGCTCGCGATCGGTGCGGCGTGCGCGTGCGTCGGCCTGATCCTCGGCACGCTGACGCTCTCCGGGCTCGGATTCAAGTTCTCGGGCGCGGTCGTCGACCTCGCCGGACAGGCGGGCACGGCGATCCGCGCGATCGATCCGACCGGAACGATCACCCAGAACGGCGCTCAGGTGTTCTTCGGCCTCATCTTCGTCGCGATCGCCTGCATCCTGATGGGCACCGGCATCCCGACGACGCCGACCTACATCATCCTCGCGTCGATCGCCGCCCCCGCGCTCGCGACGCTCGGCGTGCCTCTGCTCGCCACCCACTTCTTCGTCTTCTACTACGGCGTGCTCGCCGACGTGACGCCGCCGGTCGCGCTCGCCGCCTACGCCGCCGCGGGCATCGCCGGATCGGAGCCGATGCGCACCGGCCTCACCGCGTTCCGGCTCTCGATGGGCAAGGCGCTCGTGCCGTTCATGTTCACCTACACGCCGGCGCTGCTGTTCATCGACTTCACCTGGAGCGCGTTCGTCTCCGCGCTCGTCGCGGGCGTCGTCGGCATCCTCGCGCTGTCGGCCGCCTTCTCGCGCCACTTCGCGA
Source organism: Burkholderiales bacterium (assembly GCA_015075645.1). Taxonomy (NCBI): domain Bacteria; kingdom Pseudomonadati; phylum Pseudomonadota; class Betaproteobacteria; order Burkholderiales; species Burkholderiales bacterium. The sequence goes on along the minus strand of JABTUF010000003.1, from coordinate 592,987 downwards.
CCTCGATCACGCGCGTCGAACAGGCGCTGCTGTCGATCGGCGGGATCGTGCTGGTGTTCAACCAGTTCTGGCTGAACCTCGCCGGCTTCGTCATCGTCGGCGCGATGCTCGCCGCCAACGTGCTGCGCTCGCGCCGGGCGCCCGGCCACGCACCGGACCCGGGTTAGGGGTTTGTCCGACAGACCCTCGGAGGGCGTCCGGCTAACGTCGACCGGATGCGCCTGTCGCTCCGGTTCCTGCTGCCGCTGATGCTGGTCGTCGGCCTGTTCGCCTACGCGGCGGTGCCGCTCGCCGATACGCTGATGCTGCGCTGGTTCGTGCGCGACCTCGACACGCGCAGTTCCCTCATCGCCTCCGCGGTCAGCGAGCCGCTGTCCGGCCTCGTCCTGACCGGGTCGACGCCGCGCATCGAGCAGTTCTTCGAGCGCCTGACGAAGGACGAGCGCCTCTACGCGGTCGGACTGTGCATCGCCGGGCGCACGGTGCCGATCGCCACCCCCGGGTTTCCGTCGGACATCGCCTGTGCGGCGCTGCGCGACCACGCCGCCGCCGCGCGGGCGCTGATCCGCACCGCCCACGGGATGCTGCACCTGTCGGTCGCGCCGATCGACACCGGCGGCGCGGGACCGGCGGAGCTCGCGATCCTGCACGACATGAGCTTCGTCGAGAAGCGCAGCGCGGAGACGCGGGGCTACCTGTTCGCGTTCTTCGCGGTGCTCGCGTTCCTCGTGGCGCTCATCACCGTGATCGTCGCGCAGCTCTCATGGCGGGGCTGGGTGAGCGGGTTGCGTGCGCTCCTGCGCGGCGAGGGGCTGGTGCGGCCCGCGACCGGCGGCGGCCTCGCGACGCCGGAACTGCGGCCGATCGCGGGCGACGTGCGCGAACTGATCCGCGAACTCGAGGAGCGCTACCGCCCGCGCGACGAAGGGCAGCTCGCCTGGTCGTCGGCGAGCCTGCGCGCGATCCTGGAGCGTGAACCCGGCGGCGGCGACGTGATCGTCGTGTCGAACCGCGAGCCCTACATCCACGTCCGGACCGACGCCGGCATCCGGGTCCAGCATCCCGCCTCCGGGCTCGTCACCGCGCTCGAGCCGGTCATGCGCGCGACCGCGGGCACCTGGATCGCGCACGGCAGCGGCAGCGCGGACCGCGAGACGGTCGATGGGCACGATCGCGTCGACGTGCCGCCCGGCGAGGCGGCCTACCGGTTGCGCCGGATCTGGCTCTCCAAGGAGGAGGAGGACGGCTACTACAGCGGCTTCGCGAACGAGGGCCTGTGGCCGCTGTGCCACATCGCGCACGTGCGGCCGGTCTTCCGCTCGTCGGACTTCGCGCGTTACCGCGAGGTGAACGCGAAGTTCGCCGACGCGGTCGCGCGCGAGGCCCGCACCGACGCGCCGATCGTGCTGGTCCAGGACTACCACTTCGCGCTGTTGCCGAAGATGATCCGCGAGCGGCTGCCGAACGCGACCATCGTCACCTTCTGGCACATCCCATGGCCGAATCCGGAGGCGTTCTCGATCTGCCCGTGGCGCGCCGAACTGCTCGACGGCATGCTCGGCAGCAGCATCCTCGGGTTCCACACGCAGTTCCACTGCAACAACTTCCTCGACACCGTCGACCGCGTGCTGGAGGCGCGGGTCGACCGCGAGACCTCGGAGGTCCACGTCGCCGGCCACGCGACCGCGGTGCGGCGCTACCCGATCTCGATCGCGTGGCCGCCCGAACCGCTCGCCCGCCAGTGGGGCGTCGGGCACGCGCGCGCCGCGGTGCGCGAACGCCTGGGGCTCGCGCACGACGTGAAACTCGGCATCGGCATCGACCGTCTCGACTACACCAAGGGCATCCTCGAGCGCTTCCACGCGATCGACCGCCTGCTCGACCGGCATCCCGAGTGGGCGGGCCGCTTCGTGTTCGTGCAGGTGGCGGCGCCCTCGCGCGGCATGATCGCCGACTACCGCGACTACGCTTCGCGCGCGAAAGCGCTCGCCGACGAGATCAACGCGAAGCATGCGGCCGGGGGCGCCGCCCCGATCCGCCTCATCGCGGAACACCACGAGGCGGACGCCGTCTACGAGTACTACCGGGCCTCCGACCTCTGCATCGTGTCGAGCCTGCACGACGGCATGAACCTCGTCGCCAAGGAGTTCGTGTCCGCCCGCGACGACGAGCGGGGCGTGCTGGTGCTCTCGCAGTTCGCGGGGGCCTCGCGCGAACTGCCCGAGGCGCTGGTCATCAACCCCTACGACGCCGACTCGTTCGCCGCCGCGATCCATCGCGCGCTGACGATGCCGGTGGACGAACAGCGCGACCGCATGCGGCTCATGCGCGGCCTGTTGCGCGAGTTCAACGTCTACCGCTGGGCCGGCCGCATGCTGATGGACGCCGCGGCGATCCGCCAGCGACGCAAGCTCGGACGTCGCGCGCGCGAAACGGCCCTCTCCGCATGATCGGAGCGGCCGCACACGAGGGCACGGCGGCGAAGCACGTTTCCCGTCGTCGGCTCCCGCCGCCGCTGCAGAGGACCGACGCCCTGTTCCTCGACATCGACGGCACGCTGCTCGAGCTCGCTCCGACGCCCGATCGCGTGGACATCGACCCGGCGCTGCGCTCGACCCTGGCGGCGACGGCCCGCTCGCTCGGAGGCGCGCTGGCGCTCATCACCGGCCGGTCGATCCGCAGCGCCGACAGCCTCTTCCCCGGCCTCGCGCTGCCGATCGCCGGGCAGCACGGATGCGAGCGGCGCGGCGCGGACGGCGCGATGCACCTCCACTCGAGCCATCCCGGCACGCTCGATCGCCTGCGCGATCTCGTCTCGGCGTTCGCGACGCGCCATCCGGGCCTCCTCGTCGAGCACAAGGGCGCGTCGCTCGCCGTCCACTACCGCGCGGTGCCCGAACTCGCGAGCCTCGTCCATCGTGAGATTCGCCACGTCGTCACCGAAGTCGACGGCTGGACCGCCGAAGGCGGCAAGATGCTGGTCGAGGTGCGCCCCGGCGGTCCCGACAAGGGCCGCGCGATCGGCGAATTCCTCGCCGAGGCGCCGTTCGCGGGACGAAGGCCGGTGTTCGTCGGCGACGACCGCGGCGACGAGCCGGGGTTTCGCATCGTGGAGCGCGCCGGCGGCATCGGCGTGAAGGTCGGCGCCGGTCGCACCTACGCGCGCCATCGGCTGGCCGACGTCGATGCGGTGCGCGCCTGGCTCGCCGCCCTCGCGCCGCCGGCCAGCGCTTGAGCCGCGTCGTGCGCCATCTGGACCTCGCGCTCGTGGGCAACGGGCGCATCGGGCTCCTCGTCGACCCGGAAGGGACGATCGTCTGGGGCTGCTACCCGCGATTCGACGGCGATCCGGCCTTCTGCGCGCTCCTCGACGACGCGCCGCCGGCCGAGGCCCGCGGCCTGTTCGCGATCGAGCTCGACGGCCTCGCCGACGCGGAGTCGACCTACGTCCGCAACACCGCGGTGCTCTCGACCCGCCTCATCGACCGCGACGGCGGCGAGATCGAGATCATCGACTGCGTGCCGCGCCACGTGGAGCACGGTCGTGTCCACGTCCCGCACATGCTGGTGCGGCAGGTCCGGCGCATCGCCGGCCGCCCGCGCATCACGATCCGTCTGCGACCGTCGCGCGACTGGGGCGCGGCGCGTCCGGCCACGACCGCGGGCAGCCATCACATTCGCTACGAGACGCGCGAAGGCGTGCTGCGGCTCACGACCGACGCGTCGCTCACCGCGATCGCCGACGAGCGCGCGTTCCTGCTCGAGGACGAGTGCACGCTCCTGTTCGGCCCCGACGAGCCGCTGCCCGGCGCTCCGTCGGCGTACGCGCGCCGCGCGATCGACGAGACCGTCATGTGGTGGCAGGACTGGGTGCGCCGGCTCGCCATTCCCTACGAATGGCAGGCCGACGTGATCCGCGCCGCGATCACGTTGAAGCTCAATGCGGACGAGGACACCGGCGCCATCGTCGCCGCGATGACCACGTCGATCCCCGAGTCGCCGCACGCGCAGCGCAACTGGGACTACCGCTACTGCTGGCTGCGCGACGGCTACTTCGTCGTCGACGCGCTGAACCGGCTGGGCGCCACCGCGACGCTCGAAGGCTACATGCGCTACCTGGCGACGATCGCCTCGGGCGTCGACGGAGCGCCGCTGCAGCCGGTGTACTCGATCGCCGGCGACGCCGCGCTCGACGAGCGCATCGTGACCTCGCTGCCCGGCTATCGCGGCATCGGGCCGGTGCGCGTCGGCAACCAGGCCTACCTGCAGGCGCAGCACGACGCCTACGGGTCGGTGGTGCTGGCCGTGACGCACGCGTTCTTCGACGAGCGGCTCGCGCGAGTCGGCGACGCGGCGCTCTTCGCCCGACTCGAGCCGCTCGGAGTGCGGGCGATCGCATTGCACGACCAGCCGGACGCCGGATTGTGGGAGCTGCGCGGGAAGCTGCGCGTGCATACCTGGTCGGCCGTCATGTGCTGGGCCGCGTGCGACCGTCTCGCGCGGATCGCCGCGCAGCTCGGGCTCGCCGATCGCGCCACGCGCTGGCGCGCCGAGTCGAAGCGCATCCGCGACTTCATCCTGGCCCGTTGCTGGAACGAGCAGCGCGGCGCCTACGTCGCGACCATGGGCGGCGAGGCGCTCGACGCGAGTCTGCTCCTGCTCGCCGACCTCAACTTCCTCGCATCCGACGACCCGCGCTTCGCCTCCACCGTCGAGGCGATCGGCCGTGAACTCAAGCGCGGCGACTTCGTGTTCCGCTACGTCGAGCACGACGACTTCGGCGCGCCCGACCACGCGTTCGTCGTCTGCACGTTCTGGTACGTGAACGCCCTCGCGCGGCTCGGTCGCCGTGACGAGGCCCGCGACCTCTACGGCCGGCTCCTCGACTGCCGCACACGGTTGGGCCTCCTCGCCGAGCACGTCGACCCGGTGACGCGAGAGCCCTGGGGCAACTTCGTGCAGACCTACAGCATGGTCGGCGTCATCGCCGCCGCGAAGCGGCTGTCGATGCCGTGGGACGAGGCGTTCTGAGTCTCAGGTGTCAGAAGTCAGTTGACAGTTGACAGTGGCGGCAGAGTCTCCGGTGGCGGCGCATTCAGCGCCGTTGCGAGATTGCCGTGGGTCAGATTGGCGGACGCGCACCGGCCACGGCTTTGCGGTCACTCGGCAGCCGTGAACCCATCTATTCGTCGTACGTCGGGCATCCCCATTCGGGGGCTCGCCGCATCGAAGCGAATCGCGTCCGACCGAAGCTCAACCTCGCAACGGCGCTTGATGCGCCGCCACCGGTTACGCCGGCGCCACTGCCAACTGTCAACTGTCAACTGTCAACTGTCAACTGACTCCTGACCTGCGCGCCGCGAACCGCATGCCCAGACCGAGGCAGGCGAGCGCCAGCGCGAGGAGCGCGGCCGGCGAATCGACCGGAACCGCCATCGCCGACGGGGGCCGGATGTCGTCGACGACATCGACGATCGAGGCATTGCCGTTGACGTCGCACTGGAGGGTAAACCGGGCCGACGTGCCGACGACGTTGCCCGACCCGTCGATCGGCGAACCGACGATCGTGCCCACCCAAGGCTGCGTCGGAGCGCCCGGAACCGGGATCGACCCGCCGAATTCGGCGTCGAACCAGTCCTGCACGTCCATCTGGACCGCGGATTCCGGGTCGAACCAGAAGTTCATCGTCTGGTTGATGACCGGCCCCACCGACGGCGTGATCGTCCAGGTGAACCGGATGTTGTAGACGTTCGTTCCGTTGTCGAGGAGGTTGTAGGAGACCGCGAGATCCTGGACATTGGTGATGACCGAGTTCGCGCAGACGCCGGACGGTGCCTGTCCGATCGAGATCAGCGTGAAGTCGATGGCTTGGGCGGCGGGCGCTACGGCGAGCGCTCCGGCCAGGGTGAATGCACGGAACAGGTGGTCCGGTCGCATGATGGCCCTCGCTTGATCGACCGGCGCGACGCCCGCACCGGCCGGGTTCGCCCCTCCCTGGGGACCGCCCTTCCCAATCCTAGGCTGGCGGTGTGGACAACGGCAACGGGTGGAACGTGACGCGAAGGTGACATCCGCGCCGCGGCGCGGCGGCGCGAATCAGTCGGCGGCCTGCGGCTGGCGGGCTCGGCGCATGGCGTCGGCGATCGCCTCGGGCGGTTGCGCGCCCGAGAGACCGAAGCGGCCGTCGATGATGAAGAACGGCACGCCGCGGATGCCGAGCGACGCTGCACGGGATTCGGCGGCCTCGATTTCGGCATCGCCGACCGGCGAGAGCAGGAACGCCACCGCGGCCGCGCGGTCCTCGCCGGCCTCGGCGGCGAGATCGGCGAGGACCTCGTGCGAACCCACGAACCGGCCTTCGACGAAGAACGCGCGAAAGAGCTTCTCGACCAGCGGCCCCGCGTCGCCGCGATGCTGGGCCCACGCGATCAAACGATGGGCGTCGCGCGTGTTGGGCTGGCGCGCGATGCGCCCGAAGTCGAACGCGATGCCGGCCTGCGTTCCCGCGCTGTGCAGCCGTTCGTGGACCTGCGCGAGACGCGAGCCCCCGCCGAACTTGCGTTCCAGGTACTCGCGCCGGTCGATGCCGTCGCGCGGCACGCCCGGGTCGAGTTCGTAGGGGTGCCAGCGAACGGTCGGACGCGTAACGCCCTCGCGCTCGAGTTGCGCGAGCGCGGCGTCGAGGTGGCGCTTGCCGACGTAGCACCACGGGCAGACGACGTCGGAGACGACGTCGACGGTCGGCGAATCGGGGGTGCTCATCGTGGACGTTCCGTGCTCCGGGGAATTCTGCTCGATCCGCGTTGCGCACGGTCGCGCAGGGCCTCCTTGCCGGTCATTGTAGCAAGCGGGCCAGCAAGCTCCGCGCCAGTCCGCGGGCGGCGATAATGGCGAGCGCAAGGGTGCCGATGCGATGCGACCGAAGCTCGACTGGAACGTCCTCTGCAAGGTGGTCGACAACTACGGCGACGCCGGCGTCGCGTGGCGGCTCTCGCGCCAGCTCGTGCACGAGCACGCGCAACGCGTGACGCTGTGGATCGACGATCCGGCGCCGCTAGCGCGGATGGTCCCCGGCATCGATCCCGCCGCAGAGGAATCGCGCGCGGAAGGCGTTCTCGTCCGGCGCGGTCCCGCGGACGCGCCCTGGGTACCCGGCGATGTCGTCGTCGACGCGTTCGGCGCCGGGTTGCCGCCCACGTGGATCGACACGATGGCGCACGCGTTGCGGCCGCCGGCGTGGATCGTCCTCGAGTACCTGTCCGCGGAAGCCTGGGTCGACGGCGCCCACCTGCGCGCTTCGCCCGAACCGCGCACCGGTCTCGCGCGGCACTACTGGTGCCCGGGGTTCACGCCGGCCAGCGGGGGCCTGCTGCGCGAACACGACCTCGTCGCGCGCCGCGACGCGTTCCTGCGCGATCCTGCCGCCCGGGCGGCCACGCTCGCCTCGGTCGGAGCGGAACCGCCCACGCACGGCGGCGTCGTGCTGCTGTTCTGCTATCCGACACCTTCACTCGCCGAACTCTTCGACGCATGGAGCGAGGCCGATGCGCCGTGGGTCGTGCTCGTGCCGCAAGGCGTGGCGGCCGATGCGATCGACCGCTGGAGCGGCGGCCGCGTGCCGCATCCGGGCGCGCCCCTGGTGCGCGGCGCGCTCACGCTCGTGTCCATCCCGTTCGTCACCCAGCGCGACTTCGATGCGCTCCTGTGGTCGTGCGACATCGCGATCGTGCGCGGCGAGGACTCGTTCGTGCGCGCGCAGTGGGCGGGCCTGCCGTTCGCGTGGCACGCCTACCCGCAGGAGGGCCTCGCGCACCTCGCGAAGGTCGAGGCGTTCCTCGACCGCTCGCTCGGATCCGCCCCGCGCGAGGCGGCGGACGCGATGCGGGCGTTCACGCTCGCGTTGAATCGCGGCGACGGCCCCGCCCTGGCGGGGGCATGGGCGCCCTTCGATCGCGCCCGCGGCGCGCTCGCGGCATCGGCCAGGCACTGGGCGGACCGACTCGCGTCCCGGACCGACCTCGCCGCGGGATTGGTGCAATGGGTAGAATCCCGGCTATAATCAAAGGTTCCCCAAATTCAAACGGGCGGCCCGGCGCGAGCCCCGCCGCCCCCGGAGACCCCGATGAAGATCGCCCAGGAAGTCCGGGCCGGCAACGTGATCATGGTCGGCAAGGACCCGATGGTCGTGCAGAAGGCCGAGTTCTCGAAATCCGGCCGCAACGCGTCCGTCGTCAAGATGAAGCTCAGGAACCTCCTCTCGGGCACCGGCACCGAGACGATCTACCGCGCCGACGAGAAGTTCGAGACGATCCAGCTCGACAAGAAGGAAGTGACCTACTCGTACTTCTCCGATCCGATGTACGTGTTCATGGACGGCGAGTTCAACCAGTACGAGGTCGAGAAGGAGTCGATGGGCGACGCGCTCAACTACCTCGAGGAAGGCCTCGAGTGCGAGATCACCTTCTACGAAGGGCGCGCGATCGCCGTCGACATGCCGAACACCGTCGTGCGCGAGGTCACCTACACCGAGCCCGCGGTCAAGGGGGACACGTCGGGCAAGGTGCTGAAGCCCGCGAAGCTCTCGACCGGCTTCGAGGTCCCGGTGCCGCTGTTCGTCAACACCGGCGACCGGATCGAAGTCGACACGCGCACCGGCGAGTACAAGCGCCGCGTGTAGCCCGCGGATCGGCCGCGCGAGGGCCGTCCGCGTTCGTCCGGACATCGAAGGCGACGGCCCGTGCCGTCGCCTTCGTTCGTTTCGCCGGCCGCGGCACCGGGATGACGAGCTTCCCTTCGGACTCCGCGGCACCGGCGCCGCGTCAGCGCGACTCGAGCGCGAAGGAGATCGGGACGAAGACGTGCGCCGCGACCGCGGCGTCGCCGCGCTTCGCCGGGACGAAGCGCCAGCGTCGAACGGCGTCGAGCGCCGCCTGGTCGAGGCGCTCCGAACCGCTCGAGGTCGCGACCTCGATCGAACCGGCGCGTCCGTCCGCCGTCACGAGCACGCGGAGCAGCACACGGCCTTCCTCGCGCAACCGGCGCGCCATCGCCGGGTACGCCGGCGGCGGATTGTCGAGGTAGGCGGCGTCGAACCGCGGCGGAACGAGCGGCTCGGGCGCGGGTGCCGCCGCGACCGGCGCGGCAGGTGCCGGCACGGCCGGCTGCGGGACCGGATCGGGCGGCGCGGGCGGCAGCGTGATCGTCGGCAGGTCCTGCGCCCGCGGCACATCGGGGACGATGACCGGAGGCGGCGCGACGACCGCCTGCGGCGCAATCGTCCTGGCCGGCAGCGGCGTGCGCTTCGGCGGCGGCGGCGGCGGCTTCGGCGGTTCGACCGGCCGCACGATCTCGACGGTGATCGCCGACGGCGCCTTCGCGACCCGCAGCGGCGAGGTCTGCGTGACCAGAATCCCGATCAGGACGGCGTGGAAGGCGATGATCGCGGCGATGGCCGGCCAGTTCATGCGGGGCTTGGCGTACTCCACGGGCGGCCGCACCGCCGCGACGGCGGCGAGCCTGGCGCGCGGCGCTGGACGGGGCGAAGGCGGAAGCGGCCCCAACGCGGCGGTACCGACGGCCGCCGCGCGCATCAGCAGCCCGTTCTGGAATGCGGCCGAACCTGCCGCGACGCAGTCGTCGCGAGCCGCCGGGACACGCGATCTGCGAAGGTGCGACGCTGCGGATCCACGGTCGTGCTACGCAGTGAGGATGAGCTTGCCGTTCTGCGTGATCCGCAGACGGTACTCGCGCCCCTCGTGGTCGATCACGAGTTCGCGGGCGTCGCCCAGGAGCGCGCGCGAACTCGTCCGCGGCGCCGGCACCCTCGCGACGGCCGGACGCGGCGATGGCGGCGCGTCGCCCGGCGTGGTCTCGGGGGGTGTGGTCGGCGTGGGGCTCATGCGGCGAATGATAACGATTCGCATTATCACGGTCAACGAACGACGCCCTCGCCCGCCCGGCGACTCCGCTTCATCGGGAACGACCTCGCCCGGTCGCCGGTGGGCCGCGCCGTTGAAGCGCAACCCTTCGTCCCGCACGTGCCTCGAAGATTCGGGAGTCTCCCGGAGGCCGACGCGGATGCCCGCTTCCCCCCGTGCCGACGAGAGCGGCCGCCGTCCGGAGGGAACGCGAGGCCCGTCAGCCCATCGCCCGGCCGGCGAGGCGCTCGAGCAAAGCGAACGGCGAGCGCGCCGGGTGGACCATCGCGTCGAGCGGCAGATGCAGCGTCTGCTCCATCATGTACTGCCCGGAGATCACCGCGTGCATCACCTGGTCGGAGAAGACGAGCCAGGTCGTGCCCGGCGCGAAACGCACCTCGCGCCGCGGCGAATCGCGCTGGTAGTCGGCGTCGAGCTTGGCGCGATCGTGCAAGAGCAGCATCACGTGGTCGTATTCGCTGCGCGTCCCGCGCGTCACGCGCAGGGCCGACAGCATCGCGGCCTTGCCCGGCGGCTGCGGCCGGATCGACGGCAGGAAGCGCGCGGCCATGTCAGCGAAGGGCTCACCGACGCGCCAGACGCGGTCCGCGCCGGAAGGGTTGACGTTGCAGAACACGCGCAGGATGCGTTCCCCGCCCGTGGGCCGCGACGGGAACGCGTCGACGTGCAGCCTCGTGTCGTCGTGCCGGGGCGACTGCGCCCGGCCGGCGACGGCAGCAGGGCGGAAGCTCGTGCGCGCGCGCCGGATGCGATGCGCGTACGCCGGCAGCAGGCGCTCGACCAGTGTCGTGGCCGAGCGCGCGAACCGCGCGATCGTCGCCGCGAGCGCCCGTGCGTCCTCGCCCCGCGCGGTGGTGCCCCGCACCGCCTCGCCGTCGAGACCGATGTTCTTGCGCGAGCCGTCGAGCCAGCGCGCATCGAGGAACCGACGCTCCTCCGGTGCGAAGGCGAAACCGCAGTCGGGCAGCACCAGCACGCCGCCCGACTCCAGGATCAGGACAGCGCGCGCGCTCTCCTCCGCGGTCCAGTCGGACGTCCAGGTTCGCGCCTGCCAGGATTCGATCGGAACATCCATCGTTCGATGCGACGCGGGGTCGCCCGATGCGGAGAAACCCGAAGTGTACCGTCCGCTCAGCGCAGCGCGAGATCGACGCGCGCGGGCGGCAGCGGCGCGCCCGGTGGTGCCGCGGCTCGTCCGCCAGGCCCGACCGTCTCGCCGCCGAGTTTGGGCGCGAGGAGGAACAATCGCTCGCCCGCCACGCCCTTCGCGACGAGCGCGTCCTTCACCGCCTGCGCACGCGCATGGGCGAGCTGACGCAACGCCTCGTCATCGACCGTCGCGTTCGCGAGGAGCATCGCCTCCATCTCGGCGGGTGCGACATCCTTCAGCATGCCGATGACGTTGCGCGGCCGCTCCTTGATCGGCGCCTCGCGATACGCCGCGGTCAGCCAGCGCACCCGCTCGTCGGCCCCGATCGCGACCGCGTCGACCGACGCAGGCGCATTGCCCTCCGACGCCAGCGACTTCAGCTTCGCGCGCTTCATCGCGTTCTCGACGCTCGCGCGCCGCAACGCCTCGCGGTCGCCGGCCGGGTCCGCGCGTCCGCCGATGTCGAGCTTCAGTCCCGGGCGGTCCGCGAGCGCCCTGGAGAGCGTGTCGACGCGCTTCTGCGCCTCGGGTCCGAACGCGGCGCTGCCCGCGGTGAACGGGATCGTCGAGAGTTCCTCTCCGCCGCCGAATGCCGCGGAGAGCAGGGCGAAGGGCGCCGTGATCGCCTTGGTGATCAGGTTGACGATCACCTGCACGATCAGTCCGCCCACCGAGAACTTCGGATCGTCGAGCGAACCGGAGATCGGAAGCCGGATGTCGATCACGCCGTTGCGGTCCTTGAGCAACGACACGGCGAGGAGTACCGGGAGCTTCGTCGCGGTCGGGCTATCCACGCGTTCCCGGTTGAACACGAGCTGGTCGAGCACGAGCTGGTTCTCGGCGGCGAGCTTGCGGTCCTCGATCTTGTAGTGGACGTCGAACGACAGCTTGCCCTTCTCGATCCCGTAGCCCGCGTACTTGATCGCATAGGGCGAGAGCGGCGGCAGGTCGACGTCGCGCGCCTTGCCGGTGAGGTCGAGCGCGAGTTCGCGCGCGAACGGCTGGAGCGTGCCCCGCACCTCGACCGGCGCCGCCTGGTCGACGCGCGCCGCGATCGCCACCTCGCCCGCCTTCTCCGGCGACATCGCGCCGATGGTCCCCGCGACGTCGGTGAGGTTCGCCGAGTAGTTCGGGCGCACGAACTGGTCCGAGAAATTGACGTTGCCGCCGGACAGCTCGATCCGGCCGATCGACACCGGCGTGTCCTCGCGCGGCTCCGCCGCGGCCACCGACGCCGGCTTGGCATCGGGTGCAGGCTCGGGCTCAGCGCCCGGCGTGAGCAGGCGCGTGAGGTTGAGCGTGCCGTCCGGATAGACGATGACGCGCGCGTAGAAATCCGCGGCGACGATTCGCTCGATCGAGGTGCGGAAGGGCGAGGTCGTGACGTCGAGTCCCTCGATCGCGAGCGATTTCCAGCGCGCGAGGTCGGAGGCGGTCGGCTTGTCGAGCGCCGCGAACTCGGTCACCGTCACGTTGCCCTTCCAGCTCGCCTTGGCGGGCGCGTTCTCGCGCGTCTCGACCGACAGGTCGCCTTTCGCGGCAAAGCGCCCGCCGGTCACCGAAACGTTGACCTGCGACTCCACGTAGGGCCGGATCGACACGAGGTTCAGTCCCGACGCCTCGAGCCGGCCGGAGATCGAGAACGGATTGGTGACGACCGGCCCTTCGAAGGCGAGCCGGCCGCGATCGCCCAGCCGCGTGCGCAGCGTGAGTTCCGACTTCGCGCCGCGCGCGTTCGAGTAGTCGCCGATCGAAAACGACAGGTCGCGCGCCGCGAGCTTCACCGGCGGATTCGGCACCCGGTCCTCCAGGTCGGCGGTCACGCGCTCGATCGAGGTCTGCCTCACCAGCAGCGTCCAGGTGCGGTCGTCGCTGTCCGCGGTTCCGGTCGCGTGGGTCGTCTTCATGATGCGTGCCGCTTCGAGCGTGCCGTCGCGTTCGCGCGCGATCCGCAGCACGGCGCCGCTGCCTGCGATCGTGCCGATCGACACGCGGCGCGCCGCGACGTCGACGTCGAGGCCCGTGCCCCGCAGTTGCGGAACGCGCCACAGCGGCTCGCGCGCGCCGGGGAACGCGAGACGCAGATCGTCGACCGTCGCCGTCCCGTCCGACAGGCGCAGGTTGCCGTCGGCGCCGTACGCGAACGTCGTCGCGAGCGCGAGCGAACCCTTCTGAACCTCGACCGCGAGCACGTCCTTGTAGTACGGGAAGAGCAGCCCGAGCGAGAACTTCGCGAGTTCGAAGCGCCCGCTCGCGGCGGGGACCGTGGGCTCCACATCGGCCTCGCCCTTGAACGTGGCGATGCGATCGCCGGAGACGAACGCGAGTGCGACATGCGCCTTCTCGCCGGCCTTCGTCGAGAGGTTGGTCGCGTCGACCGACACGTCGACGAGCGACGAGCGGAACCCGGACGACTCGTCGGCGAGGCCGAGGCTGCCGCGGGCGACCGTCGCCTTGGCGAGTGTCACGGTCCAGGGCTTCTCTGCCGACTTCGCCGGTTCCGAGACGCGCGACGCCGGCGTGGCGCGCGCCGGCGCCTCGAACAGCGGCTGCGCGAGTTCGAGCGTCCCGTCGGCGAGGCGCTTGAGGTCGATCGTCGGTGCGTCGATCGCCACCGACGCGACGCGCGCCTCGTGACGGACGAGGTCGACCGCGTCGAGCGAAATCGCGATCCGGTCCGCCGCGACGAGCGATGAGCCGTCGCGGCGCTTCACCGCGAGACCGTCGATGCGCGCATCGCCGCGCAGATCCAGGCGCTGCGCGGCGCCCCGCCCCCCGACGAACACGAGCTTGAGCTTCGTGGTGAGCGCGCCGCCCGCGAGATCCACGCGGGGCTTCGCGGGCAGGTAGGCGAGATATTCCCGGAGCGGCAGCGCGTCGAGGTCGAGGTCGAGCGACGCTTCGGGAGGATCCGCGAACGGCACCGTGGACCCGCCGAGCGCGACCTGCGACCCGTTGAGCGAGCCCTCCGCGCGCGGAGTCACCCGGATCTCGGTCTGGTAGGGCAGCGACGACAGGAACGGAATGCCGAGCACGAGCGAGGTGAGCTTGTGCTCGCGCCCCGCGACGGCGTCGGCGAAGGTGACGGTCCCGTCCTCGACCTCGATGTTGTTGAGCGAGAAGCGGGGCGGCGGGCCATCGGGTCCCGAGGTCGCCCGGTCGATCAGGTCGGAGACGTTGTAGCGGCCCTGCGGGTCGCGCGAGAGCGAGACCGACGGACGCACGATCTTCAGCGCATCGAGCACAGGGGCACGGTGCACGATCGACGCGGTCGACAGGTCGGCGTCGAGTTCGTCGAACGCGAGGAGCGGCCGGGGTCCCGCAGCGTCGGCGATCGAGAGGCCGCGAATCGTCACGCGCAGCGTGAACGGGTTGAACGCGACCGACTCGACCGTGGTCTTGCGGCCGAGCGCCTCGGTGAGGCGGGACTCGAGCTGCGCGCGCAGGATCGGCGGGACCGCGAGCCAGGCCGCGAGGATCAGCAGCGCCAGAATGCCCGCGACCCACGCGAACCGCCGCAACCAGCGACTGCGCGGGGTTCGAATCGCGGATGCAGCGGCGCCGTCGCTCATCGGGAAACGCGCGCGGCGCCGGGACCTCGTCCCCGGCGCCTGGCACGTGCCCCGATTCTACGCGTGGCGGCCCGCGCAGTCGAAGACCGCGAACTCCGCGGTCATGGTTTCGTGCGCGTGATCGAAGCGTCGATCGTGCCGTCGGCGTTGCGCGAGCGGTCGACGGTGGTCGTGCCGCCGTTGGGACCCGTGGTCGTGCTGTCGACGACGCCATCGGCGCCCCGATACCGATCGACGCTCTGCGTCTTTCCGTTCGGCCCGGTCGTCGTGCGGTCGGTGAGACCGTCGGCGCCGCGCGACCGGTGCACGGTCGTGGTGCCTTCGCGGACGTGGTGCTGCTTCGTCCCTCTCGCCCAGGCGGCGTCGGACCAGGTAACCTGCGCGGTGGCGACGATCGTCGCGGCGACGGCGACAGCGAGCGTGTGCTTCGACATGGTGTGCTCCCGATGTTCGCGGCACCCATGGCGCCGCACGCGATCCACAACGCCATCAGAGCACGGCGGGCCTACCCGGGACCGTGACCAAACGTAACCGCGTGTTACCGAACGCGCGCCGGAGCCGTGTCGCGATCGTGGAGCCTGCGCCCGCCGATCCAGGTCTGCCGGATCGCGCGGTCGTCGCCCATCGTCATCTGGACGAACAGCGCCTCGTCGACCCCGCCCACGCGTTCCATGCGCTGCGCGATCGCCGGCGTCGACGCGAGGTCGAGCACGACGAGGTCCGCCTCGTGGCCGGGCGCGAGATTGCCGATGTGCGACGCGAGGCCGAGCGCCCGAGCGCTCCCCTGCGTCGCGAGCCAGAACGCGTGCACCGGCGGCATCGACCAACCGGAGAGTTGCGCGACCTGGTAAGCCGCGCCCATCGTGCGCAGGATCGAGAGCGAGGTCCCGCCTCCCACATCGGTCGCGAGCCCCACCTCGACCGGCCTTGCCGGCTTCTTCGCGCGATCCCAGCGAAAGAGCCCGCTGCCGAGGAACAGGTTCGACGTCGGGCAATGCGCGATCGCGCTGCCCGACGCGGCGAGCGCACGCCACTCGCGCTCCGCGAGATGGATGCCGTGTCCGTAGATCGCGCGGGGCCCGACGAGGCCGAACCGCGCGTACACGTCGATGTAGTCGCGCGCGCGCGGGAAGAGCTTGCGTACCCACTCGACCTCGCCGCGGTTCTCCGAGACGTGCGACTGCACCCAGCAGTCCGGATGCTCGCGCCACAGCGCGCCCGCCGCCTCGAGCTGCGCGGGGGACGAGGTCACCGCGAAGCGCGGCGTGATCGCGTAGCCCAGGCGTCCGCGGCCGTGCCATCGGGCGATCAGCGCCTTCGACTCGTCGTAACCGCGTTTCGCGCTGTCGGTGAGCCTCCGCGGCGCGTTGCGGTCCATCAGCACCTTGCCGGCGATCAGGCGGAATCCGCGCGCGCGCGCCTCGCGCATCAGCGCGTCGACCGAGCCCGGATGCACGGTGCAGAAGACCGCGGCGGACGTGATGCCCTGCCGCAGGTTCTCGTCGAGGTAGGCGCGCGCGACGCGGGACGCGAGCCTCGAGTCGGAGAACGCAGCCTCGGACGGGAACGTGTGGTTCGCGAGCCAGTCGAGCAGTTGGGCGCCGTGGCTCGCGACCATCGGCCATTGCGGATAGTGGACGTGCGCGTCGACGAAGCCCGGCGCCATCAGCGAATGGCGCGGCAGGCGCTCGACCCGCGTGCGCGGCGGCAGCTTCCGCAGCACCAGCGATGCGGGCCCGGCATGCACGATGCGCCCGCCTGTCATCGCGACGATGGCGTCCGGTTCGTGGAGCAGCGCGCGGCGTGCTCCGACCTCGAACGGGTCGCCGCGCCACGCGATCATCGGGCCGCGCAGGGCGACAACTGCATCAACCGTGGGCAGGGACCGTCTGGTGTTCCGGGGCATCGTGGCGCGAGCATACCGGACGCGCGCTGGTCGGCCGCGACATGCGGGTCGGGCTGCCGCTTGACGGAACCCGGAACATCGACACGAAGGTCGTCCGACTGAAGTCGGACCTGCAGGGCGTTCGCGACGCCCGGCAGCATCGTCGTAGGTCAGGCTGAAGCCTGACCCGCGAGGAGATTGCACGGCGCTCAATGCGCCGCCACCGGAAACTCGGGCGCGTCTGTCCTCTGTCCTCTGTCCTCTGACTCCTGAAAGTCAGGACCCCTCGCTCGCAGGCGCGCGCCGGTTGATCGGAAACACGAAGAAGTTGCGCACCATGCCGCCGACCGCGACGACGATCAGGAACACCGTGCCGCCGGCCATCACCGCGAGGTACATCGGCATCCCGGCGTGGTTGCCGCGAATGACGACCGCATCTTCGAAGAGCTTCCATCCGGCGACGGCGCCCGACGGTATCGCGAGGAGGAAGACCGCCACGTTGTACAGCAGCAGTCCGCGCACCGGCGCGCCCTTCGGATTCAACTGGAAGAAGAACCACACGGCCAGTCCGAGCAGGACGGCGAGCAACAGGATCATGAAGGCCATGGCGGTCCACTCAGGGTTGCGATCTCTCGATGGTCGCCCGGCGGATTCGCCGGAGCCTTGATCCGGATCAGAGCGGGGACGTGCGAGAGGCGACGTCGGGGGGACGACGCGGCCCTTCGCACGGAACGTCCCGGGCGGGCAGGGGGCCATCGCCGCCGGGTCTCAGCGGGGCGGGTTGCCTCCGGGCGGCGGTGCAACGCCCGGGACGGAGCCGAGAAGCCGCAATGTCCCTACTAGCGACAGGGGGACCGCGAGTATCGCGCTACGATGGACCGCGCTCTTCGCTGACGAGACGCATGACCCCTGCGGCGACGGCGAAATCGTCGATCTGCCCGAACTGTTGCGTCCGCAACCGGCCCTGCCGGTCGATCAGCATCAGCGTCGGCGTGCCCTGCATCCCGTAGGCGCGCATCGTGCGCGGGATCGCCCCAGCGGGGTCCGCGACGTCCACGCCGATCGGGTGCGTAACGCGGAACTCGTGCAGGAACACGCGCAGCGCCGCGACCGTCATCACGTCGTGGTGCTCGAACACGGTGTGCAGTCCGACCACCGCCACATCGTCCTTCGAATAGTGTCGGTGCATCCGCTCGGCCTGCGGCACCGCGTGCAGCACGCAACCGGGACACAGCATCTGGAACGCGTGCAGCACGACGACCTTGCCGCGCAGCGCGCCGAGGCTGAGCGGCGATGCCGTGTTCAGCCACTCGCTGACCTGCAGTTCGGGGGCGGGGATGGGAATGTCCATGAACTCGCGTTCCGGAAGACGAGGCGTCGACGCGGCTGCAGACGATGATATCGAGCCCGGTCGAGCACGCCAAGACGCGCGGCGACGCCGCACCGTCCCGGCGCTCCGCCTATTTCACCACTCCCGCGAACACCAGCGTGATCGACGGAAACACGACGAGCAGCGTCAACCGCACGAAGTCGGCGGCGAGGAACGGCAGCACGCCCTTGACCACGGTGCCGAGCTTGAGCCCCGGCTGCGACGCCTGCACGACGAACAGGTTCATGCCGAACGGCGGGTGGATGAGGCCGATTTCGATCACCGTGACCATCAGGATGCCGAACCACACGGCGTCGAACCCGAGCCGGTGGACGACCGGGTACACGAACGAGATCGTGAGCAGCAGCATCGACAGGCTGTCGAGCAGGCAGCCGAGGATCAGGTAGCCGACCAGGATCACGACCAGCACCCAGTACCGGCCGATGTCGAGCCCCTGCACGAAGGCCACCGACGCCTGGGGCAGGCCGGACAGGTCCATGAAGAATCCGAAGATGCCCGCGCCGATCAGCACGAGGAAGATGAGCCCCATCGACAGCGCGGTGTCCCACAGCGAGGACTTGACGAATTCGCGCGTGAGCCTCCCCTGGATCGCGGTCAGGACCACCGCGCCCGCGACACCCACCGCGGCGGCTTCCGTCGGCGAGAACCAGCCGAGGAAGAGTCCCCCCAGCACCAGCACGAACAGCACGAGCACGTCCCACACCTGCACCAGCGCCTCGACGCGCTGGCGCCACGTGTAGCGTGCGCCCGCGGGGCCGACGTCCGGGCGGCGCCACGTCGTCACCCACACCGCGCCCATGTAGAGCACGGCGCCGAGGACCCCGGGCAGGATCGCCGCGGCGTAGAGCGCGCCGATCGAGGTCTGGGTCAGGAGGCCGTAGAGCGCGAGCGGAATGCTCGGCGGAATCATGATGCCGAGCGTCCCGCCGGCCGCGACCGCGCCGGTCGCGAGTCCTTCGCCGTAGCCGCGTTCCTTCATCTCCGGCAACGCGACCTTCGACATCGTCGCGGCGGTCGCGAGACTCGAACCGCACACCGCGCCGAACACGGCGGACGCGCTGATGGTCGCCACCGCGAGCCCACCGGGTCGATGGCCGACGAACGCGTTGGCGCCGACGAACAGGTTGCGCGACATGCCCGAGTAGGCCGCGAACACGCCCATCATGATGAACAGCGGAAGCACCGACAGGCTGTACGGGAACAACGCGTTGAACGGCGCGGTGCCGAGCCCGAACTTGAACGTGTCGAAGCCGCCCAGGAGCCACGTGCCTCCCGCGCCGATCACGGCCATCGCGATGCCGATCGGCACGCGCGCCATGATGAGCGCGAGTACCGCCGCGAATCCCGTGAGTCCCCAGATCTCGTGGGTCACCGGCGGGCCTCCGCAGCGTTCGCGGCGGCGGCGCGCATCCGCGCGCCGAGCGGGAGACGGGCATCGCCGAGCGGCCGCGTCGTGCTCATGCCGGCTCTCCTGCGCTCGAGGCCGGCGCTCCCCTCCCCTGCGCATACTCGAGCGCACGCCCCAGCGCGCACGCGGCCGACAGTCCGAAGCCCAGAATCACCGGCACCCAGTACCAGAAGAGCGGGATGGCGAGGATCATCGAGCGGTCGCCGATCGCGGCCTCCTGCAGCGCCTTGGCCGCCGACGCCCAGCACGCGACCGCGAGCAGGACCGCCGAGACGAACGCGCCCGCGCAGAACACCTGCCGCCGGCGACGGAGTTCCAGCCGGTCGGTGAACAGGACGACGCTGATGTGGTTGTCGAGGTGGAACGCGACCGGGATCGACAGGAACGCCGCCCACATCACGCAGAGCTGCGTCAGGTCGACGACGCCGGGGACCGGCGTGCCGACCGTGTGACGCAGCACGATGTCGATCACGGTGACGCCCACCGACACGGCGAGCGCCACCGCCGCGACGTAGGCGGCACCGAGGCTCACCCGGTGCAGCCACCGGTTGAGCCCGGCGACCATCGGCATCGCCCCTCTACTTCTTCTGCTTCGCGACCGCGTCCTTCATGTCCCGGTAGACCGAACGCGCGTCGGAGACTCCCGCCTTCTCGAGTTCGGCCAGGCGGTCCTCGATGACCTTCTGCGAGTCCTTCTCCCAGCGGGCGAGTTCGGCGTCGGAGAGCTTCGCGATCGGGGAATTGCGCGCCTTCGCCGCGTCGATGCCGAGGCGGTTCCAGCGCTCGAACCAGCCGTCGAACTTCGGGATCAGATGGTCGCCCGATGCCGCGTCGATCGCCGCCCGCACGTCCGGCGGCAGTGCGTTGTACTTCTGCTCGTTGATCGCGAACCAGAACGCCACGGCCGTCACGACCGTGTCGACGTGGAAGTTCAGCACCTCGGCGAGCTTGTAGGAGGCGATCGGGTCCCAGGCGAACACCGCGCCGTCGATCACGCCCTTCTCGAGGTTCTCGTAGACCTGCACCGGCGGCAGGTTGACCGGGACCGCGCCGACCGCCAGCAGGACCTTGTTGACGGTGACCGAGGGCGCCCGGATGCGCAGGCCCTTGAGGTCATCGAGCGACTTGATCGGCTTGTTGCGCGTGTGCAGCCGCGTCATGTCGTTGGTGAGCGCGAGCAGCTTCAGTCCCGAGTACTCCTTCGCGAGATCCTTCTGCGCCACCGCCCACAGCGCGCGGTTCGCGACGTCGCGGTTCTGCGTGAGGAACGGCAGCTCGATCAGCTCGGTGCGCGGGAGCCGATCGCGCGGCACGCCGACCAGCCCGAACGCGACGTCGACCACGCCCGAGCGCACCTGGTCGAGCTGGCGGTCGATCGATCCGAACGCCGAGCCGGCCGGGAACACGGTGATCTTCACCTTGCCGGCCGAGCGCTTCTCGACCTCCGCGGCCCAGGGCATCAGAAAGTCCGTCGTGATGACGTTCACGGCGGGCAGGTAGTGGCTCATCTTGAGCTCGATCGGCTGCGCCAGCGCACCCGTCGCCGCCCAGGCTGCCACCAGGAGCACCGTCGCGCCCCGAATCAGAATCGCCTTCATGTCGTTCCTCCGCGAATGCCTCGTTGGGTTTCGGTTCGCTGGTTCGTGCCGGTGCCGATCGACGCACCGGTGCCGCGATGTCGCAATCGTTCGCGCGCCGTCGCCACGAGGTGGCGGTCGAGCCGCGACTTCACCTCGGCCGCCTCCTCGGGCGTCCAGGCGCGGAAGCCTCGGCTCGCCGCCATGCCGGTCTCGCCCGCGGCCACGCGCGCGCGAAGGTAGGGATGGGGACCGGGCGTGCGGTCGAGGTCGGCGATCAGGACCTCGTGGATCGCGAGCGTCAGATCGAGGCCGACCATGTCGGATTGTTCGAGCGGCCCCAGCACCGAGAGTCGTGCGCCGAAGCCATCCTTCACGACGCGGTCGAGCGTCGCTGCATCGCACACGCCCGCCGCGACCAGCGCGATCGCCTCGCGCTTGAGCGCGTGCTGCAAGCGATTGCCGATGAATCCGGGGACGTCGCGCTTCACATGCACCGGCGACATGCCGACCGACTCGAGCAGGTTCATCGCCCGCGCGATCGCGGAGGCGTCGCTGCGCGGGCCCTGGACGACCTCGACGAGCGGCACGAGGTGCGGCGGATTCCAGAAGTGCATGCCCAGCACGCGCCCCGGCCGGCCGAGTCCTTCCGCGATGGCCCCGATCGGGATGGCCGACGTGTTGGTCGCGAGGAGCGCGTCCGGCCCTGCCGAGGCCTCGAGCCGTGCGAACACCTCGCGCTTCAAGGCGAGCCGCTCGGGCACCGCCTCGATCACGACGCTCGCGCCGCGCACCGCGGCGGCGAAGTCGGCGGTGCACACGAGCTCCGCCATCGTCGCGGCATCCTGTCCAAGGAGATCGCCGTGATCGCGGATCGTGGCGGGCGCCTTCGCGAGCGCCTCCGGGGAGGCGTCGTGCAGGGCCACCGGGTGCCCGGAGGCGCAGAACACCTGCGCGATGCCGCAGCCCATCCGGCCCGCGCCCAGCACCGCGATGCGCTCGGCTCCCATCAGGCCGCCGTGTAGCCGCCGTCGACGTACATCACCTGGCCGGTGCAGAAGTCGGACGCCGGCGCGAGCAGGTAGATCGCCATGCCGATCAGGTCCTCGACTTCGCCCAGCCGCCCGGTCGGTATGCGCGAGAGCGACCGCTGGCGCGTCTGCGTGCCGAGCGAGTCGTCGCCGAACATCCACGCGGTGAGCTTCGAGCGGAACACGGTGGGTGCGATCGCATTGACCGTGATCCCGTGTTTCGCCCACTCGGTGGCGAGCACGCGCGTCAAGCCGTCGGTGGCGGCCTTCGACGTGCAGTAGCCGCCGTAGCCCGAGTAGTTGCCGTGCCGCCCGCGCACCGACGACATCAGCAGGACCTTGCCCCGGCGCGCGTTCGCGATCCAGTGCCCGCCGACCGCTTTGCACAGGAGCCAGGGCGCGCGGACGTTCGCATCCATCACCGCCTGCCACTCGTCGAGGCCCTGGTCCTGGATGAATCCGGCCTTGTTGAAACCGGACGCGACGACCAGCATGTCGAGGGCGCCGAAACGTTCGAGCGCCGCCGCAAGCATCGCCTGCGCGTCGGCCAGCGTGTCCGGCCGCCGTGCGACGGTCGCCACCTCGCCGCCGAGGCTCCTCGCCTCGTCCGCGACCGCATCGAGTTCGTCCTTCGAGCCCGACGCCAGCACCAGCTTCACCTTCATCGCCGCGAGCGCGAGCGCGACGCCGCGGCCGAACGCGCCCGACGCTCCGGTGACGAGCGCGGTCCTCCCGGCCAGGTCGAACAGGCGCATCGGGTCGCGAAGGGTCTCGGAGATCATGGCGCGTTCCGTGGGTTCGTGGCGTCCGGGGTCGTCGCGAAAGCGGGTTCAGGACTTCGGAATCACCGTGATCATCACGCACGGCAACACGCCGTGGTTGCGAAGCGCGCGGGCCTCGCCGGCCGGGATGAAGCAACTGTCGCATTCGCGCAGCAGCGTCTCGGCGCCGTCCACGACGACCGCGATCTCGCCGGACACGACCACGTAGGCGCGGTCGACGCTCGACGACGAGAGTTCCGCCCCGCCCCCCGGCTCGAACACCGACAGACCGACCTGCGCTCCGAACGGGCTCACCTCCCCGCCCTGCAGGCGGTAGCCCCGCATGCCGAAATGGCGCGGCGCGTCGTAGGGCTGCGCGTCGAGGATCGGTGTCACCTGCATGGCGGCTTCACGCTCCGGTCTCGAAGCGGAACGACTGGTCCGGGTCGACGAGCGCGACCACGCGCACGCCGCAGCCCTCGCCCTCGTACCAGCGGAACGGGAAGCACAGGAACGTGCAGCGCTTGCCGGTGATCTCGTCGATGTCGCCGCCGATGTTCTCGATGCCCGGAATGCCCGCCGAGAGCATCACCTTGTGCGCGGGCTCCCACCAGGGGAAGTCCTGCTCGAGCGGCCGCCCGGAGAACGCCCGGTACTCGTCCTCGAGCCACGGGTGCGACGGGCCGGTGCCGTGCGAGACGAGTTTCGTCCCCAGCGGATGATCGAGCGCCTGCACGTCGATGCCCACGAGCTTCACCTTGCGATCGACGAGCCACCGCGCCGCGTCCCGGTAGAGCCCCGGCGAATAGGCGAAGTAATCGTCGTTGTCGCCCCACAGACGGTGCGCGCCGGTGTTGATCATCACGATGTCGTTCTCGCGGATCGCCGGCGTCGCGCGCTCGAGGTCCTCGGGCGTGATCACGCCCCACTTGCCTTTCGGGATCGACACGGCGACTCCGGTGCCGAAGAAGCGCCACAGCGGGAAGTCGGTGATGGTCGGCGTGTTCTCGAGCACGTGGATCGGCGCGTCCATGTGCGTGCCGCGGTGCATCGACGACTCGATCTCCTTGACCTGCACGCCCTCCTTCGCGTGGAACTGCAGCGTGCGGACGTTGAGCGAAGCGGCCGACGGCCACTCGGGCATGCCGTGGCCCCAGCGTTGCGAGAGGTCGTAGAAGCGGAAGGACGAGGTGCTCATCGCGATATTCGAGGGTGGACGGTCAGGTGGCCGCGCCGGACTCGATCCGGTTGCGGCCCGAGGGGTCGTGGATCGCGACGAAGCGCACGACGCAGGCGTCGCCCTCGTGCCAGTTCCACGGCAACGCCTGGAAGCTGCAGCGCCTGCCGGCGACCCGGTCGACGTCGCCGCCGACGTTCTCGATCGTCGGGATGCCCGCGGCGAGGAGCTTCCGATGCGCGGCGTTCCACACCGGGTGGTCGGCCTTGGCGTCGCGCCCGGTGGCGGCGCGGTAGTCGGACGCCAGGTACTTCATCTGCGGGCCGTTGCGATGCGGTCCGAGCGAGGTCGCGAGCGGATGGTCGATCGCGGCGGTGTCGACCGCGACGAGCTTCGCCCGCCGCGCGATCAACCAGTCGGCCGCGTCGGGCGCGAGCCCCGGGGCGTGGCCGAAGTATTCCTGGCTGTCCGCGTACTTCCGGTGCCAGCCGGTGACGATGACGACGATGTCGTCGGCTTGCACCGCGGGCGTCGCCCGCTCGAGATCATCCGCGGTCACGAGCTCCCACTTGCCCTTCGGAGTCGACAGCACGACGCCGTTGCCGAAGAAGCGGTCGACCGGCAACTGGCCCACGCCCTTCGCTCCGGCAACGAGGTGCAGCGGGGCGTTCACGTGCGTCGACACGTGCATCGAGCCCTTGTAGATCTGCGTCATCACGCCGTGCTTCGCGTGGTTGACGATCCGGTGGATCCTGAGATCCTCGAACCCCGGCCAGGTGGGAGAGTTGTAGCCCCAGCGATGCGACAGCTCGGTGAACTCGAGGCCACTGACCGGATCGACGACGGCGCTCATCGGCTCCACTCCACACAGGTGCGCTGCGCCCGCGAGGGGCGCCGCTCACGCGATCGTAGGGAGCGCGCCGCGCCGCGTCCATTGAGGTCTTTTCATGCGCCCATTCCCGGCGGTTATGCCCGGGGCTGCAGGCGTTCGTGCAGCGCGCGCACCAGCAGGTTCGCGAGCGGCGTGGCCTGCGGCGCGCGCCGGTAGACGATCCCGCCGCGGAAGCGCCAGAACGAGCCGTCGATCGGCACGCGCGCGAGCCCGATCTGGCGGCCGCGCGCCATCACTTCCGAAGACAGGCTGGCCACGAACTCACCGGTCCCCAGCAGCGAGAACACCATCTCGAGCGAACTCGCCTCGACCGCGAGTCCGGGCGATTCGAGGCCATGCATCGCGAAGTACTCCTCCATCCGCCCCAGCCCGGCGTAATCCTGGGTGAAGCCCACGAACGGGCACTCCGCGAGTTGCGCCGCCTCGACGCGCGTCGACTGCACGAGCGGATGGCGCTCGTGCGCGATCACGACGTGCTCGCTGTCGCAGAGCTGCTCCTTCACCAGGTCTGGGTGGTCGGGAAAGTCGAGCGCCGAACACACGAGGTCGAGCTCGCCCTTCAGGAGCTGGGGCAGCAGCGTGTCGAGCACGCCGGAGATCACCTTCACCCGCGCCTTCGACTGCTGCCGGACGAGGCCGGCGATCACCTCCGGCAGCACGTGAACCGACCACAGCGGCCCGATGCCCACTGTCATTGTGCCGAATCCGCCTTCGAGCAGCACCTGCAACTCCGTGCGCGCGCTGCGCGACTCGAGGTCGATCAGCCGCGCGTGGCGCGCGAGCGCGATCCCGTAGGTCGTGGGCACCATCCCCGACGGCGTGCGCTGGAAGAGCGGCACGCCCAGCTCGTCCTCGAGCCGCTTCAGGCTCTTCGAGAGCGCGGGCTGCGTCACGCAGAGTTCGTCGGCGGCCGCGGTCAGCTTGCGGTGCTCGAGGACGGCCAGGAAACAGCGGAGCAGGTTGGAGTCGAGCATGGCGAAGGTCGGGGAGAGGACCGCGTTCGGGCCCGGTACGTGGACGGGCCGGCGGAGCCATGCCCGCCGGTTCGTCCGGGAGCATAGCGCCGGAGACGGCGACGCGCCGTTGCGCGGGCGACGGTCCGGCATGGCGCCGAATACTCGCGACGTTGCCGCCACGTCGCGGCCGTCGCCGCGGGTTCGCCGATTTCCATGACTTCACCGACGGTTCTTTGCAGGAACGATGACCGAACGCTATGCTTCCGAAGGGAGCGGGCGATGGCGGCACCAACCTATCGGCAGATCGAAGCGTTCAAGGCGATCATGGACGCGGGAAGCGTCACCGGCGCGGCGCAACGGCTCAATCTCTCGCAGCCCGCCGTCAGCAAGCTCCTGGCGAGCTTCGAGTCGGTCGTCGGCATGCGGCTCTTCTCGAGACACAAGAAGCGTCTGACCCCGGGCGCCGAGGCGCACGCGCTCCTGCGCGAAATCAACAGGGTGTACGTCGGAGTCGAAGGCGTCACCCGCTTCGCCGGAGACCTCCGGAGCCTGCGTGCCGGCGCCCTGACCATCGCGAGCGTGGCGGCGCTCGGACAGCGACACGTGCCGCGCATCCTGGCCGAGTTCGTGAAGGCGCGCGGCTCGGCCGACGTCGGCCTGCACCTGCGCAGCTCCCACGAGGTGGCCGACTGGACGGCTTCGCAGAAGGCCGACGTCGGCATCTCGATGATGCCGGTCGATCACCCGGCGGTCCGCGACGAGATCCTGTGCGAAGTCGACGCGGTTTGCGTGATCCCCAACGGTCACCGCCTGCGCTCGAAACCGTTCATCGAACCGCGCGACCTCGCGGGCGAGAACTTCATCTCGTTCATGCGCGACGGACGCCTTCGGCACGTCATCGACAGCGTGTTCGAGGCCGCTCGCGTGTCGAGACAGCTCAGGATCGACACGTTCATGTCCGACTCGGCGTGCGCCTTCGTGGCCGCTGGCGTTGGGGTGTCGATCGTCGAGCCGTTCACCGCCGGCGAGTACGCCCGATACCGCCAACTGCTGGTCAGGCCGTTTCGTCCTTCCGTCGTCTATCAGTTCCGGCTGCTGTACCCGCGCTTCCGCGAACCCTCCCTGCTGACGCAGGCGTTCGTCGCGCACCTGAAGGAATCGATTCGCGCGCTCGATCTGCCGCCGGCCAACGGCTTCCCGGGCAATCCCGTGCCGCTGGCGGTCAGCGCGCCTTCTCGGCCTCGACGAAGAGCTCCAGTCCGACCGCGCGCTCGAGCACGAGCACGAGCACGATCGTGAGCGCCACGAGCGCCGTGGAGATCGCCGCGACCACCGGCCGTCCGCTCTCCAGAATGTACGAGTAGATGCTCACCGGAAGCGTGGTCACTTCCGGGCCGACGAGAAACATGCTGATCGTGATCTCGTCGAACGAGATGATGAAAGTGAACAGCAACGCGGTCACGAGTCCCGGCCGCATCAGGGGCAGCGTGACCCGCACGAACGTGTTCCACGGCCGTGAACCGAGGCTCATCGCGGCCTCCTCCAGCGAGCCGTCCGCCTTGCGCAGGCTCACCGAGACCGGCCGGTACGCGAACGGGAGCGTGATGATGCAGTGTGCCAGCAGCAGGCCG
Source organism: Burkholderiales bacterium (assembly GCA_015075645.1). Lineage (NCBI taxonomy): Bacteria > Pseudomonadati > Pseudomonadota > Betaproteobacteria > Burkholderiales > Burkholderiales bacterium. Next base: position 565,619 of record JABTUF010000003.1, on the reverse strand, counting down.
GCGAAGGTGCCGTAGACGTCGAACGCCACCGCGAGCGCCACCATCGTCATCCCCAGCGCGGCGTGCGGGAAGACCAGCGGAGCGAGAACCATCGATTCGAACAGGGACGCGACCCGACTGCTGGACTTCCGAGCCACCGCCAGCGCGGCCATCAGCGCCACCGCGGTCGTCAGCACGGCGGCGGCGACGGCCAACGCAACGCTGGTCAGCATCGCATCGAGCCAGCGCTGGTCGGAGAGGAACTCGGCGTACCAGCGGAGCGAGAGTTCGCCGGGCGGGAACCGAAGGTATCCGACGCTGGTGAACGAGACGGCCACGACGATGAGAATCGGGCCGGGAAGGAGCAGGAACAGCGCGGCGATGAGGAGTCGGTTCCAGCTCACGCGCGGCTCCGGCCCGGCACGGCGATGCCCATCCGCATGCTGATCCTCCCCTCGAGCCACTGCATCGGCAGCACGACCGCGAGCGCGCCGACGAGCAGCAGCACCGCCAGCGTGGACGCCTTGGGGAAGTTGAAGGTCTGCATGACCTCCTGGTAGATCTGGGTGCCGATCATGCGTTCGTGGACTCCACCGAGCAGGAGCGGCGTCACGATGGCCCCGGTGGACATCAGGTAGATCACGGTCGCGCCACCCAGGACGCCCGGCAGGGAGAGGGGCAGGACGACGCGCGTGAACGTGAAGGAGTGATTGCCGCCGAGACTCATGCTCGCTTCCTCGAGCCCCCGGTCCAGGTGGACCAGCACCGAGAGCACGGAGATGACCATGAACGGGAGCAACACATGGACGAGGCCGATCACGATTCCGGTCGTGTTGAACATGAGCTTGAGCGGCGCGTCGATGACGCCGAGCCACGCCAGGGTTTCGTTGATGACTCCTCGCGGTCCCAGGATGACCATCCACGCGTAGGTGCGCACCACGACGCTCACCAGCCACGGCAACGCGACCAGGATCATCGGCAGATTCCGGTTGCCCGGATAGCGCCAGATCGCGTAGGCGATCGGATAGCCGACGGCGATGGAGCAGAAGGTGACGAGCGCCGCGACCTGCAACGTGCGGAAGTAGGTCGCGACATAGTCCGGCCGCGCGAAGAACGCCCGGTAGTGCTGGAGGCCGAAGCCCCCCCCGTCGCGGAACGAAAGCGACACCATCTGGCCCACGCTCGCGACGAACAGGGCGAGCAGGACCAGCGACGGCGCGAGCAGGAGCAGCGACCGCCAGTCGACATCCGGTCTCCCGCCGTCGGCGGTCGCCGGATCGACGGATCCCGGCGGGCGGCCATCGGCTGCTCCATTCGGCACGGCGCCCCTCCTCATGCGCGCTGGCGGCGCTCCGCGTCCGGCGCCGCGTCCGCTCCGGGCAGGCGGAGGAAGTTGCAGGCGTTCTGGAACAGCCACTTGTGGCGAATGGCCGGCTCCAGTCCCAGCGCGTCGATGTCGTCGAGCGAGCTCTGGACCGGCGTCAACGGGTACGACGATCCGAAGATGATCCGATCCTGAAGGAGCGTGCGGCCGTACTGCAGCAGCGGCTCGTACCCCGAGTGATCGACCTTCAGGTACCGCGGGCGCACCGCGACCAGCCCGATGTGCACGTTCGGGTGGCGCCATGCCACGCCGATCAATTCCTGGATCCAGGGAAATCCGGGCGGCGCGGCGCACACGCGCAACTCCGGGAAATGAACCATGACCTGATCGAGGAGCATTGGACGCCCGTACTCCATCAGCGACATCGAGGAGAAGTTGATGCCGGCATGGATGTTCACCGGGATGTCGAGCTCGATGCATTTCGCGTAGAGCGGGTACATCCGCGGATCGTTGATGGCGATCCTGTGCTCGAAGCACTGCAGGTTGAGTCCCTTGAGCCCGAGCGCGCGCACCGCGTACTCGAGTTCCCGAACCGCCGTCATTCCCTTGTGCGGGTCCACGCCGGCAAAGCCGATGAACCGGTCTCCGCGGGTGCGGCAGAACGCGGCGACGTCCTCGTTCCGAATGCGCCAACCGAACGTCGATTCGACGTCGCGCGCCTTGACGACCACGTGCCGGGCGCCCACCCGGTCGTACATCGCGAGGTAGTCGTCCATCGTGCCCGTGCCGGCGGCCTCCGCCACCCTGCCCTCGCTGGCGGCGTACACCCGTCGGTAGTTCGCCAGGTGCGACACCGTCGACTGATCGAACTCCGGGGCGGGCGGGCGACTTGCGTAGTCGATGATCATGGCGTGAGCGCCTTCCGATGCCTTCACGCGAAGGCGAGCGGCGGCCACCGGTGACGCCAACCGATGACCGGTTCCAGAGCCTGCGCCAGGGCGATCAGCGTTCGCTCGCTGTGCCAGGGCCCGACGAGTTGCATGCCGACCGGCAGTCCGTCCGACGCGACGCCGCAGGGTACCGAGATGGCCGGGTGGCCGGTGGGATTGAAGGGAACCGTGTAGCCGTACCAGGACCGGCGCAGCGGACCCGGGGTCGCTCCGGCGACGGCGAAGGGCTCATCCGCGCGCTGTTCGACTCCAGGCGGTGGCGCCGAGACCGTCGGCGTCACCAGCACGTCGGCGTCGTCGAAGAGCGCCTGGACGCGGCGAAACAGCGCGCTGCGCTCCAGGATGACGTGTCGCATCTGCGCAGCGCTCATGTCGAGGCCTTCCTCGACGCCCTGAACGAGTACCGGATCGAGAAGATCGCGCCACCGCTCGAGCAACGGTGCATGTCGGGCCGCCTGATTGGCGCGCAAGAGCAGCCTGCACGCGTCGGGGGCCCAGTCGAGTTCGTGGGGACCGTCGAGCACGACCGCTCCGGCCTCGGCCATCGACGCGATCGCCCCGCGGACCAGCCGTTCGACCTCCGGATCGATCGCCGGGTTGCCCATCGTTCGTATCCACCGCACGCGCAGTCCGCGGAATTCCGCGGCATCGATCGGGGAACGCCCGGCGCGACCGCCACCGAGGGTCCACGGATCTCGCGAACTCGGTCCGGCGATGACCGAGTGCAGCAATGCGACGTCGGCGGCGGTGCGAGCCATGACGCCGACGCAGGACAATCCGCCGAAGAGGTCCGCCGCCGCCTCCATGGGCACGGCGCCCAGCGTGGGCTTCAAACCCACGACGCCGCAGCACGCCGCGGGAACCCGCGAGGAGCCCGCCCCGTCGGTGGCGAGCGCCAGCGGTCCGAAGCCCATGGCCGCGGCGACCGCCGCTCCACCGCTCGATCCGCCGGGCGTCCTGTCCGGATTCCAGGGATTCCGCGTCACGCCGTGCAGCGGGCTGTCGGTGAGGATCTTGCAGCCGAACTCGGGCGTGGTCGTCTTGCCGAATACGATCCCGCCCGCGGCGCGAACCCGCGCGATCGCCTCCGCATCCGCGTCCGGAACGTTGTTCGCGAACGCGCGCGAACCATGCGCGGTCCGCATGCCCTTCGTGCTGATGAGGTCCTTGGCGGAGATCGGCAGACCGTGCAGCGGACCGAGCGATGCTCCCGCGGCTCGCGCCCGATCAGCGCGATCGGCCTCGCGTCGCGCGGCGTCGCGATCGACCAGCGCGAAGGCGTTCGTGCGCGCGTCGAACCGGTCGATTCGATCGAGCACCGCGTCGATGACCTCGCGACAGGAGACCTCTCCCCGGGCGATCCGGTCCGAGAGGTCGACTGCCGACATCTGCCAGATCTCGTTCAATGCGGCTCCAGTCCGGTCACCGCCAGCGTCCTTCGACGCGATCGTAGCTGCCGAGTCGCAGGTCCGGCTTGCTCTTCAGCAGCACGCCCTTGGCGATCTTCTCCGACGGCGTCTTGGGCAACCCATCGATGAACTCCACGTAGCGCGGAATCTTGAACGCCGCGAGGCTGGCCTGGCAGTGCGCGAAGATCGTCTCGACCGGGACGCCCCGTTCGCGCGCTTCGGGTTGGAGCACGATGTAGGCCTTGACCTCCTCGCCGCGGATGTCGTCGGGCACGGCGACGATCGCCGCTTCGAGCACTTCGGGGAGGCCTCGCAGCACGGCCTCGACTTCGCGCGCCGCGATGTTCTCGCTGCTGCGGCGGACCATGTCCTTCAGCCGGCCGACGATGTAGTGAAAGCCCCGGTCGTCCTTGCGAAAGAGATCTCCGGTGCGGAACCATTCCCCGAAGTACGAATCCCGGTTGGCCTCGGGTTTGCGGAAGTAGCCGGACATGATTCCCGGGCCGCGAACGACGAGTTCTCCGGTCTGCCCCACCGGCACGTCGCTGCCCGTTTCGTCGACGATCCGGCACTCCCTGAGCGGTGCCGGGATGCCGCAGGACCCCGATCCGATCATCTCGGTGCGATCGAGGGGCACATAGAGGCACGGGCCGACCTCGGTCATGCCGAACGCCTCCATCGCCGGCACGTTGAAACGGCGCCGAAGATCCTCGTGGATCTCTTTGCGCACGCCATAGATGTTCGCGCGCGCGAGCACCGTTTTCGCATCGTCCGGATGCGGCGGCTGCTTGTACACCGCCTCCGGGAACAGGCAGAAATGGATGCGGTGATCGCGCAGCCACCCGGCGAACCGGCTGGCGCTCTGCCGGTAGGCCACGTACAGCGTACCGCGCTGGTAGAACGCCACCAGCAGCAGCCACTGCGGGTCGAGATAGAAGAACGGCGTCGCGGCGAGAATCCGCTCGAACCGCTTCCCGTCCCGGAGGCCGTTCACCTTTCCGCTGGTGAGCCAGTATCGCTGCGTCAGCATGCAGCCCTTCGGAAACCCGGTGGTTCCGGACGTGTACTGGATGTTGAGCAGGTCGTCCTGTGTGACGTCACGGCCGACCTCCAACTCATCGCTCCGTCCTTCGAGGAGCGCCTCGAGAGATCGGTACGGCGCGGGATCGGCCGATTCGAACAACGCGATGCGTTCGGGATCGAGTCTCGCCCCGGCGTCCCCGCCGCCCGGTGGGCCGAGCAGCGCGCGATGCTCGGCGTGAACGATCAGGAACTCGACGCGGGCGTCGTCCACCACGTATCGCAACTCCCGCGCCGTGTAACGGACGTTGACCGGAACCATGACCGCGCCCAGGCGCGCCAGCGCGAGCCAGATCGTGGGCATCGTCGGGATATTCGGCAGCATCGCGGCCACGTGCGTGCCCTGTCCGACGCCCCAGTGCCGGAGCGCGTTGGCCATCCTGTTCACCGAACGCTGCAGCTCGCGATAGGTGATCGTGCCGCCGCCTTCGAAGAAGTTCCAGGCGTGCCGTTCGGGCACCTCGGCGGCCGCCTGGTCGAGGAGCGCGCCGACGTTGACCGGAAGCGGCTCGGTTTCGATGAACCTGTGCCGCTCACCGGTCGTCATCGACCCGAGCTGCGCGATGTACGCATCGATGTTCATGGCTTCGCGCCCGGAATCCCGTTCATTTCGCGCCCGCGAGGATCTGCTCGGCGAGGTTCGTGCGATCCTTGTCCGCCGCCGAAATGACCGCCCAGTCGGGCTGGTGCAGCTTCGGCAGGAGTTCCTTCAGCGTGAAGCCCATGTCCTTCTCGAGTTCCGCGGGCATGCGCGCGTCCCGGTTCAGAGGGAAGTAGCCGCCCAGTTCGAGCGCCTGGACCTGCGGTGGCGCGGTGGAGATGAAGTCGAGCCACTTCTTCACCACCGGCAGGTTCTTCGCCCCCTTCGGAACCACGACGATGTACGGAATCATCAGCGCCCCTTCCCTGGGGATGACCATGTCGACGTCCTTCACCCCCTCGTGGCGCATCTGCCACACGCGTCCCGAGTAGTAGGATCCGGCGGCCACTTCGCCGCGCGTGAGGAGGCCGTTCATGTGCGCGATCGAGCTGTACTGGGTCAGGGCGTTGGGCGCGATCCGCTTCAGCAGATCGACACCCGGACCGATGTCCTTCTCGCTCCCGCCCTGGGCGATCGCCAGCATCGGCAGGTCGTACGACGAGAGATAGATCGGACGGGTCAGCGCGATCTTTCCCTTCCACTTCGGGTCGGCGAGGTTGGACCAGGAGGTGAAGTCGCTCTTCTTCGCCTGCGTGGTGTTGATGGCGATGCCGTAGTACATGAAGTAGGGGCTCGCGCCCGCCAGCCTGCCGTCCGGCGCCTTCATCAGGTACTTCTGGTCGGTGGCCGCGGCGGCCGGAAGATCGGCGCTCGCGAACGTCTCGATCAGCCCGTCCCTGAGCAGGTTCGCGGCCTGCGGATAGGTGACCAGGGCCACGTTGTACTGGGACCGGGACGCCGGGTTGCGCAACTGCGCCTCCGGGCTGGGCACAGGGACGATCTTCACCGTGGCCCCGGTGGAGCGGGCGAACGGCTGCGCGAACGCCGTCTCCCAGACCTTCTCCACGCCGCCGCCGAACGTCGCCATCGTGATGTCCTGCGCGTGCACGTCGGCGGACAGCGTCGCAATCGCTGCAACGACGCCCGCCACGATCGATGTCAATCGCATGTTCCTGCTCCTCCTCGTTGGGTCGATCATGTTGCTCGGGGTGATGCGTCTGGTTCGGTTCTGGCGTCGCCCTGCGCCGAACGGCCGGGCATCGGCGCGACCGGCGCCGCCGCCACGGACTCGCGGTCCGGCACGAGCGCGGCGTGGTCGAGGCCGAGGGAGAGCGGCACGGTTTCTCCGATCCGGTAGGTTCGACCGCCGGCGTCGGCGCTCGACACCTGTGCGACGATCGACATGCCGGCGGCGCGCAGGACGTAGCGGGTGGTCGCGCCGACGTACGCCCGGCCTTCGACCGTCGCACTCGAACCCGCGCCCGCGGACAGCGCTTCGTCGCCCAGTCGAACGTGCTCCGGCCGCACCGAGAGCATGACGCGGCTGCCCGCCTCGACCTGCGTCGCGGCGGGCAGCCGCACCTTGCCCACCAGGGATCCGAGTTCGATTTCGAGCCATTCCGAACCCACGGTCCGCACCTTGCCCTCGAGCAGATTGGTATCGCCGACGAAGCGCGCGACGAAGGCGCTGGACGGGCGCCGATAGACGGCCTCCGGCTCGTCGATCTGCTCGATCCGCCCGCGATGGAACACGGCGATCCGGTCGGACATGGTCAGCGCTTCTTCCTGGTCGTGCGTCACGAACAGGAATGTCGTGCCGACGCGGCGCTGGATCTCCTTCAGTTCGTATTGCAACTGGCGACGCAGCTTCAGGTCCAATGCGCCCAGCGGTTCGTCGAGCAACAGGACGTCCGGCTGCAGAACGAGCGCCCTCGCCAGCGCGACCCGCTGCTTCTGACCCCCGCTCAACTCGTGGATCCGGCGCCGCTCCAGCCCGGCCAACTCGACCAGTCCGAGGGCGTCCGCGACCTGCCTGCGGCGTTGGGCATTCGCGACTCGGCGCGCTGCGAGGCCGAACGCGACGTTCTCACCGACCGACAGGTGCGGAAACAGGGCGAGGTTCTGGAACACGATCCCGACCGGCCGCCTGTAGGGCCTGACGCGGGCCATCGAGAGGCCGCCGATGCGCACGTCTCCCCGGGTCGGTGTTTCGAAACCCGCGATGATGCGCAACAGCGTCGTCTTGCCGCAGCCGCTCGGCCCGAGGAACGTCAGGAACTCGCCGCGCCTGACCGATATCGACACGTCATCGACGGCGGTGAACTCGCCGAAGCGCTTGCTGACCCGCTGGATCTCCAGGATCGGCCGCTCCGCGTCCTGCCTGCTCGACATCGCCGCTACGCCTCCGGGTCACGACGCGCTGCCGACCGGTCTCGACGGCGCGCACCACAACGCGCGCCCATGGTAGGAGGGCGATTCGCCGACCGTCAATTGACGAATTGCCGGAAGTTCATTCCAGAACGTTATGCATGGTTGCCGGCGCCCGCGAGGACGGCGAATCGAGTTCGAGCGGGTTCCTTGCGACCTGTCGCGCAACTGCGCCGGTGTCATTCCGCACGCCGCGACTCGACACTCCGGCGGCCGCGTCGCATGCGCTGGAACGAGATCCCCTGCGCCAGCAGCGCCGCGACGATCGCGACGGCGTAGGACACGACGAGATCGAACCGCGGCAGCATCAGGCCCAGCGCGTAGAAGAACACCGCGAACCCGAAGAGCCCGGCGACCATCCCGTGCATCACGTGCTGCGCCGCGGCGGGACCGGCCATGCGGTGCGCGAACAGCGCGAGGATCACGCCCATCAGCGGAAACGCGGCGAGCACGCCGCTCATCACCGGGCCGACGTAGGGGGCGACGAGCGTCACCGCGACGATCAGGCTGACGACGAGCGCGACGCGCGCCGGCAGATCCCACCAGGGCGGCGCAAGACGGTTGTCCTCGACCTCGCCGCGCGGGCTCGACCGCAGCGAGATCAGCACCGCCACGAGTGCAACGGAGAAGAGCGTGCCCTGCGAGAAGTCCGCGAGCTGAAGCGGAATCGCGGTGACGACGAACGACGCGCAACCGCCCGCCAGTGCGATTGGCCAGCCCCGTGTCGCCAGCAGGCACCAGGCGAGCGCCAGCGCCGCCTGCGCCGCGGTCGCGATGAGCGAGCCCGACGCCGCCTGCGCGGCGAACATCGGTCCCTGCTCGAGCGCGAGGAACACCGAGATCGGGCCCGACGTCAGCGGCAGCCCGACGATGAAGCCGCCGATCCGTTCACCCCAGCGCCGGATGGCGAGGCTCGCGCCCACGAGGAGCAGCGGCGTGATGAGGAGCTTGAAGGCGAGGAGGTTCAAGGTGCGGCGCTGGTGGTTGTCGGACGGGGGCCCGGCAATCGTCGGGGCAAGGCGGGCGGGGCGCAAGCGTTCCGGCACGCGCACGCCGCCATGTCCGCAGAGCGGGTGACCCTTCAATTGCGCCGCGCTGCGCGAGATCTTATCGGGTCCGGGGCGCCTGCCGCCAGGCAGTGGGCTTTGATGCGCGCGCTCGACCTCGCGCACCGCTGGCAAAGGCTGATGGACGAAGGACGCGTTCGGGCGCTCATCGAAGTGCTCGTCGCCATGCCCTGCACACCTTGCGCGTTCCAACGCCCGACCAGCTCGCGAAACGGCTCGACCGAGGAAATCGTGCTGCGCGCCCGGCGTGCCTCGCCGACGACCGAGGCAATCTGCGCGTCCTCCGGCAGCGGCGTGCCGGCGTCGAGCCAGCCACGCTGCACCGCCAGCGCCCGAAACGCGGCCACCTTGCGCCGCCCCATCAGCCTTGCGCGCGCGACGTCGCGCTCGGAATCGCCCTGGCGCAGCCGCACCAGGACCGCTCGATACTGGAACATCTCGATTCTCCTGCGCCCCACCGCGACCCCCTCGGACAAAAGTCCGGGAGCGTACCGGTGGCACGAATCAGTTCGAGACGTCCGTCATTCCCTCAACTGGCTCCTATATGCCGATCAGCGACTGGCTCCATTACGGCGATCGCGCCGTGGCTCCTTTATGCCGACCACGCCCTGGTGCCCATATGCCGATCACCGATTGGCTCCAATATGCCGATCGCTCGGAGAAAACCCGAGCCCTTGTATATGGTGGCGGACGGACCCCGGTTCAATTCCGTCTCTGTCGCTTGAATAGCAATGCAGCGGGCGTGAGCGGCAATGGGCGGGGCCGCGATCAGGCTTTCCGCTTCAACCGTTCTACTTCAGCGTGGAAGGCCGGGGTCAGTTCGGCGATCAGGGTTTCGATGTCGCGCACCTGATGCTGAATCGTCAGCACCGCGACACCTTCCGGCACGAGGTCGTAGATTACGTAGTGCTGCCGAGCTGAAACCATCAAAAATGGTGTCGAGCGGTGCTGCCGCAGACGGCCCTTTTCCGGGTTGACGGCGGCGTCGGCCATTGTTGCGTACAGGTCGGCGAGGTAGCGATCAGCGACGTCGTCGCCCCATTCTCGGCGTGAGCGCGCGTGGATGCGGCGCAGATCCAGTGCCGCATTCCGGGTCAGGTGGAACGTGGCGGGCGACGGTGCGTCATTGCCAGCCATCGGCTTCCTTGCGGTCGAGCGCCGCCATGTCGGCCTTGAAGTCGCCGGTGGACGCGAAGATGCGACCCGCAGCCAAGTCGCGGTAACCGGTGAGGATGGCGTCCTGCAAGAACTGGCCGTCGCGCCGCTCCATGTCGCGGCGAATCAGGTCGCGGACGTACTCGCTGGGCGTTTCGTAAAGACCCGCCTCGCCGACCATTCGATCCACGAACTCGGCCAAGGGCCGGGACAGGCGGGCGTTGATGCGTTCGGACATGGGAACCTCCCGACTCGATTCGATGGCGACATTGTCGCAAAATTAGGATCGTTTGTCGCAATTGTTGCCCACACGGTAACCGCATTGTCACGCCAGCACCTGTTTTCGCTCGCGCTGCACCAGGACCTTATTGAGTAGACTCAAACGTAACTTGGCAATTCCGGCTCTCTTCGCCCTTCCCAACCGCAACTGCTACACCCTTACCCTAGCGCGAGCGGTTCTCCTGCGCTGCGCGGCAAGCGTCGGGCATACATTTGCCGAATCGAAAGCCATTGCCCGCGACGCTTAAAGCAAACTCTTGAGGTCCTTGAGCATCAGGAACAGGTGATACGGGCCGGTCGGGCTGGGTTCAAACTCCCACGACTCGTACCACCGGCGCGCAGCATCGTCCTTGGCGTGCACCAGCAGGCAGCGGATGCCGGCGATGTCGGCCGCCTGCGCCGTGCGCAGCAGCGCATCCTTGAGCAAGGCCTTGCCCAGGCCATTGCCTTGGTGTTCCTTGTCCACCGCGAGGCGCGCCAGGATCATCACCGGCACCGGGTGTCGCGCCAGGCCCTTCGTCACTCTCGACGGCGAGGCTTGCGGATCGACGCTGCCGACGGCGAGACTGTAGAAGCCGACCACCGTGTCCCCAAAACAGCAGACGTAGGTTTGCGCACTGTTGGCCTTCTGGTTGACGAGCGCGTAGCGTTGCAGGAACTGGTTCAGTGCGGGCTGGCCGCAATCGAAGGCGTCAACGCGATCGGTTGTCGCGAGCTTGCGAACGGATGTGTAGCCGCCGCTCAACCCAACGCCCCGGGCTCGCGCAGCAGCTTCTTCAAGCGCGGCTTGGCTTGCACCGGACGGTCCAGCGCCTCCTGGAACGCCCGCCACTGCGCCTCGCTCAGCACGAACTGATGGCGATCGGCCAACGTCTGCGCGGCCGCCGTCACGCCCGCGTCGAGGAGGAACTCGCTGACGTTCTTGTGGCTGGCGCGCGCCGCTTCCTGCAGCAGACGCTTGACCGGGCTGCTGGCGCGGACGTCGATGCGTTCGGTCTTGGAGAGATTCTCGGCGCTCACGGCGTACCTCGTTCGATCGTCCACGGCGCCATTCTAGTGTCCGGACATTGTCCTGACAAGCCCTCCATCCGCGTTCCTGGCCGGCGACGCGGGAGCGCGGTCAATCGCAAGGCGGTGGGCGCGATGCTCGCGCCAGCGCCAAAATCCAGGCGAAAAAAATCCCGGCCTGTGAGGACCGGGATCTTGCGGATTGGTGGAGGTGGGCGGAATCGAACCGCCGTCCGAAGACCCTACGCAGTCGGGACTACATGCTTAGCCGTGTCGATTGGATCTCGCCCCCTCGCCGCCGGCCGGCAGGCTGCGGGGGAGCCAGTCACCTTGATTTGACGCCTCGACCAAGTGACCCGGCCGGGCGCGATCGTCCAGAATGTCCTCGCTGCGGCTCGCGGTTACCCGCTCACCGCCCGGGCCGGACGCTGCCCGGAGCGAGGTCCGGCGGGTTTAGGCCGCCAGAGCGTAGGTTTCGTCGTTCGCAGTTAAGTTTGCGAGTGCCCGTTTTTTACGAGGACGAACGCCTCGGCATGCCCCGCGCTGTTTCGATGCCCCCGTCGAGACCAGGTCACCCCCGGTGATCGGGCGGACGTCGGCGGCCCGCACTGCGTGTGCGATGCCGCGGCGCCGAGAGATTCATTGTAGCATCGGCCTGCGCACCTCTTCCTTCCCGCGCCGATGACCACCTCCCCGATATGGGGCAGGAGGGGCTCCGATGCAAGCGACCTGGCTTCGGAAGTTCGCCGCGCCGCTCCGACGGACGCCGCGGCTCACGCTCGCCGCCGTCGCCGCGCTCGCCGTCCTCGCGCCGACCATCGCGCCGGCGCGCGCCCAGCCGCTCGAGACCGTGCGCCGCGTCGACGCCGAGCGCTACGCCGGCGTCTGGCACGAGATCGCGCGGCTGCCCTACAAGATGGAGGAGCGCTGCGTCGCCGACGTCACCACCGCGTTCGTGCGCCGCGGCATGACGACCTTCGACATCGAGACGCGTTGCCGGCGCGCCGACGGTTCGTGGGAAACCGACGCCGGCATCGTGCGCATCCAGGACACGGCGACCAACGCGAAGATGGAGATCCGATTCCTGCCGCTCGCGCTCGCGTGGTGGCCGTTCGCGTGGTCCGACTACTGGATCCTCGATCTCGCGCCCGACTACTCGTACGCGCTCGTCGGCGCGCCAGCGCGCGACGCGCTGTGGATCCTCGCGCGCCATCCGGTCCTCGAGACCGTGGTGGTCGAGCGGCTCGTCGCGAAGGCGCGCGCGCTCGGCTTCCCGGTCGACAAGCTCATCCGTTCGCAGTCCGCGGCGGGCTGAGCGTCCGGTTCGGGCGCCGCGCACCGACGGCGTTCGTCCGTCGGACACGCGCGGTATAGTCGCCCCATGGCCGCGCGCGCCCGACGCATGCCGATGCTGATCGCCCTGCCGCTCACGCTCGGCATCCTTTCCGCGCTCGCCCTGCTCGTGTTCGCGGAACTGGGCTACCAGCGGCTCGAATCGGCGACGCAGCGCGTGGCGACCGCACTCGAACTCCAGGCGACGATCAACGAGATCCAGGCGCACATCGTCGATGCCGAGACCGGCCAGCGCGGCTTCCTCCTGACCGGCAACGACAGCTACCTGCAGCCCTACCGCGACGCGCTCCCGCAGATCGAGAAGACGCACGACCGCCTGCGCGAACTGGTCGCGGCGATCGGCTCGCCCGAGCTGTCGCAGTCGGCGGCGCGTCTCAACAACCTGATCGGCCGCAAGATCTCGGACATCGAGGCGACGCTCGCGCTGTACGAACGCGGAGGACCGGTCGCGGCGTCCGAACTCATCAACACCGGCGTCGGCAAGCGCTCGATGGACGACATCCGGGCGCAGGTCGCTCTGATGAGCCGCCAGCAGCGCGACATCTGGACCGAGGGCGCGGCGCGCTGGTCGCGGGACCTCGAACTGCTCCGCGTCGGCCTGCAGGTGATGACGGTGCTCGCGATCCTGCTGCTCGCCACCGTCTGGATGCTGTTCCGCCGCGACCAGAAGCGCCGCGACGCGGAGATCGCGCGCCGCGCCGAGGAGCAGTCGCGCCTCGCGGGCATCGTCGACGACCGCACCGCCGAGCTCTCCGAACTCTCCAACTACCTGCAGACGGTGCGCGAGGACGAGAAGGCGCGGATCGCGCGCGACCTGCACGACGAGATGGGCGGCATCCTGGTCAGCACGAAGATGGACATGACCGCGGCGATGAAACGGATCGGCGAGTCGAACCCCGAGGCCGCCGCGCGGCTCGCCCGCGCGCTCAAGTCGCTCGACGAGGGGATCACGGTCAAGCGCCGGATCATCGAGGACCTGCGCCCGACGCTGCTCGACAACCTCGGACTCGCCGCCGCGCTCGACTGGCTCGTGCGCGGTACCTGCGAGCGCGCCGGTCTCGGGTGCACGCTCAACCTCGACGAGGGCGACGGCGACCTGCCGCCCGAGGTGTCGATCGCGATCTACCGCATCGTGCAGGAGGCGATGACCAACGTGGTCCGCTACGCGAAGGCGAACCAGGTGACGGTGGACCTCGTGCGCTCGGCCGGCCGCATGTCGCTCTCGTTCCGCGACGACGGCGTGGGCCTGCCGCAGAGCGTCTCCGCGAGCCGGCTGTCGCACGGGATCGCCGGCATGCGCCAGCGCGTGCGGGCGCTGAACGGCGAGTTCCGCATCGAGGGCGCGCCCGGCGCGGGCACGACGCTCGAAGTCCACCTCCCGGTCGCGAGCGGCTGAACCGCGCCGCGTCAGGAGGCTGCGGGACGCGCCTGCGCGAAGTCGACGAGGTAGTCCACCGCGCGATCGTACTCGTAGGCCTTGTCCATGAACGCGTCGGCGCCGAGCGCGAGGCTCCGGTCGCGCAGCATCGGAATCGCGTAGGTCGTGAGCACGACGATCTTCGCGCCCTCGGGACGCGACCGGCCGATCGCGCGCAGCACGCCGAAACCGGTTCCGTGGCGCAACTGCAGGTCGAGCACCAGCGCGTCCCACGGCGTGTTGCCGAGCGCCTCGACCGCCTCGTACTCGGTGTCGGCCTGCCCGACGACGTCGATGCGCCCGGTGGCGGTCAGCGACTCGACCAGCCGTTCGCGAATCAGCGGATTGTCCTCGACGACGAAGACACGGAGGCGTGCGGTGTCGTTCACGGGGCGCGGACGCGCGGAAGAGGAACGGCGCGCCGGCGCGCCCTCGACGCGGCGCCCCGGGCACCGGAGTCCGGTCACTCGATCAGCGTGTTCTTGATGGCGTAGTAGGTGAGGTCCGCGTTGGTCTTCATGCCCATCTTCTCGAGCACCCGCGACCGGTAGGTCGACACCGTCTTCACCGACAGGAACAGTTCCTTCGCGATCTTCGACACCGGCATGCCGGCCGCGAGCTTGCAGAAGATCTGGAACTCGCGCTGCGACAATCGCGCGTGCAGCGGCTCGTCGCCGTCGCCGGCGAGGCCGTCGGCGAGCTGCTGCGCGAGGTCCTGGCTCACGTACTTGCGCCCGTGCGCGACGGTGCGGATCGCCGAGACGAGCTGCGCGGAGGCCGAGTCCTTGCCGACGTAGCCGGCCGCACCGGCGCGCAACAGGTTCACCGCGTACTGCTCCTCGGCGTGCGCCGAGAGCATCAGCACCGGCATCTCCGGCCGGATCTGCTTCAACTGCTTCAGCGTGTCGACGCCGTTGCGGTCGGGCATCGAGATGTCGAGGAGCACGACGTCGTAGGGCTCGGCGCGGACGAGCGACACCGTCTCGGCGCCGGTGGCGGCTTCGCCCGCGACCGACATGTCGGCCTGGTCGGCGATGAACTGCCGCAACCCCGCGCGCACGATCGCGTGGTCGTCGGCGATCAGGATGCGGATCATCGCCCGCCCGTCCGAGGGTTTCGCGCCGCGCTCATCGCGCGATCCCGTCCGCGTCCGCCTTCCGGTAGGCCGCGAGACGGTTGTACAGCGTCTTGAGGCTCACGCCGCACAATTCCGCGCACCGCTTCTTGTTGCCGTCGCAGAAGTCGAGCGTGGCGAGCAGCGCGCGCCGTTCGAGATCGGCGAGCGGGGTGCCGATCTCGAACTCGATGCGGCCGTCCATCGCCGCGGCGGACGACGAAGGCACGCGCCCGCGCGCACGGGCGCCGAGGTCGACGACGTTGGGCGGTCGCGCGGCAACGTCGCGCACGTCGGGCAGGGACAGGAGTTCGGCCATCGGGTGCATCGAAACCTCGGGCGGCAACAGGCGCAAGGGCCGATCGTAGGGGGCGCGAAGCATCGCCCGGATCGGCCCGGCGACGATATCCCTGTCGGAGAGCGTCCTACAATGCGCCTCGGCGATCAAGGCCCGCGGGGCCTGCAGTGCCCGCTTGGTAGAGTAGCGCCCAGCCGCGCGCCGTCCGATGACCATTCCGACCGTCGTTCCCCTGATCCTCTCCGGCGGTGCCGGGACTCGGCTCTGGCCGCTGTCCCGCGACGCCGCGCCCAAGCCGCTGATGCACCTGCCGCAAGGGGGGACGCTGATCGGGCGCACCGCCGCGCGGGCGCTGGCAGTCCCCGGGGCCGGTCCGCTCGTGACGGTCACGCGCGACGAGCACTACTTCGCGACGCGCGACGCGTTCGCGGACCTGCCCGCCCACGCGCGCGAGCGCGCCGTGTTCCTGCTCGAGCCGTTCGGCCGCAACACCGCGCCCGCGATCGCGCTCTCCGCGCTGTGGGCCTCCCGGCACGTCGGCGACGACGTCCCGCTCATCGTGCTGCCCGCGGATCACCTGATCCACGACGTCGCGGCGTTCGTCGCGGCGGTCGAGCGCGCGCGGCTGTGGGCCGCCCGCGGACGGCTGGTCACCTTCGGCGTGGCGCCCACGCGCCCCGAGACCGGCTACGGCTACCTCGAATGCGGCGCGCCGCTCGACGCGGAGCATCCGGGCGTGGTCGCCGTCGAGCGTTTCGTCGAGAAGCCGCCGCGCGCGACCGCGGAGCGTTACGCGGTGTCGGGTCGGCACCTGTGGAACTCGGGCATGTTCTGCTTCACCCCGAGGTCGATCCTCGCCGCGTTCGCGGCGCATGCGCCCGACATCGAACGCGCCGCGCGCGCGACCTTCGCGCTCCTGCCGCCCGATGCGCGGCAGGGGCGGATCGCGTTCGATCCGACCGCGTTCGACGCGATGCCGGAGCGCTCGATCGACTACGCGGTGATGGAGAAGGCCGACGGCGTCGTCGCGGTGCGCGGCGCCTTCGACTGGAGCGACATCGGTTCCTGGCAGGCGGTGGGCGAACTGGTCGCCGCCGACGCCGAGGGCAACCGGCGCCAGGGCACGAGCGTCGCGATCGGCACGCGCGACACGATGGTCCACGCCGAGGACCGTGTCGTCGCCACCGTCGGGGTGCGTGACCTCGTCATCGTCGACACCGCCGATGCCACGCTCGTCGCGCACCGCGATCACCTGCAGGACGTGAAGGAGGTCGTCGCGGCGCTGAAGGCGCTCGGCCACGAGGCGTGGCGCAACCACCGCACCGTCGCGCGCCCCTGGGGGGCCTACACGGTGCTGCTCGACGCGCCGCAGTTCAAGATCAAGCGCATCGAGGTGTCGCCGGGCCACGCGCTCTCGCTGCAGCGGCACCGCCACCGTTCCGAGCACTGGGTCGTCGTGCAGGGACGCGCGAGCGTGACGCGCGGCGACGAACGCTTCGAGGTCGGGACGAACGAGTCGACGTTCGTGCCCGCATCGACGATGCACCGGCTCGAGAACGAGGGCGAGTCGCCGCTCGTGGTGATCGAGGTGCAGTGCGGCGACTACCTGGGCGAGGACGACATCGAGCGGTTCGACGACCGCTACGGCCGCTGACGGGTGCGCGGCGCCGGCACGCGCCGGGGTGGCGAGTCCGGCGATCGCGCCGGTCAGCGCGTGGCGGGCCGCGCCGCGCCGCGGCTCGTGATCGCGATGCCGGCGAGGATCAGCGCGATGCCGGCGACGTGGTGGAGACCGAGCGTCTCACCGAGGAACAGCCACGCGAGCAGCACGCCGTAGACCGGCATCAGGTGCACGAAGAGCCCCGCGACCGGTGCGCCGACTTCCTCGACGCCGCGGTTCCAGAAGATGTACGCGAGTACCGAACTGAACAGCGCCACCGACGCGAGCGCGAGGAGCGCCTGCCACGACCACGCGATGACGTGCCCGAGCGCCATCTCGCCGAGCCACAGCGGCAGCATGCACAGGTCGCCCACCAGCGCGATCGTGAAGAGGAACGACAGCGGATGGAGTCCCGAGGGCCGCCAGCGCAGCGCGATCGTGTAGACCGACCACATCGCCATCGACAGGATCACGAACAGGTCGCCTGCGTTCAGCCGGAACGCGACGAGCGTCGCGAGCGAGCCCTGCGACAGGATCGCGAGCACGCCGCCAAGCGAGATCGCGACGCCGGCGATCTGCACCGGCCTCAGGCGCTCGCGCAGGAAGATCCAGGAGAACGTGACGATCATCACCGGGATGAACGAGTTGAGGATGAGCCCGTTGGTCGCGGTGGTGAAGTTGAGGCCGAGGTAGGCGAGCGCGTTGTGCGTGCCGATGCCGATCGCGCCCAGCCCGAGCATCGTGCGCGCGTTGGCGCGCACGATCGGCCAGTCGCGGCGCAGGTGCGGCAGCGCGAACGGCGCGAGGATCAGCACCGCGAAGAACCAGCGGAAGAACGTCATCCCCATCGGCGGGATGTCGTGGTGCAGTCCGCGCCCGATCACCCAGTTGCACGCCCACAGGAACGGCGTGAGCGCGAGGAGCGCGTAGGGCGACACGCCGCGGTGCGGCGAGGCCGCCGCGCCGGGCGATGCGTCGGTGGCGCGCCGGGCCATCGCGCGATTGTCGCATGCGCGGGTCGCGGGCCCGCCCGATGCGGGCACGTATACTGGCGGAGCCCTCGCGGCGGTCGGCGCGATGTGCCCGGCGGACGCGATTCCCCCGGCGGCCGGCCACCGGCACGATCCGCGTCCCGGTCGCGGGGCGCTGCGCCCGCCCCTGCGGCAGGCGCTCCGCTGCTTCGTGAATGAACGCCCCTGACGCTCCCGTTTCGGCCGCCCCGACGCCGCCCGCGTCGGTGCCGCGCCTCGGCCCTCCGGTGCCCGCGCCGGGCCGGCGCGCCGCCCTCCCGGCGCTCGCGGGCTCCGCCGACGCGCTCGCGCTCGCGCAACTCGCGCTCGAATGCGCGCGCGAAGGCCGCGTGCTCGCGGTGCTTACGGCCGACGCCCAGGCAGCGCAGCGCCTGGCCGAAGAGATCCCGTGGTTCGCACCGGGCGTCGACTGCGCGTACTTCCCCGACTGGGAGACGCTGCCCTACGACCCGATCTCGCCGCACGAGGATCTCGTCTCCGCGCGGCTCGCGACGCTCTACCGGCTCGCGCAGGGCGAGGCGCGCGTCGTGGTCGCGGCGGCATCCACCGCCATGCACCGCCTGCCGCCGGCGTCGTTCCTCGCCGGACGCGCGTTCTTCCTGAAGCAGGGCCAGCGCCTCGACGCGGAGAAGCTCCGCGCGCAGCTCGCGCTCGCCGGCTACGCGAACGTCACGCAGGTCGTCTCGCCGGGCGAGTACTCGGTGCGCGGGGGGCTGATCGACCTCTTCCCGATGGGCGCGTCGCTGCCCTACCGGCTCGACCTCTTCGGCGACGAACTGGAGAGCATCAAGACCTTCGACGCGGACACGCAGCGAACGGTGTTCCCGGTGCCCGAGGTGCGCCTCCTGCCCGCGCGCGAGTTCCCGCAGGACGACGAGGGCCGCACGCGCTTCCGGTCGCGCTTCCGCGAGGTGTTCGAGGGCGACCCCTCGCGCTCCGCGCTCTACAAGGACGTGAGCAACGGCGTGTTCGCCGGCGGCATCGAGTACTTCCTGCCGCTCTTCTTCGAGGCCACCGCGGCGTTCGCCGACTACCTGCCCGCGGACAGCGTCGTCGCGCTGCACGGCGATGTGCATGCCGCCGCGGAACGCTTCTTCACCGAGGCGGAAGGCCGCTACCGCCTGCTGCGCGGCGAGAAGGCGCGCCCGCTCTTGCCGCCGCGCGAGGTCTTCCTGCCCGCGGACGAGTTCGCCGGCCGCCTGAAGGCGTTCGGGCGCGTCGACCTGCCGGTGCCTGCCGCCGGCGCGGCGTTCCCGGTCGACGCTCCGGCCGTGACGCTGCCGAACGTCGCGGTGGACCGGCGCGCCGACGATCCGCTCGCGGCGTTGAAGGCGCTCGTCGCGACCCCGGAGGTGCGCGTCCTCGTGTGCGCCGAGAGCGCGGGCCGGCGCGAGACCATGCACTCGTACTTCCTCGAGTACGGATTGAAGCTGCCGGTCGCCGAGGGTTTCGCCGCGTTCGCCGCTAGTGAAGCGCCCGCGGCGATCGCGATCTCGCCGCTGCACGCGGGCTTCGCCTGGCGCGAGGCGCGCATCGCGTTCGTCACCGAGGCCGAGCTCTACGCCGGCGTCGTGCGCCGCGCGCGTCGCGACGCGGGGCGCCGGTCGAACGTCGACGCGATGGTGCGCGACCTCTCGGAGGTGCGCGTCGGCGACCCGGTCGTCCACGAGCAGCACGGCATCGGCCGCTACCTCGGCCTCACCCACCTCGACCTGGGCGACGGACCTTCCGAGTTCCTCGAACTCGTCTACGCCAACGACGCGAAGCTCTACGTCCCGGTGTCGAGCCTGCATCTCATCTCGCGCTACAGCGGCGCGTCGCCCGAGAGCGCGCCGCTGCACGAACTGGGCAGCGGCCAGTGGGAGAAGGCGAAGCGGCGCGCCGCGCAGAAGGCGCACGACACCGCCGCGGAACTCCTGAATCTCTACGCGCAGCGCGCCGCGCGCAAGGGCCACGCCTTCGCGTTCCAGTCGCACGACTACGAGGCGTTCGCCGAAGGCTTCGGTTTCGACGAGACCCCCGACCAGCAGGCGGCGATCGAGGCCGTGATCGGGGATCTCAAATCCGGCAAGCCGATGGACCGGCTCGTCTGCGGCGACGTCGGCTTCGGCAAGACCGAGGTCGCGCTGCGCGCGGCGTTCGTCGCGCTCGCCGACGGCAAGCAGGTCGCGGTGCTGGTGCCGACGACGCTCCTCGCCGAGCAGCACTTCCAGGTGTTCTCCGACCGCTTCGCCGACTGGCCGGTGAAACTCGCCGAGCTGTCGCGCTTCCGCACCGCGAAGGAGGCGAAGGCCGCCCTCGACGGCCTCGCGCGCGGGGCGATCGACCTCGTGATCGGCACCCACCGGCTGATCCAGCCCGACGTGAAGTTCGCGAACCTCGGGCTCGTCATCATCGACGAGGAGCATCGCTTCGGCGTGCGCCAGAAGGAGCGGTTGAAGCGCCTGCGCGCCGAGGTGGACGTGCTGACGCTCACCGCGACGCCGATCCCGCGCACGCTCGCGATGTCGCTCGAAGGCATTCGCGACTTCTCGGTCATCGCGACCGCGCCGCAGAGGCGCCTCGCGATCCGGACGATCGTCACCGCGTACTCGTCGGGCATCGTGCGCGAGGCGGCGCTGCGCGAGCTGAAGCGCGGCGGCCAGGTCTACTTCCTGCACAACGACGTCGACACGATCCGGTCGGCGGCGGAGCGGCTCGCCGCGCTCGTGCCCGAGGCGCGCGTGGCGATCGCGCACGGCCAGATGGGCGAGCGCGAGCTCGAGCACGTGATGCGCGACTTCTACGCCCGGCGCGTGAACCTCCTGGTGTGCTCGACCATCATCGAGACCGGCATCGACGTGCCGTCCGCGAACACCATCATCATCGAACGGGCCGACCGCTTCGGCCTCGCGCAGCTCCACCAGCTCCGCGGGCGCGTCGGCCGCTCGCACCACCAGGCCTACGCCTACCTCCTGACGCCGCCAGAGGAGGCGCTGTCGGCGCAGGCGAAGAAGCGCCTCGAGGCGATCCAGCTCATGGAGGACCTGGGTTCGGGCTTCTACCTCGCGATGCACGACCTCGAGATCCGCGGCGCGGGCGAGGTGCTGGGCGACGAGCAGTCGGGCGAGATGGCGGAAGTCGGCTTCCAGCTCTACGCCGACATGCTGAAGTCGGCGGTGTCGGCGCTCAAGGCCGGCCGCGAGCCCAACCTCGCCGAGCCGCTCGGCGTCACGACCGAGATCCAGCTCCACGTGCCCGCGCGACTGCCGGAGCAGTACTGCAATGACGTGCACGAGCGCCTCGTCCTCTACAAGCGGCTCGCCACGGCCGAGGACGCCGCCGGAATCGACGCGATCGTCGAGGAACTGGCCGACCGCTTCGGCCCGCTGCCCGAGCCGGCGCTCGCGCTCGTCGCGTCGCACCGGCTGCGGCTCGCCGCGAAGCCGCTCGGCGTGCGCAAGGTCGACGCCGGCCCCGAGCGCACGACGATCCAGTTCGTCCCCGATCCGCCGTTCGATCCCGGGAAACTCGTCGCGCGCATGCAGCGCGACGGGCGCTCGCGCTTCGCCGGGCCGGACCGGGTGCGCATCGACCGCGCCGCGCCGCTGCTCGAGGAGCGTATTGCGCTGGTGCGGGAGTTCCTGGGAACGCTGGCGTGAAGGGGACCAGACTCGACTGAACGTCTGATGGCGATCGCCGTCCGTCGAGCCGCCTGCCGCGGACTCTCTTGCAGCGGCATCCCCGAAGCCGACCTGTGCCTCATTCGCGACGCGGCTCAACACGCATGGGCGCCCGGGGCGCCGTTTTCCTCTCGAACGTCGATGCCTCGGGCGGACGAGCCGTGCGGCTCCCTCTTGGCGGAGGCAGGAAATCGACTCGATCCGGCAATCGAGTCCGACCCCTTCGGCCTTCGATCAGGCGCGCAGCGCGTGCACCAGCCCGCGAATTTCGGGTTGAGCTTCGGCGAGCGCGGCAACGAGCTGCGGGTCCGGCGGCGTCACGGCGGTCTTCGACAGGCGGACCGGATTGGTCGGCGCGCAGAACTGATTGGCGAGCGTGATGACATCGAGCAGCGTCCGCGGCGGCGTGTGCGCCCGTCCGTCCTCGTGCTCGGCGATCGCAGTCAACGCGGCGTCGCTCAACCCGAACGTGTGGAGCACCGACTGGCCGATCGGCGCGTGCCAATCGGCGAGGCCCGCGTCGAGGGCCTCGGGGCTCGCTTCGAGCTCCGGATAGCGGCCCGCCTTCGACAACAGATAGAAATAGCCGATGTCGTGGACCAGTCCGACGAACAGCGCCTCGTCGGCATTGAGCCGCGTCATCCTGTTCGCGATGAAGTACGCGTGCGCAGCGACTTCGACACTGTGGTACCACGCGAGTTCGGCGCGGTGCGAGTACTTCGCGAGTTCGTTCGACGAGCGGAGTTGCTGGACCGCAACGGCGGCGGCGACCGTTCGGACGGTGACGAATCCGACTCGCGCGATCGCGCTCCGCACGTCTGCAACCGGCTTGCCGCCCCGGCTGACCGCCGCCGAGTTGGCGACCTGGACGATCTTGGCGCAGACCATCGGCTCGGCGCAGACGGCCCGCGCGACCGTGACGGTATCGACCGAGGGGTCGTCGACGGCGTGGCGTATCCGCAGGGTCGCGTCCCGGAACGTCGGAAAAGTGATCTCGCCTGCAGACAGATCGGCGGCGATATCCTTGAGGAATCGGAAGGCAACGTCGGCGGCGGCCGCGTTGGTCATGGGCGATGATCCGTCGAAGGTCGGCGAACGCCAGCATGGGGTGCGCCCCGGCCGCTCGATCCTCCGATCAGCGGTCGAAACCCCCCGTTGTTCGCGACGACGGCCCGATGCGGCATGGCGGGCTCACTCGCCCAGGTGCGATGGACGCCCCCGAGAGCCCGCATGCCGCGAGGCGCCCGGCCGACACTCCACCCTGTGGTACGGTAAGGCCGCGCAACGCCGCATGGCGGTCGGTTCCGCCGCGAACGATCGAGCGGTTATCCGACTCGGCAGACCAGACTGAACCGATGTCGGCCTTCAGATCGGAGCTTCTTTCGCTCCCTCCCTCCGTCCACGTCTTCGTGCGCGACTGGCTGTCCGCGAACCACGTGCTGCTGAAGAGCCGCGACGGGCACGTCCTCGTCGACACCGGTTACTCACGCCATGTTCCGCTGACGCTCGCGCTCGTCGCGGGGCGCCGCGGGCTCGCCGGCGAACCGCTCGCGAAGATCGTCAACACGCACGGACACTCGGACCACGTCGGCGGCAACGCGGCGTTCGCCGCGCGCTACGGCTGTCCGATCGCGGTGCCCGCGGCCGAGGCGGCGCTGTTCCGCGCATGGGACGAGAAGGCGCTCCTCTACGGCTACGCCGACCAGCGCGTCGACCGCTTCGAGGTCGACGAGACGATCGACGCGGGCAGCACCGCCACCTGGGGCGACCTCGAATGGCGCGCGCTCGCGGCGCCCGGCCACGACATGGGCGCGCTCGTGTTCTTCAATCCGGAGCACCGCATTCTGATCTCGGGCGACGCGCTGTGGCAGCGCGGCTTCGGATTCCTGATGCCGCGCGCCCTCGATCCGAGGGCGATGCCGGCCGCGCGCGCGACGCTCGACCTGATCGCCTCGCTCGACCCGCGCGTCGTGATCCCCGGCCACGGCGAGCCGTTCAGCGAAGTGGGTGCCGCGCTCGAGTTCGCCTACGCCCGCCTGGCGTCGCTCGAAGCCGACGACGAGCGCGTCGCGCGCTACGCGGTCAAGGCGATCTTCGCGTTCGCCCTGCTCGACCGGCGGCGCTTCCCCGAGGCGGCGCTGCCGGACTACGTGCGCGATGTCGGCCTGTACCGCGACGTGAACGACGCGGTGCTCCGTCTCGCGCCCGAGGCGCTCTCGTCGCTCGTCATCGACGAACTGCTCCGCGCCGGGGCGATCCGCCGGGAGGGCGGCGACCTCGTGTCCACCGCGGTCGAGGCCGGGTGACGGGGGTCGTGGAATAATCCGCGCGCAGCCCGTGTTGTCGTCCTGTGCCGCAGGGAGCCGCGGCGCGCCCCGCCACCCCACCCGAGAGGACCTGAATGAAGCCCGTCGTACCCGTCGTGATCGCGCTGGCCGTGGCCGGCGCCTTCTCCGCAGCCGTCGCCGCGCAAACCCCCGCCGACCGGGCGATCAAGTACCGCCAGTCCGCCCTGTCCACGATGGGGTTCCACTTCTTCGGCATCCTCGCGCCGATGGCGAAGGGCGATCGGCCCTACGACGCGCAGGTCGCCGCCCGCAGCGCGAAGTTCGTCGCCGAACTCTCCGAGATGCCGTGGCACGACGGCTTCCCCGCCGGCTCGGAAACCGGCGCGCCGACCAAGGCGAAACCGGAGATCTGGAAGGACAAGGCGAAGTTCGAAGACCTCGCGAAAGCGATGCAGGCGGAAGCGGTCAAGCTCGGGCAGGTCGCCGGCACCGACCTCGCCACGATGCGCGCGCAG
Source organism: Burkholderiales bacterium (assembly GCA_015075645.1). Taxonomy (NCBI): domain Bacteria; kingdom Pseudomonadati; phylum Pseudomonadota; class Betaproteobacteria; order Burkholderiales; species Burkholderiales bacterium. Next base: position 541,122 of record JABTUF010000003.1, on the reverse strand, counting down.
GTGCAGGCCACCGCGAAGGCGTGCACCAATTGCCACGACCAGTTCCGCGCGCGCTGACCGGGCTGCGCACGCAGTCACGAAGGCCGGGGCATTCCCGGCCTTCGCCGTTTCAGCCGGCCGAAGGTGTCGTTCGCACGATCCACCAGACGACCGCGGCGCACAGGATCAGGAGCGCGATCGCCTTCGCCGACGAGGCGCGGGCCGCCTCCGGCGTGCCGAAGCCCGCGGGCAGGCGCTTGCTGCCGACGAACATCGGGCGGATCAGGTTCTCGCGGAACGCGACGAGGTAGACGAACACCGCGAGAATGTGGAACGCGGCCAGCCCGACGACGACCCACGCGAGGCGGCGGTGGATCGACGACAGCAGGTCGGAGGTTTCCTTCGCGACCGTCTTCGCGAGCGGACCGTCCCAGAACACGTCGTCGTTCGCGTAGAGCCCGAGCGTGGCCTGCAGGAGCATCGCGACGAGCAGCGCGACGACCATCCAGCCGCCGACCGGATTGTGCGTGACGTGGATCTCGTGCGGCGGCTTCAGCCGAGAGCGCACGTAGCGGGCGGCCGCGCGCGGCCCGCGCAGGAACGACGCGAAGCGCGCGTTGCCGCTCCCGGCGAAGCCCCACAGGATGCGGAACAGCACCAGCGCGAGCAGCACCTCGCCCAGGCGCATGTGCCAGGCCATCGCGTCGCCCTTGCGCAGCCCGGTGACCACCAGTCCGACGAGGCAGACCACCATCGCCCAATGGACCACCCGCACCGGCCAGTCCCAGACCGGCACCGCCGCGCGGTCGACCATGGGCGCGGGAAAACTCGTCGACGGCTTGCTCATCGCCGGTCGCTCCGCGACGCCGCATCGGCGATCCACACGACCGCCGGCGGAACGTTGCGCCAGATCCGCTCCGCCCGCCGCCAGGCGATCGACGGCGCGGAAAACGCGAACGGCGGCCTCAGGCCGTAGCTGTATTGCACCAGCCGGCGGGCGGGATCGTCGAGGAGGAAGCGTTCGATCACCGCCACCGTGGGCCGCACGAGGTCCTCGGGGAGCGAGCGGAACGGCAGCGACGACACGGCGACCGAGCCCGGCGGCTGCGCGAGGAGCGCGTCGGGACGCTCGTGCACGCAGGCCGACACGACGCGCGCGCGCGGCCAGCGCCGCACGATGCGCCGGGCCATCGCGCCATCGCGCTCGACGATCGTGAGCCGCGCACGCGGGTGGTCGACCGCGAGCCAGCGCGTCACCGAGCCCGCGCCCGCGCCGAGTTCGACGATGCTCTCGAAGCCGGCCGCATGGCGCGACAGCGCGCGCGCGAGCACGCGCGACGACGGGACGATGCCGCCGACGAGCGCGGGGGCGCGCAGGAAATGGACGAGGAAGCTCTCGGCGAACACGCCGGACGCCTCCGGCGAACGGGCCGGGGATCGCATGCCGGCGACGCCGGACGGGACGCGGCCGTCGTCGAGCGCGCGGGCCTGCGAAGCGTACGGGTCGGGACGGGTGTCGGGAGGCGGCATGAGGGTCAGTGGGGCAAGGCTGCGACGAAGGTGCGCACGCCGGACAGGAGCATCTCCACGGCGAGCGCGGTCAACACGAGGCCCATCAGGCGCTCGAGCGCGAGCACGCCGCGTTCGCCGATCACCCGCTGCACGCGATCCGCGCCGGCGAGCACGACGAGCGTCACGAGCATCGCGATCGTGACGGCGGCGACCATCGCCGGCATGGTGCCGGGGCCACGCGATGCCATCAGCATCACCGTCGCGAGCGCGGACGGCCCGGCGATGGCGGGGATCGCGAGCGGGACGATGAACGGCTCGGAGGTCGATGCGTCGCCGAACACGCCGTCCGGGTGCGAGAACACCATCCGCAACGCGATCAGGAACAGGATGACGCCGCCGGCGATCTCGATCGAGGTGGGGGTGAGGTGCATCAGCGACAGGAAGGCCTTGCCCCCGTACAGGAACACGACGAGGAGCGCGTAGGCGATCGCACACTCGCGCACGATCACCCGCCGGCGCCGTTCGATGGGCACGCCGCGCATCGCCGCGACCACGAGGGGCACGTTGCCGAAGGGATCGAGCACGAGGACCAGCAGGACGACCGCGGAGATGAGCTCGGGGGTCATGACGGGCCGTCCGAGTATAACCGCGCGGACCCTCGGGCGCCTCAGTGCAGCTTGACGCGCGGTGCCACGCCGCCGCGCAGGAACCGGCCGGCCGTATCGAGAATCACTCGCGGGATCCCGTGCAGCGCGACCTGGTGCGCCTTGTAGAGCGAGGCGTACATCGCCCGCGCGACGAGCCCCTGCACGACGAGGCTGCCGCCGATCAGCGCGCCCATCAGCGTGCCGACCGCGGAGAGTTCGCCCAGCGACACGAGCGAGCCGTAGTCGCGGAAGCGGAACTCCGGCAACGGCCGGCCCTCGAGACGCGCGCGCATCGCATTCGCGAGCAGGTTCGCCTGCTGGTGCGCGACCTGCGCGCGCGGCGGCAGGATCGCGCCCTCCCCATGCCGCGGCCACGGACAGGCCGCGCAGTCGCCGAACGCGAACACATCGGCGTCGCGCGTCGCCTGCAGGGTCTCGCGCACGACGAGTTGATGGGCGCGGTTGGTCTCGAGGCCGTCGAGTTCCGCGAGCCAGCGTGGGGCGCGGATGCCCGCCGCCCACACGACGAGGTCCGCGGGGAAGCGCCTGCCGCCCGCGGTGCGTACCTCGGCGTCCGTCACTTCGACGACGCGCTCGCCGGTGTGCACGTCCACGCCGAGCTCGGCGAGCAGGCGCGTCGCCGCATCCGCGATGTCCGCAGACAACGGCGGCAGGATGCGCGGGGCCGCCTCGACCAGCGCGATGCGGAGGTCGCGGTCCGGCTCGAGATGGTCGAGGCCGTAGGCCGCGTGCTCGCGCGCCGTCTGCCGGATCTCGGCGGCGAGTTCGACGCCGGTGGCGCCCGCGCCGATGATCACGACGTCGATGCGTCCTTCGCCTCCTTCGGCCTTGCGCGCGTCCGCGCGCACCGACGCCGCGAGCAGGCGGCGGTGGAAGCGTTCCGCCTGCGGCGGCGTGTCGAGCGCTATCGCGTGCCCGGCGACCCCGGGAACGCCGAAGTCGTTCGACTCGGAACCGACGGCGATGATCAGCGTGTCGTAGCGGAGGTCACGGGCCGGCAGGATCTCCGCGCCTTCATCGTCGACGACGGCCGCGACGCGGATCGTGCGCGCCGCGCGATCGAGGCCGGTCATCGCGCCCTGCCGGAAGCGGAAGCCGTGCCGGTGCGCGAGCGCGGGGTAGTCGACGCCGTGCAGGTCCGCGTCCATGCGGCCGGCGGCGACCTCGTGGAGGAGCGGCTTCCAGACGTGCGTCGGGAACGGGTCGACGAGCGTGACCTCAGCGCGAGCGCGCCGGCCGAGGCTCCGTCCGAGCGAACACGCGAGCGGCAGTCCGCCCGCTCCGCCGCCGACGATCACGATACGGTGCGCCGCCATGGGGCTCCGGCGCGGCGCGTCAGCGCCCACGCACCGTGCCTTCGCGCCGCGGGTCGGCTCCGCCGACGAGGCCCTCGCGCGTTCTGACGATCGCCTGCGTGCCGCTCGTCATCGGGATCACGGCGACTTCGTGCCCCATCGCGCGAAGCTTCGGCGCGAGTCCCGCGGCCTTCGTGCCGGCCTCGAGTTCGGTCGGGCCGTTGCGGCTGCCGACGTTGGGCAGCGCGACCGCGGCCTGCGGGTCGAGACCCCAGTCGAGGACCGCGACGATCGTCTTCGCGACGTAGTTGATGATCGACGATCCGCCCGGCGAGCCGACGACGAGGCGCACGCGCCCCGAAGGATCGTAGACGATCGTCGGCGCCATCGACGAGCGCGGGCGCTTGCCGGGCTCGACGCGGTTGGCGAAGGCGCGACCGTCGACCTGCGGCGCGAACGAGAAATCGGTGAGCTGATTGTTGAGCAGGAACCCGCCCTCGGTCATCAGGCGCGAGCCGAAGCCGTCCTCGATCGTCGTGGTCATCGACACCGCGCCGCCCTGCGCATCGACGATCGACAGGTGCGACGTGGAGGGCAGTTCGAGCGCATCGGCCGCTGCGCGCGCGACCTTGCGCACCCGCGCATCGCGCGGCGGGTCGCCGGCTTTCGCGCGGCCGAGGCTCCCCGTCGTCGGGATCAGCCGCGAGCGCTCGCGCAGGTAGGCCGGATCGACGATGCCCGACGGCATGTCGACGAACGCCGGATCGCCGATGAACGCGTTGCGATCCGCGTAGGCGAGCCTTCCGGCCTCGCTCGCGAAGTGGACGCTCCAGAAGGACTCGACGCCCATCGCCGCGAGGTCGTAGGGTTCGAGCATGCCGAGGATCGCGAGCACCGTCGTGCCTCCGGACGACGGCGGCGGCATCCCGCACACGCGATGGCGGCGGTACGTTCCGCAGACCGGCTCACGGTCGATCGCCCGATACGCCGCGAGATCGGCGAGCGTCATGTCGCCCGGCCGCCGCGGGTGCGAATGCACCGTCGCCACGATGTCGCGGGCGATCGCTCCACGGTAGAACGCGTCGGCCCCTTCGCGCGCGAGCGTGCGCAACGTGGCCGCATAGGCGGGATTCTCGAGCAACGTGCCCGCGGCGAGCGGCCGGCCCGCGGCGTCGAAGAAGTACGCGGCCGCGCGGGCGCTGCCCGCGAGGTGGCGGTCCGCCGCGACCAACTTCGCAAGGCGCGGGGACACCACGAAGCCATTTTCGGCGAGCGCGATCGCCGGCGCGAAGAGGCTCGCCCAGGGCAGCCGGCCGTGCTTCCGATGCGCGAGTTCGAGGAGGCGCGCGAGGCCGGGAACGCCCACCGAGATGCCGGTCGCCACGACGTCGTCGAACGTCGCCGGCGACCCGCCTGCCGTCAGGAAGCGTGCGGGCGTCGCGGCTGCCGGCGCAGTTTCGCGGCCGTCGTACGCATGCAGCCGGCCGGTGCGGGGGTCGTGAACGAGCATGAACGCACCGCCACCCAGCCCCGACGACTGCGGCTCGACGAGCCCGAGCACCAGTTGCGCGGCGATCGCGGCGTCGACCGCAGAGCCACCGCGAGCGAGCATCGCATACGCCGCGTCGGTCGCGTGCGGATTCGCGGTCGCTGCCATGAAATGCTGCGCATGGACCGGCGGCTTCGCGGACCAGCCGCTCGCGCCTTCCGGCGGCCGTTGCGCGGCAGCCGGCCCCGCCGCGAGCGCGATGGCGAGTACGACGATCCAGCGGCGCGTGCGGAACATGGAGGAAGATTCTACGTGGCGATGCAGGGGCACGCGTCGGGTCCGCGGCCCGATTCAGGCGCCGACGAGTTCCGCCGCGCGTAGCGCGAATGCCGAGGCGAGCCTCCCGGTCTCCGCCGCGTCGTCGGATGCGGCGTTGCCCGCGGCCGCGCGCGCGGCGATGCCCTCGAAGATCACCGCGAACCGGAACAGCGCGAACGCGACGTGGAACGGCGCGATGCCATCGTCGCGGCCGGCTGCGCGGAGGTACTCCGCGACGTAGCCGTCGAGCGGCGGAATGCCGAGCGCGTCGAGATCGAGCCCGCGGAGGCCGCCGTACTCGCCGGGCCGCGTGTGCCAGGCCATCGCGTTGAATCCCAGGTCGGCGAGCGGATGGCCGAGCGTCGAGAGCTCCCAGTCGAGCACCGCGACCACGCGCGGCTCGACCGGTTCGAACATCAGGTTGCCGATCCGGTAGTCGCCGTGACAGATCGCCGTCTCCTCGCCGTCGGGGATGTGGCCGGGCAGCCACCCGATCAGCCGATCGAGCGCCGGATTCTCGCGCGTGCGCGACCCCTCCCACTGCTTCGACCAGCGCGCGACCTGGCGCGCGAAGTAATTGCCCGGCCGCCCGTAGTCGGCGAGCCCGACGCGCGCAGGATCGACGCGGTGCAGCGCGGCGAGCGTCGAGGCCATCGAGCGGTACATCGCGGAGCGCTCGTCGGGAGCAAGTCCGGGCAGCGCGTGCGCGGCGAAGACTCGCCCCGCGACCTTCTCCATCAGCACGAACGGCGTGCCGACGACGTCGCGACCCGGATGGAACAGCACGACGCGCGGCACCGGCACGCCGGAGTCCGCGAGCGAGCGCATCACGCGCGCCTCGCGGTCGACCGCGTGCGCGGAGGGCAGCAACGCGCCGGGCGGCTGCTTGCGCAGCACGAGCGCCACGTCGTCGTAGTCGACGAAGAACGTCGGGTTCGACTGGCCGCCGGCGACGCGCGCGAGGCGCATCGGGCCGTGGACGCCCGGCACCGCGCCGCGCAGGAACGCGTCGAGCCGTGCCGCGTCGAAACCGGCGGCGCGCGCGACGTCCGCGGCGCCGCTCACCCGCCCGGCGATCGCTTCGGGCGATCGACGTGGTTCCAGTCGAAGAACGCGTCCGGGGCTTCAGAGAGTCGGCGCGCCACCACCATCCGGTGCACCTCGGAGGCGCCGTCGACGAGGCGCGCCTGCCGCGCGTAGCGGTAGATCCATTCGAGCAGCGTGTCCTTCGAGTAGCCGAGCCCGCCGCAGAGCTGGATCGCGGTGTCGACGGCGCGGTGCAGCGCATCGGCGACCTGCACCTTCGCCATCGACAACTCGGTGCGCGCCATGCCGCCCGCGTCGAGTCTCGCCGCCGCCTGCATGACGAGCAGGCGCCCGATGCGGATCTGCATCGCCGCGTCGCCCATCAAGAGTTGCACCGACTCGCGGTCGGCGAGCCGCGACCCGCCGCTCATCCGCTCGCCGATGTAGCCGCTCGCCACCTCGAGACTGCGGCGCGCGAGGCCGAGCCAGCGCATGCAATGCGTGAGCCGCGCGGGACCGAGCCGGATCTGCGCCACCTTGAGGCCGTCGCCGACGCCGAGCAGGCGATTTTCGTCGGGAATTTCGAGACCTTCGAACTCGAGTTCTCCGTGGCCGCCGTGCTCCTCGGGTCCCATGATCGGAATCCGGCGCACGAGGCGCCAGCCGGGCTGGTCGCGGTGGAACATGAACGCCGTGAGCCCCCGGCGCGCGTCGTCGGAGGTGCGCGCGATCAACAGGAAGTGCTCCGCCGCGGCCGCGCCGGTGATGAACCACTTGCGGCCGTGGACGATCCAGCGGTCGCCGCGCCGCTCGGCGGTCGTGCGCATCATCGACGGATCGGAGCCCGCGCCCGGATGAGGCTCGGTCATGACGATCGACGAGCGTACCTGGCCGTCGATGATCGGCTGCAGCCAGCGCGCCTTCTGCGCGTCGCTCGCCACGCGCTCGAGCACCATCATGTTGCCGTCGTCGGGCGCCGCGCAGTTGAACGCGACCGGACCGAAGATCGACCGGTTCATCTCCTCGTAGCAGGCCGCCATCCCGACGAACGGCAGTCCGCCGCCGCCGCGCGCCTTCGGCGACTGCAGCGCCCACAGCCCCGCCGCACGCGTCTCGCCGCGTACTCGCGCGAGCACGTCCTCGCGAATGTTCTCGTGCTCGTCGTAGTTCGCGCGATCCGCCTCGAGCGGAACGAGCTTCTCGTCGACGAACGCGCGCACGCGCCGCCGCAGGCTGTCGGTCGCGGGATCGAGCGTGAAATCCATGGCCCCTCCTCGCGGCAAGTGTACCGAACCCGGTGGGCCGTTCGGCACCCGGCGCACCGCCTCACGCGCCCGCGTGCTCCCGCACCCGCGGATGCCGCGTACGCCGCGGTCACCGCTCGTGGAAGATGTGCGGCGCCTTGCCGGTCGCGGTGCGGCGCGGCGCCTCGCGCACCATGCGCAGCACGTTTCCTTCGCGCCACTGCAGTTCCATCACGCGCTCGCCGCCCTCCCCGCCGCCGATCGCGTCGAGGAACACGTCGATCACGCGAGGCTCGTCGAGCGGGCCGATCGACGGCTCGACGACGAGCGCCACGTCCGGCCGCGCGAGCGCCCCGTCCATGCGCTCGACGAGTTGCCAGTCGCCCGGCCGGCCGCCGAACGCCGCCGGCATCGTCTCCTCGAGCACGCGGATCACGTCGATGTCGAGGAAGGTGATGCCGCCCGCCGTCAGCTTGTCGAACGAGCGCACGTCGCGCACGTGCGTCCGCCAGCCGTCGCGCTCGAGCCCGCAGCCGCAGGAGGACGTCGACACGATCGCGCGATCGCCGAGACAGACGTTCAGGAGGCGCAGCGGCGCGCTCGCGAGGAGCGAGGTGACGAGCATCGCGCCGTGCGGCACGCCGGGCGCCTCCTCGCCCGCTCCGGGTTGCACCAGCGCGTGGCGGTCGTCGAGGAAGTGCATGTCGTCGGGGGCACCCGAGTGCGCGCACGCGTAGGCGAGGATGTCGGTCTCGGTCGCGCCCATGCGCGGCAGCGCGAAGGCGCCCGCCGCCTCCACGACGGCGCGACGCGCCGCGGTCGTCGGTTCGCCGCCCATCGTGAACCGCGTTCCGCGCAGGTCGACGCCCGCCTCCGCCGCTGCCTGGCACAGCCGCACCGCCGTGCTCGCATAGCCCCACAGGTGCGGCGTGCGGCCGCTCGCGAGCACCGAGGCGATCCAGCGCAGCGCCGGCGACGGGTCGTCGAACGGCGCGTGGGTCGCAGGGGGCAGCGGGACTCCGGCGGCGAGACTGCCTGCGCGCAGCGCCTTCGCGCCCCAGCGATAGCGCGGGGCGAGCCCGGGGGCGTCGAGCCGGGTCGGCGTGAACCAGCGATCCGGCGGCCGCCCGCCTTTGGCGAACTCGAGCGGGTTGGTCACGGCGGTGCTGCCCGGCGCGCCGTGGTGGGCGTGGACCCAGTCGCGGCCGCCGTGGGCGTCGAGCGTGACGTGGGTGTTCACCGCGTGGTCGCGCACGAACGCGAGGTCGATCGGGACCGGCGTGCGCGCGCCGCGGCTGCCCGAAGTCTCCGCGAGCCCGTGCACGACGGCGCGCGGGTTCACGAGCGTCGCGGGATCGACCGTGAAGCTGAGGCTGCCGCGCACGACCGGCGCGCGCGCCTTGAACTCGTCGCAGTCGAGATACACGCCGGCGCGGAAGAGCCGTCCGAGCGTGCCCTCGACGCCGTCGTGACGCACCCACGCCGCGAGGTCGACGGGCGCGATGCCGGCATGGTCGAAGAGGCGCGCGTACGGCGAGCCGGGAATCGCCAGCGCCAGCGCTGCGGCATCGAGGAAGTTCTGCTCGCGCCGCGCGAAGCGCTGCCGCACTTCGTCCTGCATCGCCGCGAGCGTCATCGGCGTGCGCAGGAAGCGCGGCAGCGCCGCGAGGAAGCGCAGGCCGACCGACAGGTCGTCGCGCCGCAGCCGTACCGTGCTCATCCGGCGCTCGCGGGATCTCGCCGGATGCGACCACCTCCGGCGCCGCCTTCCGACCCCGATCCGCCGCGGCGCCGGCTCGCGCGCTTCCGGGGCTCGAAACGAGTACAGCAGCGGTCGCCCGCTGCCGTCTCGTCGGCGTGGTGCATCGGCCGGCGCGTCAGTCGACGCGAACCTCCACGCGGCGCGCCTCGGCGTCCGAAGCACCCGAGCCCTGCGAAATCTCGGGCTTCTTCAGGTCGAAACGGTCGTCGCCGGCGCCGGAGGCCACCTTGATGGCCTCGCGGACCGCGAGCGCGCGCTGCTTCGCGAGTTCCTGGTTCTGCTCGAGATTGCCGGTCGCGTCGTGGTAGCCGGAGATCGTCACCTTCGACCCCGCGCTCGCCTTCGCCTTCTCGATCGCGGACGCGAGCTTCGCCCCGGCGTCGGCGGGAAGCTCCGCCTTGCCGGAATCGAAGTAGATCTTGATGACGTCGACCGCGACGACGGCCACCGGCGCGGACTGCGCCGCCGGTGCGGCCGGCGTGGCCGTGGCGACCTTGCCGATGCCCCAGGCGCCGAGCAGCGGCACGATCATCAGCGCGACGATGTTGATGATCTTGATCAGCGGGTTCACCGCGGGGCCCGCGGTGTCCTTGTACGGGTCGCCGACGGTGTCGCCGGTCACCGCCGCCTTGTGCGCGTCGCTGCCCTTGCCGCCGTGGTGGCCGTCCTCGATGTACTTCTTCGCGTTGTCCCACGCGCCGCCGCCGGTCGTCATCGAGATCGCGACGAAGATGCCGGTGACGATCGTGCCCATCAGGAGACCGCCGAGCGCCTGCGGCCCGAGCGCGAGGCCGACGATGACCGGCACGACGACCGGCAGGATCGACGGGACGATCATCTCCTTGATCGCGGCCTTGGTCAGCATGTCGACCGCCGCGCCGTACTCGGGCTTCGCCTTCCCTTCCATGATGCCCTTGATCTCGCGGAACTGGCGCCGGACCTCGAGCACCACCGCACCGGCCGCGCGCCCCACCGCTTCCATCGCCATCGCGCCGAAGAGGTAGGGGATGAGGCCGCCGATGAACAGACCGACGATGACCTTCGGGTTCGACAGGTCGAACGCGGTCGAGATCGAGAAGCGCTCGAGCGCGTGCGTGTAGTCGGCGAAGAGCACCAGTGCGGCGAGCCCCGCCGAGCCGATCGCGTAGCCCTTGGTCACCGCCTTGGTCGTATTGCCGACCGCGTCGAGCGGATCGGTGACCGCGCGCACGCTGTCGGGCAATTCGCTCATCTCGGCGATGCCGCCGGCGTTGTCGGTGATCGGGCCGTAGGCGTCGAGCGCGACGATGATCCCCGCCATCGACAGCATCGACGTCGCGGCGACCGCGATGCCGTAGAGTCCGGCGCACCAGTACGACGCGAGGATCGCGACGCACACGGCGATGACCGGCCAGGCGGTCGACTTCATCGACACGCCCAGGCCCGCGATGATGTTGGTCGCGTGGCCGGTGGTCGAGGCTTCCGCGACGTGCTTGACCGGCGAGTAGTCGGTGCCGGTGTAGTACTCGGTGATCACCACCATCGCCGCGGTCAGCGCGAGGCCGATCAGCGTGGCGACCCACAGGCGCATCGGCGTGAGCGACGGATCGACGGCGGCGACGCCGGTCATCATCCACTGCGTGATGAACCAGAACCCCGCCGCGGAGATGACGCCGGCGACGATCAGGCCCTTGTAGAGGGCCTTCATGATCTTGCCGTCGGTCGACTTCACGAAGAAGCAGCCGACGATCGACGCGAGGATCGAGAAGCCGCCGAGCGCGAGCGGGTAGGTCACCGCCGCCTCGGCCACCGTCGGCAGCATCAGCGCGCCGAGCAGCATCGTCGCGACGATGGTCACCGCATAGGTCTCGAACAGGTCCGCCGCCATGCCGGCGCAGTCGCCGACGTTGTCGCCGACGTTGTCCGCGATCACCGCCGGGTTGCGCGGATCGTCCTCGGGGATGCCCGCCTCGACCTTGCCGACGAGGTCGGCGCCGACGTCGGCGCCCTTGGTGAAGATGCCGCCGCCCAGACGCGCGAAGATCGAGATGAGCGAGCCGCCGAACGCGAGGCCGACGAGCGGCTCGATCGCGTGGTGCAGGCCCTCGCGCATCAGGTTCGGCGCGTGGTGCGCGGAGTTCACGAGGAACCAGTAGAACCCGGCGACGCCGAGGAGGCCGAGGCCCACGACCAGCATGCCGGTGATCGCGCCGCCGCGGAACGCGACCGCGAGCGCCTCATTGAGGCCGGTGCGCGCCGCCTCGGCCGTGCGCACGTTCGAGCGCACCGAGACGTTCATGCCGATGTAGCCGGCGAGGCCCGACAGGATCGCGCCGACCGCGAAGCCCGCCGCGGTCATCCACGACAGGAACACGCCGATCACGACGAACAGGATGACGCCGACGATGCCGATCGTCGTGTACTGGCGGTTGAGGTAGGCCTTGGCGCCCGCCTGCACGGCCGCCGCGATCTCCTGCATGCGGGCGTTGCCGGCCGGCTTGGCCAGGATCCAGTTGATCGACCAGGCGCCGTAGGCGATGGCCGCGATCGCGCAGACGAGCGCGAAGACGAGCGCGGTGGACATGCTTGCTTCTCCCAGTGATGCGAAACGTGAGCGGTGGCCGGGCGGAAGCGCGCGTCTGCGCCCGTCGCCCGCGCGCGCCCGGGACACGCCGATGCGCGCACCCCGGAATCCGCGGATTCCCCGTCCCGGACCGGCTTCTCGATCGCGCCGGCCGCGGGCCAAACACGCTATTTTGCCAGAGCGCGGGCCAGGAAGTCCAACCGGTCCTGCCCCCAGAACGGTTCGCCCCGGTAGACGTACCAGGGGGAGCCGAACACCCGGGCCTCGATCGCCCGCTCGGTGTTGGCATCGAACTTCGCCTGGATCCCGGGACTTTGCGCCAGTGCCGCGAGTGCGGTTGCATCGAGACCGGCACGCCGCGCGATCCCGCCCAGCGCGGCCGGATCAGCGGTGTCCGCCTCCTCGGCCCAGCGTGCGCGCATCACGCCGCCGGCCATCGCGAGCCCGGCGTCGATCCCCTGTTCCAGCGCCGCCAGCACCCACCGTGCGCCGACATCCGCCGGTGCGGCCAGGTATTTCGGCTCCAGGTGGATCGGGATGCCGAGGTACTCGCTCCAGCGCCGGAGTTCGACCAGCCGGTACTCCTGCCGCTGCGGCGCGCGCTTGGCGAGCGGCAAGCCGCCCGAGACCGGGAAGACCCGGGCGAGATCCACCGGAACGAGGTCGATCGACGCGCCGTGCGCCGCCGCGAGCGCGACGAAGCGTTCGTGCCCGAGGTAGGCCCAGGGCGAATTGGTCGCGAGGTAGTAGTCGATGGCACGGGACATGCGATGCGACTCCTTTCGTGTCGTCGATCACCGGCGCATCGCGCGGGTGACGGGTCTCCGACGGGTCAGGCGCAGCCGCAGGGCCGGCCTTCGTCCGTCGTACGCGGTCCCCGCGGGAACGAAACCGCGCACCCGGGCCCGCGTCACACCTTGAACCCGCCCGCGAGTTTCCTCGCGACCGGCGCGTTCTTCAATCGCACGTAGCGCGGCAGGCCGTCCCTGAACGGCGGCGGCGCCTCGCCCCGGATGAGCGGCGCGAGGTAGGCGCGCGCCTTCGCCGTGATGCCGTAGCCGTCCTTCGAGATGAAGTCGCGCGGCAGTTTCTTCTCGACGTTCGCGACCGCGGTGAGCGGCGCCTCGACGATCTTCCAGCGGTACGGCCGGTCGGACACGCGCGCGATCGCCGGCATCACCGCGTTCTTCCCCGCGAGCGCGTACTCGACCGCGGCGCGGCCGACCGCGTAGCTCTGGTCGAGGTCGGTCTTCGACGCCAGGTGGCGCGCCGCGCGCTGCAGGTAGTCGGCGACCGCCCAGTGGAACTTGTAGCCGAGCTTCTCCTTCACGCGCGCGGCGATGAGCGGACCGACGCCGCCCAGTTGCGCATGGCCGAACGCGTCCTTCGTGCCCGCCTCGGCGAGGAGCCGCCCGCCCGCGTCGGCGAGGCCCTCCGACACGCCGATGCAGCAGTAACCGTGCTCCTTCGTGTTCGCGTCGACGGCGGCGAGGAACGCCGCCTCGTCGTAGGGGATCTCGGGAAACAGGAGCACGAGCGGAATCGGCGTCTCGTCGTCGCCGGCCATCCCGACGGCGGAGGTGATCCAGCCCGCGTGGCGCCCCATCACCTCGAGCACGAAGACCTTGGTCGAGGTCTTCGCCATCGACGCGACGTCGAACGCGGCCTCGCGCATCGACGTCGCGACGTACTTCGCGACCGAGCCGAAGCCCGGGCAGTTGTCGGTGACCGCGAGGTCGTTGTCGACCGTCTTCGGCACGTGGATCGCCTGCAGCGGATAGCCGAGCGAGCCCGCGATCTGCGAGACCTTGAGGCAGGTGTCGGCCGAGTCGTTGCCGCCGTTGTAGAAGAAGAAGCCGATGTCGTGCGCGCGGAACACCTCGATCAGGCGCTCGTACTGCGCGCGCGACTCGTCGAGGCTCTTCAGCTTGTAGCGGCAGGAGCCGAACGCGCCCGACGGCGTGTGCTTGAGCGCGCGGATCGACGCCGCCGGTTCCTTCGACGTGTCGATCAGGTCCTCGGTCAGCGCGCCGATGATCCCGTTGCGGCCGGCGTAGACCTTGCCGATCTTCGTGCGGTGCCTGCGCGCGGTCTCGATGACGCCCGCGGCGGAGGCGTTGATCACGGCGGTGACGCCGCCGGACTGGGCATAGAAGGCGTTGCGCTTGGGCATGACGTCAGGACTTCCCGGGGATCGGCGCCCGCGACAGGCGATCCGGCGATTCTAGCGCGCGTCCCCCGCCTCCTTCGCGAGGCGCGCGAGCCAAGCGCGCGCTCCCCTCTGGTCGGGCGCGAGTTCGAGCGCGCGCTCGAAGCAGCGTCGCGCCGCCCGCGGCATCGACGCTCCGGCGCAGGCGATGCCGCTGTTGAACCACAGATTCGGGTCGTCAGGCCGGGCGCGCACCGCCCGCTCCATCAGCATGGCGGCCTCGCGCGCGTCGCCGGCGCGGGCGCGCAGCATCGCCTGCAGGTTCAGGATGTCGGGATCCTCGGCCGCATCGGCGGCGAGCGCACGAAGCGTCGCCTCGGCGCCGGCGATGTCGTTCGCGCCCGCCTGCGCGCTCGCGCGCGCCATGCCCTCGGCGAAGCGCGCCGCATGCCGCTCGCGGACCGCGGCCCACTTGTCGAGCACGTAGCGACGCTGGCGTTGGTACTTGTCGGCGTCGAAGTTGCCGGCGCCGCCGCCGCCCGAGGTGCCGGTGTCCGCATGCCAGCGGAACGAGGTGCGCTCGACGTAGGCAAAGCGCGTCCGCTCGCAGAGCTGGAGCACGAAGTCCCAGTCGTCGTGGATGTCGAGCGCGCCGTCGTAGCGGATGCCGGTGTCGAGCAGGGAGCGACGGTAGAGGAGCGCCGAATGGTGGATGTACGACTTCTCGAAGAGCGCGAGGCGGTGGAACGGGCGGCCGACCTTCGTGAACAGTTCGCCCGCTTCGGCGACCTCGAAGCCCGAGTAGGCCGCACCGGCGAGCGGATCGGCGTCGAGCGCGGCGGCGAGCGCGGACAGGTGGCCGGCGAGGAACTCATCGTCGTGGTCGAGCATCGTGACGTACTCGCCGCTCGCGGCTTCGATGCCCGCGTTCGCCGCCGCCGGACGCATGAGCGGGCCGTCGCGCACGACGACTGCGAGTCGGAACGGATAGGCGGACGCGTCGATCGGCCGGTGCGACGGTCCGCACGCGGCGACCAGCACGACCTCGATCGCCGGATGGTCCTGCAGCGCCACCGACGCGAGCGCGCGCGGCAGCGTCGGCGGATCCATGCTCCGCACGACGACGCTGATCAGGGGAGCGCTCACGGGATCGGCGCCGCCGGAGCGCCCGCGCGGATCAGGACGCGAGCGCCGCGAAGCAGGCGTCGCGGATCTCCTCGACGCCGCCCATGCCGTCCACCTTCCGGTAGCGCGGCGCGCGCGGATCTCCGGTCGCGGCCCAGCGCGCGTAGAACGCCAGCAGCGGCCTGGTCTGCGCGTGGTAGACGTCGAGGCGCTTGCGCACCGTCTCCTCGCGGTCGTCGTCGCGCTGGATCAGCGCCTCGCCGGTCGCGTCGTCGCGGCCGGCGACCTTCGGCGGATTGAACCGGACGTGGTAGGTGCGGCCCGACGCGAGGTGGACGCGCCGCCCGCCCATGCGCTCCACGATGGCCGCGTCGGGCACGTCGATCTCGAGCACGACCTCGATCGCGACGCCCGCGCCGCGCATCGCCTCCGCCTGCGGAATCGTGCGCGGGAAGCCGTCGAACAGGTAGCCGTTCGCGCAGTCCGGCGCGCGCAGGCGCTCGAGCACGAGTCCGACGATGATGTCGTCGGACACGAGTCCACCCGCGTCCATCACCTGCTTCGCCGCGACGCCGAGCGAGGTCCCCGCCTTCACCGCGGCGCGCAGCATGTCGCCGGTCGAGATCTGCGGGATGGCGTACCGCTCCTTGATGAAGGCGGCCTGGGTTCCCTTGCCGGCACCCGGCGGTCCGAGCAGGATCAGTCTCATGGTCGTGGCGTCGGGAGGAAGGCCGGCGTTCGCGCGGAATCCCGTATCGCGCGGCCGCGTCGATTGTCTCCGCAACCGGCGCGGACGGTCAATCGCCAGCGGGACCACGATCCCGCCGACGTGGTCGGGCGAAGGTCCGGCTCAGCCCGGCGCGCGAACGGGGCCGGCACCCGCGTAGATCGCGCGCACGCGCTCGAGGTCTTCGGGCGTGTCGACACCGGGTGCCGGCGTGCCGTCGGTCACGTCGACGATGATCCGGTGCCCGTGCCACAGCGCGCGCAACTGCTCGAGCGCTTCGAAGCGCTCGATCGGCGCGGGCGGCAGCGTCGGATAGCGCTGGAGGAACGCGACGCGGTACGCGTAGAGGCCGTAGTGGCGGAAGATCGGCAGGCCCGGAGGCAGGCTCGCGCGATCGGCGGCGAACGCGTCGCGCGCCCAGGGGATCGTCGCGCGGCTGAAGTACAGCGCGTAGCCGTGCGCGTCGCGCACCACCTTCACCACGTTCGGGTTGAACGCCTCGGACGGGTCGTCGATCGCATGGCACGCGGTGGCGATCGACGCGTCGCCGTGACGCGCGAGCAGGCGCGCCATGCGCTCGATCAGCGCGGGCGCGAGCAGCGGTTCGTCGCCCTGCACGTTGACGACGATCGCTTCGGCCGGCAGTTCGAGCAGGGCGGCAGCTTCCGCGAGCCGGTCGGTGCCGGTCGGGTGGTCGGCGCGCGTCAGCAGCGCCTCGACGCCGTGCGCCTCGCAGGCGCGCTTCACGCGTTCGTCGTCGGTCGCGACGACCACGCGCGCGGCACCGCTCGCGCGCGCGCGCTCCGCGACGCGCACCACCATCGGACGTCCGGCGATGTCGGCGAGCGGCTTGCCGGGCAGCCGGGTCGACGCGTAGCGCGCCGGGATCAGGACCGTGAACACGCCGCGCTCGAGCCTTCGATGCGGCGTACCGCGCGGCAGGAACCGGAGCCGGTCCCACGATCGACACGCGCCGTCACGCCGGCGGCGACGCGTGCGGGCTCGGCGTCACGCTTCACGGAGCTTCTCGATCTCCTCCGGGGTGAGCCTGCGCGCCTCGTCCTCGAGCATCACCGGGATGCCGTCGCGGATCGGATAGGCGAGCCCGGCGGATCTCGAGACGAGTTCCTGCTTCGTCCGATCGAAGACGAGCGGGCCCTTGGTCACTGGGCAAACGAGGATGTCAAGCAGCTTGGCGTCCACGGAGGATCTCCTCGATGCGGTCGACGAGCGAGGGGTCGATGCGCGCCCGGATGTCGAGCGCCCAACATCGCGGGTCGGCGAATCGCATGCATTTTACCGCGTCCTTCGCGGTCATCAGGATCGCCTGCGCCCCCGGCAGTTCGAGGTCGGCGGCGGAGAACCGGTGGTGGTCGGGAAAGGCGCGGGTCCGCGCGGCGACGCCGAGCGCGGCGACGAGCGCGAAGAAGCGCGCCGGGTGCGCGGTGCCCGCGATCGCCCACGCCGCCTCCGGCCGGAACGAGGCCGCCGGCTCCGTGCGCGTGGGATCGGCCAGGTTGCGCCAGCCCAGGGGCTCGTGCGCCATCAGGCTCTCGCGCGCATCGCCGGTGGCGCGCCACGCCGCCGCATCGACCAGCCGCACGACCGCGTCGACCTCGGCGAGCCGCGACGCCGGCTCGCGCAGCGGGCCCGCGGGCAGCATGCGGCCGTTTCCGAAGCCACGCGACGCGTCGATGGCCACGATCTCCACGTCGCGCGCGAGCGCGAGGTGCTGCAACCCGTCGTCGGCGACCACGACATCGCAGGATGGCTCGCGCGCGAGCAGCAGCCGCGCGGCGTCGGCCCGCCGGGCGCCGACCGCGACCGGACGGCCGCTCGCCGCGAGGAGCAGCGGTTCATCGCCGACGTCGACCGGATCGTCGCCGGCGGACACCATCCGCGGCTCGCTCCCCTCGCGGCCGTGGCCGCGACTCACGAGGCCCGGATGCCAGCCGCGATCGGCGAGCGCCTCGGCGATGGCGATCGAGAGCGGTGTCTTGCCCGATCCGCCCGCCGTCAGGTTGCCGACCACGACGACCGGGACCGGCAGGCGCTCCGCGCGCAGCGCCCCCGATGCATAGAGTCCGCGCCGCACCGCCACCACGATGCGGTAGACGGCAGCCAACGGAGAGAGCGCGAGCGCGAGCGGCGTCGCGCGCGGGGCGTACCAGGACGACACGACGCGGTCGGCGAACGCCATCGCGTCGCGGCCGGCGGGCCCGCTACTTGCGCGCGCCGGCGGACTGCGTCGCGAACGTGATGTGCACGAGCCCGGCCTGCCGCGCGGCTTCCATCACGTTGATCACCGACTGGTGGGTCGCGGACGCGTCGGCGCTGATGACGATCACCGGTTCCTTCGCGCCGCCCGCCGCCCGCTTCAGCTCGTCCGCCAGCGCGGCGGCGTTGGTCCAGGTGAACAGCGTCTTGTCGATCAGGTAGCGCCCCTGTCCGTCGATGCCGACGTTGATCTCGCGGGGCCGCTCCTTCACCGGGTTGGCGTCGGCCTCGGGCAAGGTGATCTGGAGCTCGGCGAAGCGCTGGTAGGTCGTCGTCACCATCAGGAAGATCAGGATGACGAGCAGCACGTCGATCAACGGGATGAAGTTGATCTCCGGGTCCTCGCGCTCGAGGCGCTTGCGCAGGTTCATCGGCGCTCCCGCGTCACGCACGCTCGCCGTGCGCGAGGTCGACGAGCTTGGTCGCCTGCTGTTCCATCTCGATCACCAGCGCGTCGACCTTCGCGCGGAAGTGGCGGTAGAAGATCATGGTCGGGATCGCGAGCGCGATGCCGAACGCGGTGTTGTAGAGCGCGATCGAGATGCCGTGCGCGAGCTGGATCGGGTTGTTCCCGGTCGGTCCCTGCGAACCGAAGATCTCGATCATGCCGACCACGGTGCCGAACAGGCCCATCAGCGGCGCCATCGCGGCGATGGTGCCGAGCGAGGTCAGGAAGCGGTCCAGTTCGTGGACCACGACGCGCCCGACCTCCTCGATCGCCTCCTTCATCACCGGCCGCGGGCTCTTGACGTTGGCGAGCCCGGCCGCGAGCAGGCGGCCGAGCGGCGAACTGCGCGCGGTCTTCGCGAGCAGTTCGGGCGTCGCGCCGGTCTGGCGGAATTCGAGCAGCACCTGGTCGACGAGGCCGGGCGGCGCGACGACGCGCTGGCGAAGGCTGTAGATGCGCTCGAAGATCAGCGCGAGCGCGATGACGGATGCCGCGAGCAGCGGCCAGATGGGCCAGCCGGCCGCCTGGATCAACGACCACACGTTGCGATTCTCCCGGGAGCGAGGTCGGGCGGACTGTAGCTTCCGGCGCCCGTTTCGGCAAGGCGAACGCTCCGGCGGCTTCCGGAGTTCACCGGAAGGCTCCCCGGGGGCTTCCCGGCGTCAACGCCGCGACCACCGCGGCGCCGACGAGCACGACGTACCAGCACACGTAGACCCAGAGCATGAAGAGCGGCAGCACCGCGAGCGCGCCGTAGACCTGCCGGTGGGTCGGCACGTTCACGACGTACCAGGCGAACACCGCCTTCGCGACTTCGATGCCCGCGGCCGCGAGCACGCCGCCGACGATGGCATGGCGCCAGCGCACGTCGCAGTAGGGCACGATCCGGTAGGCGAGCGTGAACGCCACGGCGCCGATCGCGCCGGGCAGCCACGAACTCGCCGTCCGCACGACCGACGCGTCGACCGGCACCACGTCGAACGACTGCGCGACGAGCCAGGTCGTGGCCGACACCGACAGTCCGGCCGCGATCGGCCCCAGCGTCACGCCCAGCACGATCGTGGCGACGCGGCGCGCGAACGGGCGGCGGCGTCTGACGCCGAAGATCGCGTTGAACTCCCGCTCGATCGTCGCGACGAGGAGCGCCGCGGTCACCGCGATGAAGGTGACCGTCAGCGCCTGCAGCCGCGACGCCTGCTCCGCGAAGCCGACGATCGCGTTGCGCACCACGCCCTGCGCCCCGCCCGGCGCGAAGGCGGCCAGCACCCAGCCTTCGAGGGCGGACAGCGCATCGCGGAACACCGGGAACTGCGCGACGACCGCGAAGGTCACCGTCGCGACCGGAACGAGCGCGAGCAGTGTCGTGAACGCGAGGCTCGCGGCCGTGGAGGAGACGCCGACGCCCTGCAGGCGCGAGACGATGCGGCGGAGGAAGGCGATCATGGCGGGCGTCGCGACCGGGTCGGGTCGTTCCGCGCATTATCGCGCGGCCGATCCCGCGCGCGGTCGCCGCGACCGCGTCCGGCCCCGCGTTCACCCGCGACGTGCCGCCTTCGAGCCGGCGGGCGTAGCATGGCCGCATCGTCAGGAGGAAGCGATGAACCCAACGGATCCCGAGATCGCCGTGCTCGGCGGCGGATGCTTCTGGTGCCTCGACGCCGTGTTCCGCGAGCTCGCGGGCGTCGCGCGCGTCGAGTCGGGCTACGCGGGGGGCGCCACCGCGAATCCGGGCTACGAGGAGGTGTGCAGCGGACGCACCGGACACGCCGAGGTCGTGCGCGTGACCTTCGACCCGTCGGCGCTCGCGTTCCGCGACCTCCTGGGCGTGTTCTTCGCGATCCACGACCCGACGACGAAGGATCGACAGGGCCCCGACGTCGGCACGCAGTACCGTTCGGTGATCTTCGCGCAGTCGCCCGGACAGCGGCGCATCGCCGAGGAGGTGGTGCGCGAACTCGACGCGAGGAAGCTCTGGCCGGGGCCGATCGTGACCGAGATCGCCGGCGCCGCGACGTTCTGGCCGGCCGAGGTCTACCACCAGGACTACTTCGCGCAGAACCCGCGGCAGCCGTACTGCATGGGCGTCGTCGCGCCGAAAGTCGCGAAGTTCCGCAAGCAGTTCATCGAGCGCCTGAAGCGGTAGCCGGCGTTACGCTCCCCGTCGGGCGACGACGCTGCCGCCCAGGAGCAGCGCGCCGATGCCCCAGAACACCGGAAAGAGCCCGAGCGTCGAACCGATCGCGCCGAACGCGAGCGGCACCGCGACCGCCGAGGTCTGCACGAGCGACATGCGCAGACCCGCCGCTTCGCCCATGCGGCCGGGCGGCGCCCGCGCGGCCAGCAGCGCCATCACCATCGGCTGCCCGCTGCCCAGACCCAGCCCGAGCGTGAACGACAGCGCCGCGAGCGTCGGCGCCCCGGTCGCGAACGGGAATCCGGCGTAGGCGGCCGCCGCGACGAACAGCGCCCCGGCGAGCACGCTCGTCTCCGAGACCCGTGACGCTACCCAGGGCATCGCGAAGCGCACCACGAAGGTCGCGAGGCCGAACAACGCGATCACCGAGCCGATCTCGCTCGCCGACAGCCCGATGTTCGCGCCGACGATCGGCAGGAACACCGTGTGGAGATCCCAGCCGATCGCGAACAGCGCGTTGATCGCGAGAATGCGGCGCATCGCCGGCCGGCGCACGAGGTCGAACGCGCCGTGCCGATGCGCGTGGACGTCGTGCGCGATCGGCCCGGGGAGCGCGAGGCGCTTCGACGCGAGGATCGCGAGCGGCCCGATCGGAATCAGCGCGAGCAGCGCGAACGTCGCCCGGAATCCCATGTGGTCGATCGCGAATCCGGCGACGAGCGGACCCAGCATGCCCGACACCGAATAGGCGAGCGCCACGAGCGCGAAGCGCTTCGCGCGCTTGGCGGGTTCGCCGAGTTCGCCGGTCACGTGCTGCAGCGCCACCTGGAACACGATCGACGAGAACCCGACCAGCGTCGCGGCGACGTACAGCGCCGGGTACCCGGGGACGAGCGCCGGAAGCACGGTCGCGACGACGAGCCCGATGCAGCCGGCGATCATCGGCACGCGGCAGTTGAAGCGGTCGGAGAAGCGGCCGACCCACAGGCCGAGCAGCATCGGCAGCAGCGCGAACAGCGCCATCAGCGTGCCCACCGTCGCCGGAGTAGCGCCGTGCGCGAGCGCCTCGAGCGACACCGCGACGCGCGCGCCCGCGAGCACCGTGTGGTTCGCGATGCCGAGCGCGATGAGCGCCGCGAAGAGCCGTCGTCGCTCGCGCGCGCCGCTCACGGCGCGAGGCGCACGCGCGCCCAGCGGTCGCCCTCCCGCCGATACGCGATGCGGTCGTGCAGGCGCGAGGCCCGTCCCTGCCAGAACTCGAAGCCGGAGGGCAGCACGCAGTAGCCGCCCCAGTGCGCCGGTCGCGGCACGCGCTCGGCATCCTCGGCGAGGAAGCGCCGGTCCGCGTCCTCGAACGCGCGCACGAGCCAATCACGGTCGGGAATCGCGTCGCTCTGCGGGGACGCCCAGGCGCCGACGCGCGAGAGGCGCGGACGGCTCGCGAAATACGTATCGGCCTCGTCGTCCGGCACGCGCTCGATCGCGCCTTCGATGCGCACCTGCCGCTCGAGGTCGATCCAGTGGAAGAGAAGCGCCGCGTACGGGCGGTGCTCGAGTTCGCGGCCCTTGCGCGAGCGGAGGTTGGTGAAGAACGTGAAACCGCGCCCGCTCACGCCCTTCAGCAGAACGATGCGCGCGGACGGACGGCCGTCCGCGCCGACGGTCGCGAGCGTCATCGCATTGGTTTCGGGGAGCTTCGCGGCGCGCGCGTCGCCGAACCAGCGCGCGAACTGCCGGAACGGGTCGGGGTCGACGTCGGACGCGTCGAGCGACGCGCGCAGGTACTCTTGCCGGAGGCTCGCGAGATCCATCGTGGGCCGGCGCCGTCCCGAGCGAACGCGTGGCACCGGAGCGGATGTGCGCCCGATGTCGACGCTCGATTCCATGCGACGGCGACCCGCGGATTCTAGCACCGCGACGCATCGGCCTCCCCGGACGGCGTTCGACGCCGGGCGCAGCCGTGCCGACACCTCCACCGGGCTCGTCGCGATCCGCTGCGCCCGCGGTACGCCCCGGGCATCGGCGGCCGCGCGACCCGCGTCGGCGCCGAGGCGCGTCTTCGTTCCGCCACTCCGGCGGAGCGCCGTCGCCCCACGGCGCGTTGTGCGCGCGCCACCACCGCGGCGAAGCGTGATTCTCCCTATGAAAAACCCGCTTGCGCCCAGCGAAAATGCGGTATAGTCGCCGCCGATGGAGCGGGGTTCCCATGACAGGAGGGCCGCTTCAGTGTGATCGGCACCGTCCGCTCGCCCACGATGACAGGAAGGAGAACCATGGCTACTGCCAAGAAAGCCGCGAAGAAAGCCGCCAAGAAGCCCGCCGCCAGGAAGCCCGCCAAGAAGGCCCCGGCGAAGAAAGCTCCCGCGAAGAAAGCTCCCGTGAAGAAGGCGCCGGCCAGGAAGGCCAAGAAGGCTGGCGCGAAGCGCAAGCCGAACGCCGCGTTCATGAAGGCGATGACGCCGTCCGCGTCGCTCGCCGCGATCGTCGGCAATGCCTCGCTGCCGCGCACCGAGGTCACGAAGAAAGTGTGGGACTACATCAAGAAGAACAAGCTCCAGGACGCCGTCAACCGGCGCATGATCAACGCCGACGAGAAGCTGAAGGCGGTCCTGGGCAAGGCGAAGGTCACGATGTTCGAGATGACCAAGCTCATCTCGAATCACCTGAAGTAAGGCACCCTCTCCAGTCGCCCGAATCGACGGCCGGCGCAGGCGGATCGCTCCGCATGCGCCGGCCGTCGTCTTTCCGGGATCCACGCGCGGGGCGCGGGACGGGCGGACGATCCGCGAAGCCGCGGATCGCCTCGCCCGGGTCGCCGGGGCGCTCAGCCGGTGAGCCTTCCGCGCTCCTTGCCGGTATTGCAGATCTTGTCGATGTCGACGTCGATCGTCTTGTTCTGCTCCTTGGCCTTGGGTTCGAGCGCCTTGCGCGTCGATTCCATCAAGGTCTTGCACTCGGAGACGGTCTTGATCGCCCGGACCTTCTCGCGATAGGCGGCCAACTCTTCTTTGGTCTGGAAGCTCGAGAACGCCCGCTGCATCCCGCCGCCGTGCGGCCGCGGCTTCGCGCCACCGCCGCTTCCTCCCGTGGAAGCATTCGTCCCGCGGGCCGCGTTCGAGGAAGCGGAAGGCGACTGACCCGGCAGGATCGGCGTCGCGTCGGGGTTCGCGGGCATGAAGTTTCCGCCGCGTCGTCCGCGCTTGGGTTGGTCGGGTGGCAGCGGGTTGCCGTTGCTGTCGTAGCGCAGCGGAGGCGGCGTCGTCGGCGTGAGGCCGGGGGGATTGGCTCGCTGGCCGGGCGCGCCCGGCTGCGCCTCCGGCGACCCGGCGCCTGCCCCGAGGGCGGGCGTCGCCGTGGTGGCCGGAGCGCCTGCCGCGGCGGGCGGCAGGTTCTGCGCGAGCACGGCGCAGGGCGCCGCGAAGGCCACGGCCAGGAGCGCGATGCTGATCGTTGGATGAGACACGGACACTACTCCCCGCTTGACGATGGACGACTGACCGTTAGGGGGCGCACGAGTTCCACGCTCGCCCACGATCCGAGATCCGCCCATTCTACCGATACCCCGACGGCGAGGGCGCCGGAACCCTTCGGGCGGTCGTCGATCGGCGGTGCCCGAACGCCCGCTTCGGCGGATTGGCCTCTCGGCCCCCGCCGGTCAGGCAGCGCGACCCTGCAGCGCGGCGATGCGCGTCTCGATCGGCGGGTGCGTCGAGAAGAGCGCCGCCCAGCCCGGCTTGTCGGTGATCCCCGAGGCCTGCATCGACTGCGGCAGCGCGCCCGGCTCGAGGCCGCCGAGGCGCTTCAGCGCGTTGACCATCGGCATCGGCGTGCCGAGGTACTTCGCGGCGCCCGCGTCGGCGCGGAACTCGCGCTGGCGCGAGAACCACGCGACGACGATCGACGCGAGGATGCCGAACACGATCTGGCACACGATCACGGTGATGAAGTAGCCGGGCCCGGTACCGCGCTCGGTCTTGAAGATCGCGCGGTCGACGATCGTGCCGACGATGCGCGACAGGAACACGACGAAGGTGTTCACCACGCCCTGGATCAGCGTGAGCGTGACCATGTCGCCGTTCGCGACGTGCGCGACCTCGTGGCCGAGCACCGCCTCGACTTCCTCCTTGTTCATCGATTGCAGGAGCCCGGTCGAAACCGCGACCAGCGCGGAATTCTTGAACGCGCCGGTCGCGAACGCGTTGGGCTCCCCTTCGTAGATCGCGACCTCCGGCATCCCGATGCCGGCGGTGGCGGCGAGCTTGCGCACCGTCTCGACGAGCCAGGCCTCCGCCTGGTTCTGCGGCGTGTCGATCACGCGCGCGCCGGTCGACCACTTGGCCATCGACTTCGACATGAGGAGCGAGATGATCGCGCCGGTGAATCCGACGACCGCGGAGAACGCGAGCAGGCCGCCGTAGTCGAGGCCGGTCTGCGAATGCATCGCGCGGTCGAGGCCGAACAGGCGCAGCACGATCGACAGCACCACCAGGACGGCGATGTTGGTGACGAGGAAGAGCACGATGCGTTTCATGGTGCGTCCACAGGTGGGGGTCGGTGGAGGGGTTGCAAGTCTAGCAGCAGGAGTCAGGAGTCAGGAGTCAGAGGACAGGGGACAGAGGTGGCAGTGTCTACGGTGGCGGCGCATTGAGCGCCGTTGCGGGGTTCTCATGGGGCGGGCCTGGGGCAGACAGGCACATCGACCATCGCGACCGACCGGGGGCTGCGCTACGAGGATCAACCGCGGCCGGTCGGGCGGAACCCCGGCTTGCCCGGACCCCGCATCGGCGCTCAATGCGCCGCCCCCGTAGACACCGCCGCGCCTGTCAACTGTCAACTGTCAACTGACCCCTGAACGCGTCCGCCTTACCGCGCCGGACCGGAGGCCTTGCCCCAGGAGTCGCGCAGCGTGACGGCCCGGTTGAAGACCGGCCGGCCCGGCGCGTGGTCGGCGAGGTCGGCGACGAAGTAGCCGTGCCGCTCGAACTGGAACCGCTCCTCGCGGCCGGCGGTCGCGAGCGCGGGCTCGACGAGCGCGCGGATCACGCGCTTCGAGTCCGGATTGAGGTCGTCCCGGTAGTCGCGCTCGGCGGCTTCCGCATCGGCATCGTCGTCGCCCGCGACCGCGATCGCATGCACCGGTGCCGGCTCGTCGGTGGCGCCGCTTCGTCCGAACGGATGGCGCGCCCCCGGGAAGGGCACCTTGAACAGGCGGTCGTACAGGCGGACCTCGGCTTCGACCGCGTCGTCGACCGCGAGCCAGTGGATGTTGCCCTTCACCTTGCGCGATTCGGCGCCGGGCGTGCCGCTCCGGGTGTCCGGATCGTAGGTGCAGTGGACGACCACCGGGTTGCCGGACGCGTCCTTCTCGACGCCGGTGCAGCGCACGACGAACGCGTAACGCAGCCGGACCTCGGCTCCCGGCGTGAGCCGGAAGTAGCCCTTCGGCGGGGACTCGGCGAAATCGTCGCGCTCGATCCACAACTCGCGGCCGAAGCGCCGCTCACGCTGCCCGAGTTCCGGCTTCTGCGGGTGGTTCGGCGCGAGGCAGGTCTCGAAGGCGCCGTCCGGGAAGTTGTCGATCACGAGCTTCAGCGGATCGAGCACCGCGATGCGGCGCTCCGCGCTCTCGTTCAGATCGTCGCGCATCGCCTGCTCGAGGAGACTCATGTCGATCCACGAGTCGGATTTCGAGACGCCGATGCGCTCCGCGAACAGCTTGAAGCCGCCCGGCGTGAAGCCCCTCCGTCGGGCGCCGACGAGCGTCGGCATTCGCGGGTCGTCCCAGCCGTCGACGTGACCGCCGTCGACGAGCTGGATCAGCCTGCGCTTCGAGAGGACGACGTAGGTGAGGTTGAGCCGCGCGAACTCGTACTGCTGCGGCAACGGCCGCTCGAGCAGCCCGCCGTCGGCGAGCTTGCCGATGACCCAGTCGTAGAGCGGACGATGGTCCTGGAACTCGAGCGTGCAGATCGAATGCGTGATGCGTTCGAGCGCGTCGCTGATCGCGTGCGTGTAGTCGTAGAGCGGGTAGATGCACCACCGGTCGCCGGTGCGGTGGTGCGGCGCGTGGCGGATCCGGTAGATCGCCGGGTCCCGGAGGTTGACGTTCGGGCTCGCCATGTCGATCTTCAGGCGCAGCACGTGCGCGCCGTCCGGGAACTCGCCCGCGCGCATGCGGCGCAGCAGGTCGAGGTTCTCGGAGGGCGTGCGCGACCGGTAGGGGCTCTCGCGGCCGGGCTCGGTCAGCGTGCCGCGGCTCCTCCGCATCTCGTCGGCCGACTGGCTGTCGACGTAGGCTTCGCCCTGCTCGACGAACCACTCGGCGAACGCGTACAGGCGGTCGTAGTAGTCCGACGCGTGGTAGCGGTGCGAGCCCCAGTCGTAGCCCAGCCAGCGCACCGCGTCGGCGATCGAATCCTCGTACTCGACGTCCTCCTTCAACGGATTGGTGTCGTCGAAACGCAGGTGGCAGGTGCCGCCGTTCTCGACGGCGAGCCCGAAGTTGAGCGCGATCGACTTCGCGTGGCCGTAGTGCAGGTAGCCGTTGGGCTCGGGCGGGAAGCGGGTGACGACGCGCCCGCCGTACTTGCCCGAGCGCTGGTCCTGCGCGATCTGTGCGCGCAGGAAGTTGGGCGCGGCCGACGTGCCGTCGCGCACCGCCGTTGCGGCGGTTGCAGGGGGATGTCCGGTTCGGATCGACTTGTCCATGAACAATCCGGCTTCGACGATCATTCTAACCGGCGCCCGCACCCCCCCGGCGCGCCGCGCGTACGGGGTGCCCGAGGGACCGCCTCGGAATCGCGCGCCGGACAACGCGTTCGGGCGTGCGCGCGCGAACGCCCGCATCGCGTTGTCCACAAATCCTGTGGATACCGGTGTGCATATCTTGTACATTCGCGCGCTAAGTACCGCCGCCGATTGCGAAACATCTGCGATGCCCAAAGATGCGCCGCAGGAAAGCCCCGGCGCGTCAATGGGTTGCGCTGCGCGTCCGGCGGAGCGTCCTCGCGGTCTTCCACCCGAGGCATGCGCGATGACATGATCGCCCTGTCGATGCGGCGACCTGGCGTCGTCCTGGACATTTCATCACGCGCGAACATGGTGCGCCCCGAGTTCCTCCACCTGCCGTCGCTTCCGACATGACGCTTCCCCGTTCCGGGCCATCCGGGACCTCGGCGATCCCGGTGGGACGCTTCGTTGCAGCCGCGCGACTCGCCATCGAACGCACCCTCGGCCTCGCCTGGGTGAGCGGCGAGGTGTCGGGGTTCCTGCGTGCCGCCTCGGGCCATTGCTACTTCACGCTCAAGGACGCGCAAGCGCAGGTCCGATGCGTGCTCTGGCGCCAGAAGGCCCAGCTCCTCGACCTGCGCCTCGCCGACGGCATGGCGGTCGAGGTGCGCGCGACGCCGACCCTCTACGAGGCGCGCGGCGACTTCCAGCTCGTCGTCGATGCCGTCAGGCTCGCCGGCCGCGGCACGCTGCACGAGCAGTTCGAGCGGCTCAAGGCGAAGCTCGAGGCCGCCGGATGGTTCGCCGCGGGCCGCAAGCGCGCGCTGCCGCCGTTTCCGCGGGCGGTCGGCCTCGTCACCTCGCCGCAGGGCGCCGCGCTGCACGACATGCTCACGACGTTCGCGGCGCGCTGGCCCGCACTGCGCATCGTGCTCTATCCGTCGCCGGTCCAGGGCGACGGCGCCGCCGAGCGCATCGCGGAGGCGATCCGCACCGCGAACGCGCGCGCCGAGGTCGATCTCCTGATCGTCGGACGCGGCGGCGGATCGATCGAGGATCTGTGGGCGTTCAACGAGGAGAGCGTCGCGCGTGCGGTGTTCGAGTCGCGGCTGCCGGTCGTCTCCGCGGTCGGCCACGAGACCGACTTCACGATCTGCGACTTCGTGGCGGACCTGCGCGCGCCCACGCCGACCGGCGCCGCCGCGATCGTCGCGCCCGACGGCGAGGCGATCGCCCTCGCCGTGGGAGGTCTCGCGGGCCGCCTCGCGCGCGCCGGCCGCCACGCGCTGTCGGCGCGCTCGCAGCGCGTCGACCTCGCCGCGCGCGGCCTCGTGCATCCGCGCTCGCGCCTCGATGCGCAGCGCGAGCGCCTGGCCGAACTCGCTGCCCGCCTCGCGGGCGCGGCGCGGCGCGTGCACGCCGCCTCCGCCTCGCTCGCCGAGGGCGCCGCGTTGCGTCTGTCGCGCGAGTTCGGGCGACCGTTGCCGCAGCGCCAGGCGCTCGCCTCGATGACCGAGCGCTGGCAGCGCTCCGGTCGGGCCTGGCGCGACACCGCGGCGAGCCGGGTCGGAGCGCTCGCGCAGAGCCTCGCGCACCTCAATCCGTCGGCCGTGCTCGAACGCGGCTACGCGATCGTCACCGCGTCCGACGGTCGCGTCGTGCAGGACGCGGCGACGCTCTCGCGCGGCGAACGCATCGACATCGCGCTCGCGCGCGGGGGCGCGCGGGCGGTGGTGGACGACACCAGGAGCTCGGACGCGAACTAGCCGCAGGTCGGAGCGGCGCGGGCCGCGGGATGCGTCCGGACGGTCCCGGCCGTCGCGTTGCGGATCCGCGCCACCGCTCGCGGCGCCGACGTCGCGGGGATGCGCTACGCCTCGTCGGGCTCGGGGTCGTCGACGCTCGCCGCAGCGCGCAGCTTCGCGATCGCCTCCGCGGGCGCCTGCGCGGCGATGCGCGGCGTCGAGGTGACGACGTCGGCGCACTGCGCCCGGTGGCGCAGCGCGTGGTCGATCAGCACGAGCGCGAGCATCGCCTCGGCGATCGGCGTCGCGCGGATGCCGACGCAGGGATCGTGGCGGCCGTGCGTGTTCACGACGACCGGGCGACCCGCCTTGTCGATCGAGTGGCGGTCGAGACGGATCGACGAGGTCGGCTTGACCGCGATCGTGACGACGACGTCCTGGCCGGTCGAGATGCCGCCCAGGATCCCGCCGGCGTGGTTGGTCGCGAAGCCCTCGGGCGTCATCTCGTCGGAGTGCTCGGTGCCCTTCTGCCCGACCGACGCGAAGCCCGCGCCGATCTCGACGCCCTTCACCGCGTTGATGCCCATCATCGCCGAAGCGAGGTCGGCGTCGAGCCTGCCGTAGACCGGCTCGCCCCAGCCGACCGGAACGCCGCTCGCGACCACGCGCACCTTCGCGCCGCACGAGTCGCCCGAGGCGCGCAGGCGGTCCATCGCCGCCTCGAGTTCGCCGATCATCGACGCGTTCGCCGCGAAGAACGGGTTGCGGTCGACATGCTCGTAACCTTCGAACGGGATCGCGCGTTCCCCGATCTGGACGATCGAGCCGCGCACCGTCACGCCGTGCCGCTCCGCGAGCCACTTGCGCGCGATCGCCCCCGCGGCGACGCGCACCGCGGTCTCGCGCGCCGACGCCCGACCGCCGCCGCGGTGGTCGCGTATGCCGTACTTCTGCCAATAGGTGTAGTCGGCGTGGCCGGGACGAAACGTCTGCGCGATCGACGCGTAGTCGCCGCTGCGCGCGTCCTGGTTGCGGATGAGGAGCGCGATCGGCGTTCCGGTCGTTCGGCCCTCGAACACGCCGGAGAGGATCTCGACCGTGTCGGGCTCGCGCCGCTGCGTGACATGACGCGACGTGCCGGGCCGGCGGCGGTCGAGGTCGTGCTGGATCGCCGCCGCGTCGAGTTCGAGTCCGGGCGGGCAGCCGTCGACCACGCAGCCGATCGCCGGGCCGTGCGATTCGCCGAACGACGTGACGCGAAACAGGTGGCCGAACGTGTTGCCCGACATGGAGAAATGCTAGCACGCGCGCACGCCGGTTCCGCGTGCGCCGGTTACGCGGTGCCCGGTCCGGAGTCGAGTTCGCCGCGCACGAACATCGCCCCGCCGCGCCGCGTCGTCGTGCTCACCGGCGCCGGCGTGTCGGCGGAGTCGGGCGTGCCGACCTTTCGCGACGCGCAGACCGGGCTGTGGGCCCGATTCGATCCGCGCGAACTCGCGACACCCTCGGCGTTCGCGCGGCATCCCGAGCTCGTGTGGGACTGGTACGCCGAACGCCGCGCTGCACGGACTGCGGCGCGTTCCTGCGTCCCGACGTCGTGTGGTTCGAGGAGGCGTTGCCGGCGGAAGCGCTCGCGCGCGCCGAGGACGAAGCGCGGCGGGCCGACCTGATGATCGTCGCCGGCACCTCCGCCGAGGTCTACCCGGCCGCGGCGCTGCCGCGGAGCGCGAAGGCGGCGGGCGCGGTCGTGGTCGAGGTGAATCCGCGCCTGACTCCGCTCTCCTCGATCGCCGATCACGTCCTGCGCGCGCCGTCCGCCTCGGCGTTGCCGGCACTCGTTTCCGCGGCCTGGCCGGTCGGGGCGGACGGTGGCGGCGCGAAATAGCCGATCGCGAGCACCATCGCGCCGACGCCGAGGAACGCCGCGATGCGCGGCAGGCCGGAGAGCGCGGCGAGGTCGACGACGAAGAGTTTCACGACCACCGCGGCCAGGAGCGCCGCCCCGGTCAGCCAGCGTGCGCGCGACGCCTTGCGCGACGCCCACACCATCAGCACGAGCGCGGTCGCGGTCCATGCGAGCGTGATCGCGGCCTGGACCGGCTTCGACGCCATCAGCGACGACAGCCTCCAGGGCACCCCGCCCCACTGATGGGCGACGCGCAGGATGAAGCCGTTCCCCGCGATGAAGAACGCCGCGCCGAGCGCGTGCTCGCGCGCCGGCGCGGACATGCCGGAGTGGTCGCGGGCCCAGAGCGCCGCGACGACGAGTGCCGCCGCGAACGTCAGGTCGAGCGGGTTCCCGAGCGGCAGCCACGGAAGGGGCGCGGGATTGCCCGGCGAGACGATGTTCGTGCCCACGAACCACACCGCGAGCGCGCATGCGACCACGGTGCCGGCGTCGCGCAGGTACGCGCCGGGGAAGCGCGCGGCCGGCCAACGCGTCGCGAACGGCGCACGAAGCGTCCCGGCGAGCATCGCGATGCCCGGGAGCGCGGCCGCGCACGCGATCCACGCCGTTCCGGACGGCGTCCACCGGCCGGTCCACTCGCTCGCCTCCCACGCGGCCCAGGCGACGAGCGCGACCATGGAGGCCGCGTGAGCAATGGCGAGCCACGACGGGGGCGCCTCGTCGCGCGGATCGCGCAGGTGGAGCGCGACCCAGTGCAGCGCCCAGGCGGCCGGCCACACGAGGAAGCCCGGCCAGGCGAGCGTCGTGCGCGCATCGTGGAACTGCGAGAGGAAGGCGAGCACGATCGCGGGCGCGAGCGCCGCGCCGAACCACGCGAGGCGCGGCCAGTCGATCGCGCGCGCCAGCGCGAGCGCGGCCGCGACGCTCGCGACCACCCAGGCGAGCGCGGCGTTGCCCGGTCCGGGCCCGAGCCAGCCGGGGCGCGCACGGACCACGTCGGTGACGCCGGCGACGAGCCACCAGGCGATGCCCCACGCGACCAGGACGGCGGTGAACGAGCGCTCCCCCGCGTCGAGCACCGCGCGGTGGCGGTCCGCCGACCACCCGCTGGCGAGAGCGGCGACGCCGATCATCGCAGCGCCGAGGAAGGTCGCGTTCGCGAACACCGGCATCGCCCCCTGCGGCCATCCGCCCAGCACGAACGCCGCCGCCGCGCCGGCTTGCAGGACCAGTGCGAACACACGCGCGCGGCGCTGGTCCTGCGCGCAGCCGAGCCAGTACACGCCGGCGGCCTCCAGTGCCCACCACGCGGAGGTCCAGCGCGCGTCGAACGCGAACGGGATCGCGATCGTCGCGAACACGACGGCGAGCGCGAGGAACGACCGGGCGAGCAGCCGGAGTCCCGGCTCCGCCCGCGGGCGCAGCAGCGTGAACAGGACGGCGTAGACCGCCGCATACGCCACCGCGGCCCAGGCGGCTCCGTAGCGCAGGTCGGACACGAGCCCGGCCTGCAGCGCGAACGCCGCGACCGGCACGCCGAACACGATCAGCGCATCGACCGGCTTGCGATCCTCGAGCGGCGCGCGCCGCGCGTAGAGGATCGCCACGCCGAGATAGAACGCGACGTACAGCGCGAGGAACGGCTGCACCACCGCGAAGTGCGCCGGCGTGTAGTAGCGAGAGCCCCAGACGATCCCGAGCACGAAGGTGAACACCGCACCGAGCGCGTTGAGCGCACGCCACGCGCGATGCCAGGCGAGCGCGAAGACGGCCGCGTTCAGCACGGCGAACCACCCGAACAGCGCCGCGGGGGCTCCGGCTTCGCGCGCCACGAGGAACGGGGCGAGGAAGCCGCCGGCGATCGCGAGCGCGGCGAGCGCCTGCGAGTCGGTGCGCCAGGCGAGCGCCACGGTGAGCGCGGCGACCGCCACCAGGGCGAGGAGCGCCGGGACCGGCGGCAGCACGTCGAACACCCGCGATGCGGCGAACGTCGTGAGGTACAGGATGCCCGCGCCCGCGCCTTCGAGCGACAGCGCGTAGCCGGGGCGGCCGGCCGCGAGCTTCGCGCCCAACGCGATCAGCGCGGCTCCGGCGCCCGCGACGAGCGCGAGCGCGACTTCCACCGACAGCGTCAACTGGTCGGCGAACCACGAGAGCAGGAAGGCGACGCCGAAGAACAGGATGACGACGCCGACGCGCGTCATCGTGTTGCCTTCGGTGAACCAGGTCCACGCGCTGCGCCGCGCCGCGACGGGCGTTGCGGCCGGCGTCGCGCACACGCCTTCGACCACCGCGCCCGGCACGGGCGAAGTCGGAGCGGCGCCGTAGGCGGGCCGCGGCGGCGGCGCCGCCATCGAGTCCGCTTCCGCGATCCGGCCGTCGTCCGTGGCGGCGGCGGCGGTGATCGCAATCCCGGCGCCGCGCACTTCCGCTTCCGGGATCTCCGAATTCGCGTCGGCAGGCGGCGCCGGTTCCCGCGGCGCGAGCACGGGGCGCGCGCCGGTGACCGCGGCTTCGATCGCGTCCATCCGGCGCTCGAGACGCGCGAGCCTCTGCATGAGTTCGAGCGGCGCACCCGCCGTGCCGCCGGGAGGCTTGCGCCGGCGGTCGAGCTCGATGCCGACCCCGAGCCCGAGCGCGATGAGCGCGACCGAAGCGAGGAACTCCGGGTCGAGGACCCATGCGATCGCGCATCCTGCCGCGAATCCGATCCACTTGAACATCGCCGTCCTCCGGGTCGCGCCTTCAGCGCTCGTTGCCGCGCAGCGCCGCGATCTCGTCGCGCAACCGCGCGGGCGTGGCCTCCTGCGCGGCGATCGGCGCACCCACGACGAGTCCGATGCGCGCGAACGCGCGGAAGCGCTTCGCCTTCGCGGCCTTCGCGCGCGACCAATAGCTGCCCCACAGCCCGCGCAGCGCCATCGGCACCACCGGCGCGGGACAGCGCTGCAGGATCTCCGAGAGGCCCGGCCGGAACACGCCGATCTCGCCGTCGGGCGTGAGTTGTCCCTCGGGGAAGATGCCGAGCACCTCGCCCCGGGCGAGCACCGCGGCCGCCTCGGCGAATCCCCGCTCCTTCATCGCCGCGTCCTCCTTCGCCGGGGCGATCGGGATCGCGCCCATGTTGCGGAACACGAACGACAGCACCGGGATCGCGAAAATGCGGTGGTCCATGACGAAGCGCACCGGGCGCACGACGCAGCCCGCGACGGCGACGGCGTCGACGTAGCTCACGTGGTTGCACACGACGACGCAGGGTCCCGACTCCGGAATGCGCTCGAGGCCGCGAGCGCGCACCCGGTAGACGAGGTTGATCAGGACCCAGGCGAGGAAGCGCATCAGGAACTCGGGCACCAGCCGGAAGATGAACAGCGCGACCGCCGCGTTCATGAGTCCGGTGACGAGGAACAGGTCGGGGATCGAGAGCCCGGCCTTCAGCAGCGCGATGGCGAGGGCCGCGGCCGCGACGATGAACAGCGCGTTCAGGATGTTGTTCGCCGCGATGATGCGCGACCGATGGGTCGGCGCGCTGCGTTCCTGGATCAGCGCGTACAGCGGCACGATGTAGAACCCGCCGAACACGCCGATCGCGACGAGGTCGAACGCCACGCGCCAGTGCGCGGGCTCACCGAGGAACGCGCCGAATCCGGCGATCGCGCCGGCCGTGAGGCCCCGGCTCGCGAACCACAGGTCGATCGCGAAGAGCGTGAGGCCGATCGAGCCGAAGGGCACGAGGCCGAGTTCGACGCGGTGCCGCGACATCTTCTCGCACAGCAGCGAGCCGGTTCCGATCCCCACCGAGAACAGCGCGAGCAGGACGGTGACGACCGTCTCGTTGCCGCCCAGGTGGTCGCGCGAGTAGCCGGCGAACTGGGCGAGGAACACCGCGCCGTAGAACCAGAACCACGAGATGCCCATCATCGCGAGCCACACGACGCGGTTGCGCGCGGCGAAGCGCAGGTTGCGCCAGGTTTCGGTAAACGGATTCCAGCCGAACGCGAGCGCCGGGTCGACGGCCGGCGTGTCGGGGATCCTCCGGCTCGTCCACCAGCCGGCGACCGCGACCGCCAGCGCCAGCGCACCGGCGAGGAGCGGTCCGTGCGGCTCGACCCCGACGACGAGCCCGCCCGCGATCGTGCCGACGAGGATCGCGACGAAGGTCCCCATCTCGACCATCCCGTTGCCGCCGACCAGTTCCTCCGGCGCGAGCTTCTGCGGAAGGATCGCGTACTTGACCGGCCCGAACAGCGTCGAGTGCACCCCGAGGAGCGCGAGCGCGGCGAACAGCAGCACGAGATCGCGCAGCCAGAAGCCCGCAAGCCCGACCAGCATGATCGCGATCTCGAAGAGCTTGATCGCGCGGATCAGCCGCGACTTCTCGAACTTGTCGGCGAGCTGCCCGCCGGTGGCCGAGAGGAGCATGAACGGTGCGATGAACACGGCGCCCGCGAGATTCACCAGCGTGTTCGGGTCCATCGAGGTCATCGACGCCGCGTGGAACGCCACGAAGATCACCAGCGCGTTCTTGTACACGTTGTCGTTCGCGGCGCCGAGGAACTGGGTCCAGAAGAACGGCGCGAAACGCCGCTGGCGCAGCAGGTCGAACTGGCTGGAGGGGCGCCGGGGCGCGGCGGGCGGGTTGGCGGCGGGCATGTCGGTCCTCGCGGGCGCGGCGGCGTCGAAGGTCTCAGTGGTTCGCGCGGAGATAGTCTTCGACGGCGTCGAGCGCCGAGCGCACCGGCGCCGGGTCGGGCCAGTACCAGACCTCGCGGCCGACCTTCTCGGAGCGCAGCACGCCGGCCTCGCGCAGGACGCGCAGGTGGTGCGCGACGGCGGTGCGCGACAGCGTGGACGCCGCGACGATCTCGGCGATCGACAGCCGCTCGCCGCGCTCGAACATGAGCAGGATGCGCTGGCGGTGCGGATCGCCGAGCGCGGTGAACACGCGGGCGACCGGGGACCAGGCGCGCGGCAGCGCGCGGCGGTAGGTGGAGCGCATCGAGGGGTGCCCCTAAATGCCTACATGACTAGTCATATAGGCACAAGAAGCTACTCCGCGCGGGCGCCACGGTCAAGCCCCGCCGACGGACGGCCCGCGCGGAGGGCGCGTCGGGGCTCCGATACAATCGGCACGAGTCCCACGATGCAGCCCTACCTCGACCTGCTCCGGCACGTGCGCGACCACGGCGCGCGCAAGGCCGACCGCACCGGGACCGGCACGCTGTCGGTGTTCGGCCACCAGATGCGCTTCGACCTCGCGCGCGGTTTTCCGGTCGTCACGACCAAGCGCGTGCACCTGAAGTCGGTGATCGTCGAGCTGTTGTGGTTCCTGCGCGGCGAGTCGAACGTCGGCTACCTGCGCGAACACGGCGTGACGATCTGGGACGAATGGGCCGACGCGAACGGCGAACTCGGCCCGGTGTACGGCGTGCAATGGCGCTCGTGGCCCGCGCCCGACGGCTCGCGCATCGACCAGATCGCAGGGCTCCTCGCCGAACTGAGGCGCAATCCCGATTCGCGGCGGCTCATCGTGTCGGCCTGGAACGTGGCCGAGATTCCGCGGATGGCGCTGCCGCCCTGCCACGCGTTCTTCCAGTTCCACGTGGCGGAGGGCCGCCTGTCATGCCAGCTCTACCAGCGCAGCGCCGACCTCTTCCTCGGCGTGCCGTTCAACATCGCGAGCTACGCGCTGCTGACCCACATGGTCGCGCAACAGTGCGACCTCGCGGTCGGCGACTTCGTCTGGACCGGGGGCGATTGCCACCTGTACCTGAACCACCTCGCCCAGGTCGAGGAGCAGCTCGCGCGGGCCCCTTTTCCGCCGCCGCGGCTCGCGTTCCGCCGCAAGCCCGCTTCGCTCTTCGACTACACGCTCGACGACATCGAGGTCGTCGACTACCGCCACCATCCGGCGATCAAGGCGCCGGTGGCGGTCTGATGGGCGGTGCTCCCCTGATCGACCGGATACGCCAGCGGTCGGCCGCGTAAGTAGGCCTTCACTTCCAGGCCAGGCGCAAAAAGAAGCCCGCCGGGAGGAGTGGGCGGGCAAGGGGGATTCCGATAGAGGAAGCGACGGTGCCCCGCTTCCGGAGGGCGCGGCCTCGCGGCCGCCGAAGAACGGTCAGACGATGCTGCGTGCCGCCAAGACGCGCTCGGCGAGTTCCGCGAGCGCCTCGTCGTCGCCCGCCGTGCTCCGTTCGTCCTGGCGCGCGACGGCATCGTCGTCGGCATCGGCGAACCAGTGGCTCACGAACTCGGGCGAAAACGCATCCATGTCAAACTCCTGCGGCAGTCACCACAGGTCTAGCACGCACCGTGCCAGAACTCGACTGCGTAGACAACATGGCGTCATCTCCGCCCAAATCAACGCGATCGTTCATCTAACCGCACCAACCGCCCGAGCACGCGTCGGCGACCGTCCGGGCGAGTTGTCGCATCGGCACGACATCGCCGCGACGCGGCGATGCAAGCCATTGATTTCATGAGATTCTCCGCGTCGCCTTTTCCCGACAGTCGCGGAGGGGCGGGATGACTACTGCTTCGATTCCTTGAACATCGCCGGTTCGAGGCGGTGCCGCTGCAGCAGTTTGTAGAACTCGGTCCGGTTGCGCTTGGCGAGCTGCGCCGCCTGGGTGACGTTACCGCCGGTGATCTTGAGCAGGCGCACCAGGTAGTCGCGCTCGAAGGTCTTGCGGGCTTCCTCGAAGGGAACGAGCGCGGCGGCGTCCTCCCGGAGCGCGCTCTGGACGAGCGTCGCCGGAATGACGCCGGTAGTGGTCAAGGCGACCGCCTGCTCGAGGAGATTCAGGAGCTGGCGCACGTTGCCGGGCCAGGGCGCCGCCACCAGCGCCTGCATCGCGTCGGGGGCGAGTGTCGGCACGGCCTTCCGGTAACGCTCGGCGAGGCCGCGCAGGAAGTGGGTCGCGAGCAGCGGGATGTCCTCGCGTCTCTCGGCGAGCGGCGGCAGGCGCAGCGACACGACATTGAGGCGGTAGTACAGGTCCTCGCGGAAGAGGCCCGCGGCCCGCTGCGCCGCGAGATCGCGGTGGGTCGCCGAGATCACGCGTACATCGACCGGGATGGCCTGGGTCGAGCCGACCGGACGCACCTCGCCCTGCTGCAGCACGCGCAGGAGCTTCACCTGCAGCGGAAGCGGCATGTCGCCGATCTCGTCCAGCAGGAGCGAGCCGCCGTCGGCCGACTGGAACAGTCCCTTGTGCGCCTGGACGGCTCCGGTGAAGGCGCCGCGCGCGTGCCCGAAGAGTTCGGATTCGAGGAGTTCGCCGGGGATCGCGCCGCAGTTCACCGCGACGAAGGGCCGCGCTCCGCGCCGGCTCGCGCGGTGGATGGCCTGCGCGAGGAGTTCCTTCCCGGTTCCCGACTCGCCGGTGATGAGCACCGCCGCATCGGAATCGGCGACGAGCCGCGCCTGGCGGAGCAGATCCTCCATCGCGGGGCTGCGCGTGATGATGCCGGACCGCCAGTCGTCCTCCGAAGGCGCCGCCGGCCCGTCGCCGGACAGCGAGATGGCGGCTGAAACCTTCTGCAGCAGTTCCTGGCTGTCGAAGGGCTTGGTGAGGAAGCCGAAGACCCCGCGCTGGGTCGCGTCGACCGCATCGGGGATCGTGCCGTGTGCGGTGAGGATGATCACCGGCAACGCGGGGTGCTGGCGCCAGATCGCGTCGAACAGCGCGAGCCCGTCGATGCCGGGCATGCGCATGTCGCTGATCACGAGCGAGGGCCGCGTGACCGCGATGGCGGCGAGCGCGGCTTCCCCGCTCTCCGCGGTCCGCACGCGATAGCCCGCGGAAGTGAGCCGCAGGCTGATGAGCTTCAGGAGGTCGGGATCGTCATCGACCAGGAGCAGATCGCCGTTCTTCATCGTGTCATGTCCCCGCGCGGGGTCCGGGGCCCGAAGGCCCTAGCGCCCGCCGCTGCCGCCTCCGCCCCCGCCGCCGCCGCCTCCTCCACCCCCGCTGCGCACGCGATCGCGCAGCAGGCTGCGCTCCATCGCGCGCAGGGCCTCGAGTTTCTGGACGGCTTCGTTCCCACGGACCTGCTCGTCGCGCACCGAGCGGACCCGAACGCTCACCTGCACGTGCAGGATCGCCGCGATCGCCTTCACCGGCGTGCTGCCGCCGCCGCTCTTCGCGACGTTCTCGAGCAGTTGCAAGGCGCGCTGGTCGTCCTGGGGGTTGCCGTGCGAAAGCGTGTAGAGCACCGCGAGCCTGACTCGGTTGGCGTCGCTCCGGTCGCGGGCCATTGCGTTGGTCACGACGCCGATTTCGCGCTTGACGTCGTCGGGGGCGAGCGCGTTGTAGCGGACGAGGTCGCCGATCAGGGCGAGCGCGGCGAGGTCCTCGGGCGGAATCGGCGCGGGCGCCGGCAGCGTCGTCGGTGGGGCCGCCGCGACGACGTTGCCCGCCGGCACCGTGCCCTGCGGGGTGGCGGCCGGCTCCGGAGCGCGCGTCGCCGCGGCGTCGGGACCGCTGCCGCCCGCCGCCGGAGACGGCGCGGGCAGCAGAGGCGGCGCGATCATCGGCGGCTCGACCGGCTCGAACGGCTCGATCGGTGGGGCGTCCATCGCCGTCGTGTTCTCGACATCGAGCGGCGTGACGTCCTCGTCGTAGAGCGCGATGTCGGACGGCGAAGTCTCCGGCAGCGAGGCACAGGCCGCGAGCAGCGCGGCGGCCGCGACGGCGAGGATGTCGCGGCCGCGCCGGGACCGACCCCATGCGGGCGTCATCGCTCGACTCCCGCGGCAAGGCCATGCCGCGCCGCCGCGCCCGCGCGCACGCCGATGGCGAGCGGCAGCGTGAACCGGAAGCGCGCACCGCGCGCGCCGTCGGTCCGCTCGAGCGCCTCGATGCGCCCGCCGTGCGCGATCGCGTATTCGCGCGCGATCGCGAGCCCGAGCCCGCTGCCCTTCACCCGGCCGTCGGCGGGCGGCGGCCCCTGGAAGAACGACTCGAACACGCGTTCGCGATCCGCGGGCGCCACGCCCGGCCCCCCGTCGACGACCTCGAGCACCGCCCGGCCGTCGCGTGCGCGCAGATCCACGTCGATCGTGCCCGAGCGCGGCGAGTACTTGATCGCGTTCGACACGAGGTTGTCGACGACGGTTCGCAGCCGCTCGGCATCGCCGGTGACCACGGCGGGCTCGAGCCGCGTCTCGAACGCGATCATCCGGGCGAGCGCCGCGAGTTTCTGTTCGCGCAGCACGCGGCGGACGATGTCGGGCAGCTCGACCGGCCCGACCGTCGCGGGCTCGACCTCGCGCGTCTGGTGCCACTTGAGCAGATCCTCGATCAGCTTCTGCAGCGACAGCGTGTTCTCGCGCACGATGCGCACGATGTCCTGCTGTTCTCGCGTGAGCTTGCCGCCGACCTCGTCGCGCAGGAGTTCGGCGCCCTCGCGCACCGCGGTGAGCGGCGTCTTGAGTTCGTGCGACACGTGACGCAGGAAGCGCGTCTGCTGCTCCTCGAGTTCGCGCAGGCGCGTGCGCAGCCATTCGAGGCGCTGGCCGACGTAGCGGAGGTCCTGCGGGCCGTTGACGACGATCGCGTGCGTGAAGTCGGCCGTGCCCATCTGGCGGATCGCGAGGTCGAGCTGGCGGATCGGTCGCGCGATCAGCACGGCGAACAGGATCGCGAGGCCGAGCGCGATGGCGGCGGTCGCGAGCGCGAGCCACAGCCAGGTCTCGCGCGCGTCCGTCGCCGTCTCCTGCAGCCGCTCGATCGCTCGCTGCGTGAGCTGAGCCGACGCGCCCAGCATCGACTGGGCGCCCTCGACCAGCGACGCGAACCCCTCCGCGAGTTCGGTCGCGCCCTCGCTGCCGGTCCTCGGCGCGGAGAGCCGCGCGGCGAGCCGCGCCTCGTCCTCGAGGAGCCGCTCGAGCGTCCTGCGCTCGGTCTCCTCGAGCGGCAGCGTCGCGAGCTGCGCGCCGGTCGCGCGAAAGTCCTGCCGCACCTTCGCGTAGTCCTCGAGCAGCGCCGGATCTTCGAGGATGATCTGCTGGCGCACGATCCGCTCGAGCGTCGTCGCCTGCTCGAAGAACAGCCGGCTCGTGCGCGCGGCCTGCGCCGCCTGCAGCACTTCCTCCCGACTCTGCGACGCGAGCCGGTCGACCGAAAGCAGCAGCTCGGCGAGCGCGTAGAGCAGCGGCAAGCTCACCAGCAGGAACGACAGCAGGATGAACTTGAGGAAGGATCGCGGGTAATACACGGCGGACGCCGGCTGCTATGATCCGCGCGATTATGACACCGCCCCCCGCTGGGGCAGCATCGCAGTGTCGAAGCCACCCGAGGCGAGCGAGGGCGCAGGGCCGGGCGGGTCGCGCGTGCGCGACTTCGCGATCGTCGCGGCCGTCGCGTCCAACGGCGTCATCGGGGCGTCGGGCGCCCTCCCCTGGCGGCTCAAACACGACCTGCGCCATTTTCGCGAGCTGACGCTGGGCCACGCGGTCGTCATGGGCCGGCGTACCTGGGAGTCGCTCGCCGGTCCGCTCGCCGGACGGGAAAACATCGTGGTCACCGCGCGCGCCGGCTACGTCGCGACCGGCGCGAGGATCGCGCACGACCTCGACCACGCGCTCGCGCTCGTCACGATGCCGCCGCCCGTGTTCTGCATCGGGGGCGGCGAACTCTACCGCGAGGCCCTCGCTCGCGCGGCCACGATGCATCTCACCGAGATCGCCCGCGCCTACGAGGGCGACGTCCGGTTTCCGGCATACGAGCGCGGCGACTGGCTCGAGGTCGCGCGCGAGGCGCATCGCGGCGACGACGGTCCCGACTACGCGTTCGTCACCTACGAGCGCGCGCGTCCGGCGGGCGGCTGAACCGGCCCTCCAGGCGGCACCGGTGCCAAATGCGCGATAATCGCGCCGCGACGCGCTGCCAGCAGCAGCGGACGACGCCGGGGTGGCGGAACGGCAGACGCAGCGG
Source organism: Burkholderiales bacterium (assembly GCA_015075645.1). Lineage (NCBI taxonomy): Bacteria > Pseudomonadati > Pseudomonadota > Betaproteobacteria > Burkholderiales > Burkholderiales bacterium. Next base: position 499,080 of record JABTUF010000003.1, on the reverse strand, counting down.
ACTCAAAATCCGCCGGTAGCAATACCGTGAGGGTTCGAGTCCCTCTCCCGGCACCAGGCGCGTGCGCGCGCCGATGGCCGACCGCAAGCCCACGCTCGACGACTTCGATTACGCGCTGCCCGAGGAATTGATCGCGCAGGTGCCGTCGGCCGAGCGCACGGGCAGCCGGCTGCTCCACGTCGACGGCGAGCGGCTCGCCGACCTCGCGTTCGTCGACCTGGAGTCGCTCGTCGAGGCGGGCGACGTCGTCGTCATGAACGACACGCGCGTGATCCGGGCCCGGCTCCACGGCACGAAGCCCACCGGCGGCCGGGTCGAACTCCTGATCGAGCGCCTCACCGGCGAGGCGGACGCGGTGGCGCAGGTTCGGGCGAGCCATCCGCCGAAGTCCGGAAGCGAGATCCTGCTCGCCTCCGGCGCCCGCGCCGAGGTACTCGAGCGTGACGGCGGTTTCGTCCGCCTGAGATTCGACGGCACCGGACCGCTCGACGCCTGGCTCGAACGGCACGGCGCGATGCCGCTGCCCCCGTACATCGCACGCCCGCCCTCGCCCGAGGACGCCGAGCGCTACCAGACCGTCTACGCCCGCCATCCCGGTGCGGCCGCCGCGCCGACCGCCGGCCTGCACTTCGACCGTCCGATGCTCGCTCGCCTCGCCTCGCGCGGCGTGTCGCTCGCGCGCGTCACGCTGCACGTCGGCGCTGGCACGTTCCTGCCGGTGCGCAGCCGCGACCTCGACCGCCACCGGATGCACGCCGAGCGGTACGAGGTTTCGAAGGCCACGGTGCGCGAGATTGCCATCGCGCGGGCGCGCGGAAACCGCGTGCTCGCGATCGGCACGACGACCGCGCGCGCGCTCGAAGCCGCGTCCGAGGGCGGCAGCCTCGCGGCCGGCGCGGGCGAAACGGATCTCTTCATTCGTCCCGGCTACCGCTTCCGCAGCGTCGACCGGCTCCTCACCAATTTCCACCTGCCGCGCTCGACGCTGCTGATGCTCGTCAGCGCGTTCGCGGGGCGCGAAACCATCGCGCGCGCCTATGCCCACGCCGTCGCCCGGCGCTACCGCTTCTTCAGCTATGGCGACGCGATGCTGCTCGAAAAGGCCTCCGATCCGGCCGGTTGACGGGGATTTCCGTCGCCGTTTGGCGACATTTCTGGTCTTCCGGCGAAGTTTTCGCCACTTTTCGTCGGTTTTCTCGATCCGGATGCCGGTTCCGCCTTGGCAAGCGCTCCAGAGTCCCGCTAAGCTTGGACAACGCAATTGCATGGTGGGCGGGCGCCGGCCGGATGTCGGACCGCGCGATCGCCTGCTCCAGTCCATTGAAGATCGCCTCCCGGTGGCTCGGTGCCACCCCGTCCGGCGTTTCGGCCGGCGAAGGTCCGACGCTGCGCGCGTCGCGTGCGGCCCGCGCATGCCTCGCGGCGCTCGCGGTCGCCGGCATGCTCGTGACCGGGTCCGCGTCCGCGAAGTCCAGCGGCGAGCGCGGCGAACCCGCGCCGGCGGTCAAGGTCGTGAACGACGCCCTCACCTATTCGAACTTCGCCGGCGAATGCTCGCAGACGGCGTTCGTCGTGAACGCCACCGGCAACCTGGCGGTGGTCGGCGGGCCGGTCTCCGGCCCGGGGTCGACCACGCTCGACGGCCTGCCCTACGACACCTACGAACTCGACCTCAAGACCGGTCCGGCGACCTTCGTCACCAAGTTCGACCGGGTGTTCCCGGCACCGCTTCCGTCAGCGACCTACGAGATGGTGTTCACGACCCGCGTGATGCTGGGGGGCGTCCAGCAGGGAGTGTCGATCACCACGATCCGGTGCACCAACGGCGTCGTGTCGGCCAGGAACCGCGCGATCCCGTCGACGCCGATGCTGGTTCCGGTGGGCGGGCCGCTGATGTGGCTCGCGCTGAGCCTGCTCCTCGCGGCGTCGGCGCTGACGCTCGTCCCGGTTCGCCGTCGCTAGACGGCAAGACGTGACGATGGCGTTCACCGTCCTCGCGACGGACGGCGCGGCGCGCCGCGCGCGCCTTGCGCTCGCCCACGGCGTCGTCGAGACGCCGGTGTTCATGCCGGTCGGCACCTACGGCACGGTCAAGGCGATGTCGCCCGACGAACTCGCCGCCGCCGGGGCGTCGATCGTGCTCGGCAACACCTTCCACCTGTGGCTGCGCCCCGGCACCGAGGTGATCGACGCGCACGGCGGCCTCCACCGCTTCATGAACTGGCCGCACCCGATCCTCACCGATTCGGGCGGGTTCCAGGTGTTCAGCCTGGGGGCATTGCGCAAGATCTCCGAGGAGGGGGTCGCCTTCGCCTCGCCGGTGAACGGGGACCGCCTGTTCCTCACCCCCGAGACGTCGATGGCGATCCAGCGCTCGCTCGACTCCGACATCGTCATGGCGTTCGACGAATGCACGCCGTACCCGGCGTCGCGGGACGAGGCGGCGCAGTCGATGGGACTGTCGATGCGCTGGGCCCGACGCTCGCGCGCCGCGCACGAGGGCAACGCGAACCGGCTGTTCGGGATCGTTCAGGGCGGCATGTACGAGGACCTGCGGGACGAGTCGATCGCCGAACTCGCGTCGATCGGCTTCGACGGCTACGCGATCGGCGGCCTTTCGGTGGGCGAACCCAAACCCGAGATGCTGCGCATGCTCGCGCACACGGCGCCGCGGCTTCCCGCGGACCGGCCGCGCTACCTGATGGGCGTCGGGACCCCCGAGGACATCGTCGCGGGCGTCGCCGCCGGCATCGACATGTTCGACTGCGTGATGCCCACGCGCAACGCCCGCAACGGCTGGCTCTTCACGCGCCACGGCGACGTCAAGATCCGCAACGCCCGCCACCGGAGCGACACCGGCCCGGTCGATCCGACCTGCGCCTGTCCGACCTGCCGCGGCTACTCGCGCGCCTACCTCCACCACCTGCAACGCGTCGGCGAGATCCTGGGCGCCCGGCTCGCGACGATCCACAACCTCCACTACTACCTGACGCTCGCCGCGGAGATGCGCGCGGCGATCGCGGCGGGCCGCTTCGCGGCCTGGGCCGCCGGCTTCCACGCCGACCGGACACGGAACGGCGCTCCCGGCGGCGAGGTCGAATAGCAGGAGCGCCGGGCACGCCCGGAAGGAGGTCGGGTGCGTGGTAGACTTTCGGGTTCGCCCGACCCGACCGTCCGATTCGTCGTCCGGCCGCGTGTCCCCGCCCGGGGACGATCGGCCGGGGTTCGAGACCCCGATCGGGTTCGCGCCCCACTTCCGGAGCCTTTAACGTGCTGATCTCCCCCGCGTACGCCCAAGCCGCCGCTTCCGGCGGCACCGAGAGCCTGCTCGCCACGATGCTGCCGATGGTCGCGATCTTCGCGATCTTCTATTTTCTGATGATCCGGCCGCAGCAGAAGAAGCAGAAGGAACACCGGGCGATGATCGATGCGCTCGAGAAGGGCAACGAGGTGGTCACGGCGGGCGGCGTCGTCGGGCGCGTGTCGAAGGTCGAGGACCAGTACGTGACCCTCGAGATCGCGCAGGGCGTCGAGATCCGCGTGCAGCGCCACGCGGTCTCGCAGCTGCTCCCGAAGGGCACCCTCAAGTCCTTGTAGGAGAAACGCGCCGCGGCCGTCCTGCACCCGGAAACCAGCCGACATGAACCGCTATCCGCTCTGGAAATTCGTCGTGATCGGCATCGCCGTCACGATCGGCTTCCTCTACACGCTCCCGAACTTCTTCCCCAACGCGCCGGCGGTCCAGGTCTCCACCTCGCAGGCCGGCGTGAAGCTCGACAGCGCGCTCCTGGCGTCGGTCGAGAAGACGCTCGAGGCGGCGTCGATCCCGTTCACCGGCGCGGTCCTCGACGCGACCGGGGTCAAGGTCCGCTTCGACGACACGGACACGCAACTGAAGGCGCGCGACGCGATCGCCGCGAAGCTCGGCGACGGCTACATCGTCGCGCTCAACCTGCTGTCGACCTCCCCGCGCTGGCTCGCTTCGATCGGCGCGCTGCCGATGTTCCTCGGCCTCGACCTGCGCGGCGGCGTGCACTTCCTGCTGCAGGTCGACATGAAGGCCGCGATGGAGAAGGCCGGCGACCGCTACGCCGCCGACCTCCGCAGCCTGATGCGCAACGAGAAGATCCAGTATTCGGGCGTCGCGCGCGACGGCAGCGGCGTGTTGCTCCGCTTCCGCGACGAGGCCGAGCGCAACAAGGCGCTGCTCGCGATCGACCGGAGCTATCCCGACCTCGTGGCGCGCGCGCAGGACGGCGTCCCGGGCGAGTACCGCATCGCCGCCACGCTGCGCCCGGAGGCGCAGAAGCGGCTGCAGGACGGCGCGATCCAGCAGAACGTCCAGATCCTGCGCAACCGGGTGAACGAACTCGGCGTGGCCGAACCGATCATCCAGCAGCAGGGCGCCGAGCGTGTCGTCGTGCAACTGCCCGGCGTGCAGGACACCGCGCACGCCAAGGACATCCTCGGGCGCACAGCGACGCTCGAGGTCCGGATGGTCAACGAGGATCCGGGCGCGTTCGAGCAGGCGATGTCCGGCAACATCCCGTTCGGCAACGACCTCCTCACCGAGCGTCGCGGCGGGAAGGTGCTGGTCAAACGACAGGTCGTGCTCACCGGCGACCGGATCAACGACGCCCAGCCCGGCTTCGACCAGCAGACGAACGAACCCGCCGTCCACGTGAACCTCGACGGCACCGGGGCGCGGATCTTCAAGGAGATCACGCGCGAGAACGTCGGCAAGCGCATGGCCATCGTCCTGGTCGAGAAGAACCGCGCCGAACTCATCACCGCGCCGGTGATCCGCACCGAGATCGGCGGCGGCCGGGTGCAGATCTCGGGCGCGATGACCACGCGCGAGGCGAACGACATCGCGCTGCTGATGCGCGCGGGCGCGCTGGCGGCGCCGATGGAGATCGTCGAGGAGCGCACCGTCGGCCCGTCGCTCGGCAAGGAGAACATCGACAAGGGCTTTCACTCGGTCCTGTGGGGCTTCCTGGTCCTGTCGACGTTCATCTGCGCCTACTACATGCTGATGGGCGTGATCTCGACGATCTGCCTGACGATCAACCTGCTGCTGCTGGTCTCGATCCTGTCGATGCTTCAGGCCACGCTGACCCTGCCCGGCATCGCCGCGATCGCGCTGACGCTCGGCATGGCGATCGACGCGAACGTGCTCGTCAACGAGCGCATCCGCGAGGAGCTGCGCTGGGGCGCGACGCCGCACGCCGCCATCCAGGCGGGCTACGAGCGCGCCTGGGGCACCATCCTCGACTCGAACATCACGACGCTGATCGCCGGCATCGCGCTGTTCCTGTTCGGCACCGGGCCGGTCAAGGGCTTCGCCGTCGTCCACTGCATCGGCATCCTGACGTCGATGTTCTCGGCGGTGTTCGTCTCGCGCGGCATCGTCGCGCTGGTCTACGGCGGTCGCCGCAAGCTCGACCGCATCTCGATCGGCCAGATCTGGCGGCCGGGTCCGCCCGCCGCCACGCCCGCGAAGGGCTGACGCGCGCGCCGACGAACGCACGAACACGGAACCCGCACCATGGAATTCTTCCGCTTCAAGCGCGACATCCCGTTCATGCGGCACGCGCTGGTGTTCAACGTGATCTCGGTCGTCACGTTCCTCGCCGCCGTGTTCTTCCTCGCGCATCGCGGTCTCAACTTCGGCGTCGACTTCCGCGGCGGCACCGTGATCGAGGTCGAGTACGCGCACGCGGTCGACTTCAACCGCGTGCGCGCCGTGATCGACAAGCTCGACGTGGGCGAGTACTCGGCCCAGGCGTTCGGATCGGCGAACACCGCGCTCGTGCGCCTGCCGCTCAAGCCGGGCGTCTCCTCCGCGCAACTCTCCGAGCGGGTGATGGCCGCGCTCAAGGCGGACGACCCGACGGCGACGCAGGTGCGCGTCGAGTTCGTCGGGCCGCAGGTCGGCAAGGAGCTCTACGAGAACGGCGCGCTCGCCCTGCTGCTCGTCGTGATCGGGATCGTCGGCTACCTGGCGATGCGCTTCGAGTGGCGCTTCGCGGTCGCGGCGATCGTCGCGAACCTGCACGACGTCATCATCATCATGGGCTTCTTCGCCTTCTTCCAGTGGGAGTTCTCGCTCCCGGTGCTGGCGGCGCTGCTCGCGGTGCTGGGCTACTCGGTCAACGAGTCGGTCGTCGTCGCCGACCGGATCCGGGAGAATTTCCGCAAGATGCGCAAGGCGACGGTCACGCACGTGATCGACAACGCGATCACGAGCACGATGTCGCGCACCGTCATCACGCACGGCAGCACGCAGATCATGGTGACCTCGATGCTGATCTTCGGCGGCGAGACGCTGCACTACTTCGCGCTGGCGCTCACGATCGGCATCCTGTTCGGCATCTACTCGTCGGTGCTGGTGATGGCCCCGCTCGTCATGTGGATGGGCGTGTCGCGCGAGGACCTGGTCCGTCCGGAGAAGCGCGAGGGCGCCGCCGGCGACAAGATCCTCCCGTAGCCGGTGCTGACCACCCTCTTCTATTCGCTCCTCTCGCTCGACCAGACGCTCGCGCAGTTCGCCTCCGTCTACGGGCCCTGGCTCTACGCGCTGCTGTTCGTCGTCATCTTCGCGGAGACCGGGCTCGTCGTCTTCCCGTTCCTGCCCGGCGACTCGCTGCTGTTCATCGCCGGTACGGTCGTCGCGGTCGCGGGCCTCAACGTCCACCTGCTCGTGCTCGCGCTCGCGGCGGCCGCGATCCTCGGCGACTCGGTCAACTACGCGATCGGACGCACGATCGGACCGAAGGTCTACCGCCGGCCCGATTCGCGCTGGATCCGCCAGGCGCACCTCAAGCGCACGCAGGACTTCTACGACCGCTACGGCGGCGTGACCATCGTCATCGGGCGCTTCGTGCCGATCGTGCGGACCTTCGCGCCGTTCCTCGCGGGCGTCGCGCAGATGTCCTACCCGCGCTTCCTGTCGTACAACATCGCCGGCGGCGTGCTGTGGATCGCCTCGCTCGTCTACGCGGGCTACCTGTTCGGCAACATTCCCTGGGTCAGGGACAACCTGACGTTCATCGTGATCGGCATCGTCGTCGTGTCGCTGATGCCGGTGGCCGCGACCTTCCTCAGGGAACGCCGCGCGCGCGCCGGCCTCGGGTCCGGCGAGTCGGGCTAGACGTCGCGCGCGAGCTTCGCGGCGATCCCGGTGTAGGTGGCCGGCGTCAGCGCCTTGAGCCGCGCCTTCGCATCGGCAGGCAGCGCGAGGCCGTCGATGAACACGTGCAGCGTCACGCGCGACATGCCGCGCTGTCCGCGCGTGAGCGCCTTCAACTGCTCGTAGGGTTCGGGGAGTCCGTAGCGCCGCATCACCGTCTGGATCGGCTCCGCCAGCACCTCCCAGTTCGCGTCGAGGTCCGCGTCGAGCCGCGCGCCGTCCACCTCGAGCTTCGCGAGGCCGCGGCGGAGCGCGTTCCAGCCGATCAGCGCGTGGCCGATCGCCACGCCCATGTTGCGGAGCACCGTCGAGTCGGTCAGGTCGCGCTGCCAGCGCGAGACCGGGAGCTTGTCGGCGAAGTGGCGCGCGAGCGCGTTCGCGATGCCGAGGTTGCCTTCCGAGTTCTCGAAGTCGATCGGATTGACCTTGTGCGGCATCGTCGAGCTGCCGACTTCGCCCGCCTTCGTGCGCTGCCGGAAGTAGCCGAGCGACACGTAGCCCCACAGGTCGCGGTCCAGGTCGATCGCGATCGTGCCGATGCGCGCGAGCGCGTCGAAGTACTCGGCGACGCAGTCGTGCGGCTCGATCTGCGTCGTGTACCGGTTGAACGCGAGGCCCAGCGACGCGACGACGCGCGCGGCGAGCTTCTCCCAGTCGACCTCCGGGTACGCGGCGACGTGCGCGTTGTAACTGCCCGTCGCGCCGTTCATCTTGCCCAGCAGCTCGACGCGCTCGAACGCGGCGCCCGCGCGCTCGAAGCGGGCGAGCGGATTGGCGATCTCCTTGCCGAGCGTCGTCGGCGTCGCCGGCTGGCCGTGGGTGCGGGCGAGCATCGCGCGGCCGGCCTGCGCGTGCGCCATGACGCGCAGGTCGGAGGTGAGCGCGGCGAGCGCGGGCAGCAGGATGTCGCGGCGCGCCTCGGCGAGCGCGAGCGCGTGCGCGAGGTTGTTGATGTCCTCGGAGGTGCACGCGAAGTGGACGAACTCCAGCACCTTCGCGACGCCGGGCACCTGTCCCAGACGCTCCTTCAGCCAGTACTCGACCGCCTTGACGTCGTGGTTGGTCGTCGCCTCGATCGCCTTGACCCGCGCGGCGTCGGCGGTGGAGAACGAGGCGAGCGCCTGCGCGATCGCGCGCCTCGACGCCTCGTCGAAGGCCGGCACCTCGGCGATCGCGGCTTCCGACGCGAGCGCGTCGAGCCAGGCGAGCTCGACGCGGATCCGGTTGCGGATCAGCCCGAACTCGGAGAAGTGCGCGCGCAGCGCCTCGACCTGCGCCGCGTAGCGCCCGTCGAGCGGCGAGAGCGCGACGAGCGCGTCGTGGTCGGACATCGCGCGGCGGCCGGCTCCGGGGTTCCGGCGCGCGTCAGGCCGACTGCTTCAGCTGGTCGAGGATCGCCGGATTCTCGAGCGTCGACACGTCCTGCGTGATCGCCTCGCCCTTCGCGATCGAACGCAGGAGCCGGCGCATGATCTTGCCGGACCGGGTCTTCGGCAGGTTGTCGCCGAAGCGGATGTCCTTGGGCTTCGCGATCGGTCCGATCTCCTTGCCGACCCAGTCGCGCAGCTCCTTCGCGAGCTTCTGGGCCTCGTCGCCGGTGGGCCGCGGGCGCTTCAGCACCACGAACGCACACACCGCCTCGCCGGTCATGTCGTCCGGGCGGCCGACGACCGCGGCCTCCGCCACGATCGGATTCGCCACCAGCGCCGACTCCACTTCCATCGTGCCGAGCCGGTGCCCCGACACGTTGAGCACGTCGTCGATGCGGCCCATGATCGTGAAGTACCCGTGCTCGGGGTCGCGCACCGACCCGTCGCCCGCGAGGTAGAGCCGCCCGCCGAGCTCGTCGGGGAAATAGCTCTTGCGGTAGCGGTCCGGGTCGCCCCAGATCGTGCGGATCATCGCGGGCCACGGCTTCTTCACCACCAGCATGCCGCCCTGCCCGTTCGGAACGTCGTGGCCGGTCTCGTCGACGATCGCGGCCATGATGCCGGGGAGCGGCAGCGTGCACGACCCGGGGCGCAGCGCGGTGACGCCGGGCAGCGGCGTGATCATGTGGCCGCCGGTCTCGGTCTGCCACCAGGTGTCGACGATCGGGCACTTCTCGCGGCCGACGTTGCGGTAGTACCACATCCACGCCTCGGGATTGATCGGCTCGCCGACCGAGCCCAGGAGGCGCAGCGACGAGAGGTCGTAGCGCGACGGATGCACCGCGGCGTCCGAATCGGCGAGCTTGATGAGCGAGCGGATCGCGGTCGGCGCGGTGTAGAAGACGGTGACCTTGTGCCGCGCGATGATCTCCCAGAAGCGGCCCGCGTTCGGCCAGGTCGGCACGCCTTCGAACACCACCTCGGTGCCGCCGACGGCGGTCGGGCCGTAGGTGATGTACGAGTGGCCGGTCACCCAGCCGATGTCGGCGGTGCACCAGAAGACGTCGTTCGGCTTGAGATCGAACACCCACTTCATCGTGAGCGCGCACCACAGCAGGTAGCCGGCGGTCGAGTGCTGCACGCCCTTCGGTTTGCCGGTCGAGCCCGACGTGTAGAGGACGAACAGCGGGTGTTCGGCGCCGACCCAGGTCGGCGGGCAGGCGTCCGCCTGCTTCGCGACGAGATCGTGCATCCACACGTCGCGCCCGGCCTTCATCGTCACCGCGTTGCCGGTGCGCCGGTAGACCACGACGCTCTTCACGTGCTCGCAGCCGCCCAGTCCGATCGCCTCGTCGACGATCGCCTTGATCGGCAGCGCCTTGCCGCCGCGCATCTGCTCGTCCGCCGTGATCACGTACTTCGCACCGGCGTCGATGATCCGTTCCTGCAGCGACTTCGCCGAGAAGCCGCCGAACACCACCGAGTGCGTCGCGCCGATGCGCGCGCAGGCCTGCATCGCGACCACGCCCTCGACCGACATCGGGACATAGATGATCACCCGATCGCCCTTCTGCACGCCGAGAGACTTGAGCCCGTTGGCGAGGCGGCAGGTGCGCGCGAGGAGGTCACGGTAGGTCACTTTCGTGACCTTGCCGTCGTCGCTCTCGAAGACGATGGCGACCCGGTCGCCCCGGCCCGCCTCGACGTTGCGGTCGAGGCAGTTGTACGACGCGTTCAATTCGCCGTCGGCGAACCAGCGGTAGAACGGCGGGTTCGACTGGTCGAGGACCTGCGTGAACGGCTTGTGCCAGGCGAGATTCTCGCGCGCGAGCCGCGCCCAGAAGCCCTCGTAGTCGCGCGCCGCCTCGGCGTTGAGCGCGGCGAAGTCGGCCGGCTTGACGTTCGCCTGCGCGACGAACGCCGCCGACGGGGCGAAATGGCGATTCTCCTGAAGCACCGATTGGATGTTCGTGGACATGCTGGCCGGCTCCTCGTCGTGACGCGGGACACCGCTGGCCTCGGCCGCGGCGCTTCCTCATCGGGGGACGACCAGTCTACCGAAGGCATGCGCGCAGGCGCAATGCGCAGGTCTTGACGCGCGACAAGGCGGCGCGGCCGGTCCGGTCGGCGACCCTCGATCCGGGACCGTCGGCGCCCGGGCGGCCCGCGCGACGCCGATGCTAGACTTGCCGGTCCGCCTTCCGTGTCCTCCCCATGCCCCGGTCCCTCCATGCTCCTCCTCCGGGGGCAGCGCGCACGATGCACCCGTTGCCCCGGATCATCTTCCTGTCCCGCTGGCTCCAGTTGCCGCTCTACCTGGGCCTCATCCTCGCGCAGTGCGTCTACGTCTGGCAGTTCTGGGTCGAACTCGTCCACCTGCTGCAGGCGTCGTTCGGCGACGCGGACGCCCTCGAGGCCATCCGCAGGTCCGTGGCGGTGCCCGGCGCGGCCGGGAGCACCGAGCAGTCGCGCGAGACGCTCACGATGCTGCTCGTGCTCGGCTTGATCGACGTGGTGATGATCTCGAACCTCCTCATCATGGTGATCATCGGCGGCTACGAGACCTTCGTCTCGCGCATGCGGCTCGAGGGCCATCCGGACCAGCCGGAGTGGCTCTCGCACGTCAACGCGAGCGTGCTCAAGGTGAAGCTCGCCACCGCGATCATCGGCATCTCGTCGATCCACCTGCTGCGCACGTTCATCAACGCATCCGCGTACGACGAGAAGACGCTGCTGTGGCAGACCGCGATCCACATCACCTTCCTGCTGTCGGCGATGGCGATCGCCGTCACCGACCGGCTGATGCCGCAGCCGAAGGCGCACGCGGCGCGCCACGCGGGCGCCGCGGCCGACGCACACTGACCTCGGAGGCCGGCCATGCGCGCGATTCGACAGGACGACCTGATCACGAGCGTCGCCGACGCCCTTCAGTACATCTCGTACTACCACCCGGTCGACTACATCGAGGCGCTCGGCGAGGCCTGGGCCGCCGAGGCGTCGCCGGCCGCGAAGGACGCGATCGCGCAGATCCTCACCAATTCGCGCATGTGCGCCGAGGGTCACCGGCCGATCTGCCAGGACACCGGCATCGTCGTCGCGTTCGTGAAGGTCGGCATGGACGTGCGCTTCGAGGGCGCGACGATGTCGGTCACCGAGATGGTCAACGAAGGCGTGCGCCGCGCCTACAACCATCCGGACAACCGGCTGCGCGCCTCCGTGCTCGTCGACCCCGCGGGCCGGCGCACGAACACGAAGGACAACGCGCCGGCGGTCGTGCACTTCGACCTGGTGCCCGGCGACACGATCGACGTCCGCATCTCGGCGAAAGGCGGCGGCAGCGAGAACAAGTCGAAGCTCGCGATGCTGAACCCGTCCGACTCGATCGTCGACTGGGTGCTGAAGACGGTGCCGACGATGGGCGCCGGCTGGTGCCCGCCGGGCATGCTGGGGATCGGCATCGGCGGAACCGCCGAGAAGGCGATGGTGCTCGCGAAGGAAGCGCTGATGGAGCGAATCGACATCCACGAGCTTCGCGCGCGCGGGCCGAAGAACCGCCTGGAGGAGTTGCGGCTCGAACTGATGGACAAGGTCAACGCGCTCGGCATCGGCGCGCAGGGACTCGGCGGCCTTTCGACCGTGCTCGACGTGAAGATCCTCGACTACCCGACGCACGCGGCGAGCCTGCCGGTGGCGATGATCCCGAACTGCGCGGCCACGCGGCACGCGCACTTCACGCTCGACGGCGGCGGGCCGGCGAGGCTCGACCCGCCGGACCTGTCGCGCTGGCCGAAGGTCGAGTGGACGCCCGCGCCCGAGTCGCGGCGCGTCGACCTCGACACGCTGACCCCCGCCCAAGTCGCATCGTGGAAGCCGGGCGAGCGCCTGCTGCTGAACGGCCGGATGCTCACCGGCCGCGACGCCGCGCACAAGCGCATCGTCGACATGCTGGCGAAGGGCGAGACGCTCCCGGTCGACTTCACCCGCCGGGTCATCTACTACGTCGGCCCGGTCGACCCGGTGCGCGACGAGGTCGTCGGACCGGCCGGCCCCACGACGTCGACGCGCATGGACAAGTTCACCGAGACGATGCTCGCGCAGACCGGGCTCGTCGCGATGGTGGGGAAAGCCGAGCGCGGTCCGGTCGCGATCGAGGCGATCCGCAAGCACCGCGCGGCGTACCTGATGGCGGTCGGAGGCGCGGCGTACCTCGTCGCGAAAGCGATCCGCGGCGCGCGGGTGCTCGCGTTCCCGGACCTCGGGATGGAGGCGATCTACGAGTTCGACGTCCGCGACATGCCGGTGACGGTGGCGGTCGACGCGAACGGCACTTCGGTGCACGAGACCGGCCCGCGCGAGTGGCAGGCGCGGATCGGCGGGATTCCGGTCGCCTCCGCCTGATCGGCGGAGTCGGAGCGGCCGTGGCACGCGGGTTGCTCCGGGTTGACGATTCGGCCGGTGCGCCGAAGCCCGGGCGTTCGTCCGGCGTTTCGTCGTCCGGCTCAACCGCAGCGTGACATGACCTCCCTGCCCGCGCCCGCACCCCGTCGCCCTGCGCGAGGCCGCGCGCGATGAGCGGGACGGGAGCGCCGCCCGAACGCGAAGGCCGGCGCTCGCGGCTCCTGCGCCGCCTGCGCCGTCACAGTCCGCCGCTCGCCGCGGACACCGTCGCGCCCATCGTCCTGCCGCCGGTCCGTGTCGGGCTCCTCACCAAGTTCCAGTTCCTGACCGCGAGCCTCGTGTTCCTGACCGCGGTCGCGATCACCGGCTACACGTTCTGGCGCGAGTGGGCCGGAGGAGAGATCGAGCTTCGCGCCCGGGCCACCACGCTCGCGACGATGCTCGCGGAGATCGCCGCCGAACCGCTCGCCACCGGCGATCGCGCGTCGATCGAGCAGGTGCTGAGGACGCTCGAACCGGGTACGATCCTCGGCTACGTCATCGTCATCGACACGAAGGGCCGTCGGGTCGCGGAGCGGCGCTACGGGGACTCCGCCTCGGCCGAACCGCTGCCGCCGCCTGCGCCCGGCTCGAACCAGGCTCCGGTATCGCTGCGCCGGACCCTCGGGTCGTCGACGTACGTGGAGACGGTGGCGCCGATCCGCGTCGGCTCCTCGCTGGCCGCGCGGGCCTCGCTCCGCGCGGGCGAGGTGATCGGCCGGGTCCAGGTGGGGCTCTCGCTGCAGACGCAGGCCGCGCGGTTTCGCACCTATGCCGCCGGCGTGCTGACCGTCGTCGCGATCGTGCTCGTGCTGGCGATGCTGATGGCGCTCGTCGTGTCGCACCGGCTGGTCGCGCCGATGCGGCGGCTGATGCGCGCGGCGCGCTCGGTCGCCGGCGGCCGCCTCGACGTGCACGTGCCGACCCGCTCGCGCGACGAACTGGGCCTTCTGACCCACACGTTCAACCACATGACCAAGCGGCTCGCCGAGTCGCAGGCCGAGGTCGTGAGCTACCAGCGCACGCTCGAGGACAAGGTGGCGCAGCGCACGCGCGAGCTCGAGATCGCCACCGCGCACGCCTACAAGCTCGCGCAGCACGACATCCTGACCGGACTGCCGAACCGCTCGCTCTTGAACCAGCGGCTGCGCCAGATCATCGCCACCGCGCAGCGCGACGGCACGCAGGTCGCCTGCCTGTTCCTCGACTTCGACCATTTCAAGCGCATCAACGACACGCTCGGACACGACGCGGGAGACCAGTTGCTGCAGTCGATCGCGCAGCGGCTCGGCGGCGCGGTGCGCGAGTCGGACACGGTCGCGCGCCTGGGCGGCGACGAATTCGTGCTGGTGCTGCCGGGCCTCGACCCGGCGCACGCGACCTTCGAGGTGATGAGCGTCGTCCATCGCGTGCGCGAATCGTTCCTCGCGCCGTTCAAGGTGGCCGACCAGTCGCCGACGCTCACCTGCTCGGTCGGCGTGTCGATCTTCCCGCTCGATGCCCAGGATCCGGCGACGCTGATCAAGCAGGCGGACACCGCGATGTACGCCGCGAAGGAAGCGGGCCGCAACGCCTACCGCTTCTACACGGCCGACATGAACGCTCGTGTCCAGCAGCGCCTGCAGATCGAGACCGACATGCGCCGCGGCCTGATGGACGACGAGTTCTTCCTCGTCTACCAGCCGCAGGTCGCGACCGCCACCGGGCGCGCGCTCGCGGTCGAGGCGCTCCTGCGCTGGCGCGACCCCGAGCGCGGCGTCATCGGGCCGTCGGAGTTCATTCCGATCGCCGAGGAGTCCGGCATGATCCAGGCGCTCGGCGCGCGCGTGCTGCGCGAGGCCTGCCGGCAGGTCGCCGACTGGCATCGCCGCGGAATGCCGATGCGTCTGTCGGTCAACCTGTCGGTGCAGCAACTCCAGCACGAGAGCTGGCTCGCGATCGTCACCGAGGCGCTCGCGAGTTCGGGCCTCGCCGCGCGCGAACTCGACCTCGAGATCACCGAGAGCGTGATCATCACGCACCCGGACAAGGTGGTCGCGACGCTCGGCAAGCTGAAGGAGATGGGGGTGTCGATCACCGTGGACGACTTCGGCACCGGCTACTCGTCGCTCTCCTACCTCGCGCGGCTGCCGATCCAGGGGCTCAAGATCGACCAGCGCTTCGTCCACGGCATCGAGCGCAATCCCAACGACGAGACGATCACGCAGGCGATCATCGCGCTCGCCCGCTCGCTCGGCCTGCGTTGCGTCGCGGAGGGCGTCGAGACGCGCCCGCAGATCGAGTTCCTGCGCCGGCACGGCTGCGAGTACGCGCAGGGCTTCCTCGTGTGCCCGCCGCTCGAGAGCGAGGAGCTTCGCGCCTGGTGGACGACGCGCGCGAGCGAGCCCTCCGCCGCACAGCCCGAGCTGTTCCCGGCGGGTACCTGATATCGGAAGAACGAGCCGATCGCGAGCCCGGCGAGCGCCGCGGCCATCGCGACGCCGAGCATCTGCGCGACCGTGCGGCCCCATGGGTTTCAGGTGATCGAACTGCGCGCCCCGCCGAGCACCGTCATCACAGGGCTACACGACCGTGCCGAGCGACGCCCGGAACGACGTCGCGATGCGGCGCGACCCGTCCTCGTTCGGCTCGGGTTCGGTCATGGCGCGAGATCGGACGGCCGGTCGACGTCGCGCAGCGCGCCGGGATCGTCGACCTCGATGCGCATGATCTCGTCGCGGCGGGACGCGAGGATCGACCGCGCGCCTTCATCGCCGCCGAGCGCGGCGAGCGCATCGCGAAACGCCGACGAGAAGCCCACCGGGTGCCCGCGTTCGCCGCGGACGCAGGGTGCCGCGATGCCTGCGCCGGCATCGAGCGCCGCGCGCACGCGGGCGATCGTCGTGCGCGCGATCCAGGGCATGTCGGCGAGCGCGACGACCCAGCCCGACGCGCCGGAGGTCGCCCCCACGCCGCAGGCGAGGCTCGCGCCCATGCCTTCGTCGGCACGCGCGCAGCGCACGATCGTCGCGCCCGCATCGGCGAGCGCATCGGCGAGCGCATCGTCGCCGGACCGCACGACCGCCACCGTGCGCGGCAGCACCGCGACGAGCGTGCGAGCGGACGCGACGCCGACCGGCGTGCCGTCGGGCAGCAACGCGAGCAGCTTGTCTCCGCCGAAGCGGCGCGCGGATCCCGCGGCGAGCAGGATGCCGACCGGGGCGTTCGGCGAGGTCACGAGGAGGCTCGCGGCCGGTCCCGGTGCAGCGCGGTCAGCCGAAGAACGCCTTCAGCTTGTCGAAGAAGGTCTTCTGCTTCGGGCTGTGCGCTTCGGGATCTTCCTGGTTGATCGACTCGAACTCGCGCAGGATCTCCTTCTGGCGCGAGGTGAGCTTCACCGGCGTCTCGAGCGCGACGTGGCAATAGAGGTCGCCGGTGACCGAGCCGCGCACAGGCCGGATGCCCTTGTTGCGCAGGCGGAACACCTGCCCGGTCTGCGTCTCGGGCGGGATCTTCACTTTCGCGTGGCCGTCGAGCGTCGGGATCTCGATCTCGCCGCCGAGCGCGGCGGTCGCGAAGCTGATCGGCATCTCGCAGTGCAGGTCGGCGCCCTCGCGCTGGAACACCGCGTGCGGCTTCAGTTGCACGACGACGTAGAGATCGCCGGGCGGGCCGCCGTTGACGCCCGCCTCGCCTTCGCCCGAGAGCCGGATGCGGTCGTCCTGGTCGACGCCCGCGGGGATCTTCACCGACAGCGTCTTGTGCTTGCGCACGCGCCCCGCTCCTCCGCAGGTCGCGCAGGGATCGGGGACGTACTTCCCGGTGCCGTGGCACTGCGGGCAGGTCTGCTGGATCGAGAAGAAGCCCTGCGACACGCGCACCTGGCCCCGCCCCTGGCACGACGGGCAGGGCTTCGACGAGGTGCCCGGCTTCGCGCCGCTGCCGTGGCAGGTCTCGCAGCCTTCCATCGCCGGGATGCGGATGCGCGCCTCGGTGCCACGCGCCGCCTCCTCGAGCGTGAGTTCGAGGTTGTAGCGCAGGTCGGCGCCGCGGAACACGCCGTTGCCGCCGCCGCCGCGCCCTTGGCCGAAGATCTCTCCGAAGATGTCGCCGAAGGCGTCCGCGAAGCCGCCGAAACCTTCCGGGCCCGCGCCGCGCGCGCCGGCCCCGAATCCCGCGGACGGATCGACGCCCGCGTGGCCGAACTGGTCGTACGCGGCGCGTTTCTTCGCGTCGGCGAGGATCTCGTAGGCTTCCTTCGCCTCCTTGAATTTCTCCTCGGCCGCCTTGTCGCCCTGGTTGCGGTCCGGGTGGTGCTTCATCGCGAGCTTCCGGTACGACTTCTTGATGTCATCCTCGGAGGCGTCGCGATTCACGCCCAGCACGGTGTAGTAGTCGCGTTTGGCCATGAGGCGGGGAAGGGGGAAGAGGGAAGGGGGAAGGGAGTCAGCGCACGCGGCGCTCGATGGATGCCGCGAGCCCCATGACGAGTCCGCTCGTGCGGTCGACGCGGCGACTCAGTTCCGCCACGTCTTCGAGAAGGCCCAGTCGCGACGACAGCTCGACCAGGGTGTCGAGTTCGGAGAGGGATCCGGCCCCGATCGAGAGAAACTGCAGGAGCTCCTTCGACGAGCGCCGCGCGAATCCCTCCGCAATGTTGGCAGGAACGGAAATAGCCGCACGTCGCATCTGCGCCGTGAGGCCATAGCGTTCCGCCACAGGATAGCCACGCGTCGAATGGTAGACCGATTCGGCCAACCCCATCGCTTCCTTCCAGGCGTCCAGGTCGCGATGGTTGCGACGCACTCTTCCCCCTTCCCTCTTCCCCCTTCGCGCCTGCTATTTCTTGTCCTTCACCTCCGTGTACTCGGCGTCGACGACCTTCTCGTCGCCCGCCGACGAACCGTGCGCGCCGCCCTGGTCACCCGAGGCGCCCGCGCCGCCCGCCCCGCCCGATGCCGCCTGGGCTTCCGCCTGCGCCTTCGCGTACATCGCTTCGCCGAGCTTCTGCGAGGACTTCGCGAGCTCCTCGGTCTTCGCCTCGAGCGCGTCCTTCGCGGCATCCTTCTGCTTCAGGAGTTCCTCGGCGTCCTTCAGCGCGGCTTCGATCTTCGCCTTCTCGTCGGCGCCGATCCTGTCGCCGTGCTCGCCCATCGACTTCTTCACGCTGTGGACCAGCGCGTCGAGGCCGTTGCGCGCCTGCACGGTCTCCATGAGCTTGCGGTCTTCCTCGGCGTGCGCCTCGGCGTCCTTCACCATCCGCTGGATCTCGTCGTCGGACAGTCCCGAGTTCGCCTTGATCGTGATCTTGGCTTCCTTCTGCGTCGCCTTGTCCTTCGCCGACACGTGCAGGATGCCGTTCGCGTCGATGTCGAAGGTCACCTCGATCTGCGGCACGCCGCGCGGGGCGGGCGGGATGCCCTCGAGGTTGAACTGCCCGAGACTCTTGTTGCCCGACGCCATCTGGCGCTCGCCCTGCAGCACGTGGATCGTCACCGCCGACTGGTTGTCGTCCGCGGTCGAGAACACGTTCTGCGCCTTGGTCGGGATCGTCGTGTTCTTCTTGATGAGCGACGTCAGCACGCCGCCCAGCGTTTCGATGCCGAGCGTCAGCGGGGTCACGTCGAGCAGCAGGACGTCCTTGCGGTCGCCCGCGAGCACGGAGGCCTGGACCGCGGCGCCGGCGGCGACCGCCTCGTCCGGGTTCACGTCCTTGCGCGGCTCCTTGCCGAAGAACGCCTTGACCACGTCCTGCACCTTCGGCATGCGCGTCTGGCCGCCGACGAGGATCACGTCGGCGATGTCGGCGAGCTTGACGTCGGCGTCCTTGATCGCGGTGCGGCAGGGCTCGATCGTGCGCTCGATCAGGTCCTCGACGAGCGCCTCGAACTTCGCGCGCGTCACCTTGATCGACAGGTGCTTCGGGCCGTTCTGGTCGGCCGTGACGTAGGGCAGGTTGATCTCGGTCTGCTGCGAGGACGACAGCTCGATCTTCGCCTTCTCCGCGGCCTCCTTGAGGCGCTGCAGCGCGAGCACGTCGTTCTTGAGGTCGACGCCCTGCTCCTTCTTGAACTCGGTGACGATGTAGTCGATCAGGCGCTGGTCGAAGTCCTCGCCGCCGAGGAAGGTGTCGCCGTTGGTCGACAGCACCTCGAACTGGTGCTCGCCGTCGACGTCCGCGATTTCGATGATCGAGATGTCGAACGTGCCGCCGCCCAGGTCGTACACCGCGATCTTGCGGTTGCCCTCCTTCTTGTCGAGCCCGAACGCGAGCGCGGCCGCGGTCGGCTCGTTGATGATGCGCTTGACCTCGAGGCCCGCGATCTTCCCCGCGTCCTTGGTCGCCTGGCGCTGCGAATCGTTGAAGTAGGCCGGGACCGTGATGACGGCCTCGGTGACTTCCTCGCCGAGGTAGTCCTCGGCGGTCTTCTTCATCTTGCGCAGGATCTCGGCGGACACCTGCTGCGGCGCGATCTTCTTGCCGCGCGCCTCGACCCACGCGTCGCCGTTGTCGGCCTTGACGATCCGGTAGGGCATGAGGCCGATGTCCTTCTGGACCTCCTTCTCCTCGAAGCGGCGCCCGATCAGGCGCTTCACCGCGAAGATCGTGTTGCGCGCGTTGGTGACCGCCTGGCGCCGGGCGGGCGCGCCGACGAGGATCTCGCCGTCGTCCGCGTACGCGACGACCGAAGGCGTGGTCCGCGTTCCTTCCGAGTTCTCGATCACCTTGGTCTGGCCGCCTTCCACGATGGCGACGCAGCTGTTGGTGGTCCCGAGGTCGATGCCGATGATCTTGGCCATGGAAATGCTCCGATGCGTAGGGATGTGCCTGAAGCGAAAATGGGGTCCGGGGCGGTCAACGCAAGGCGGTCACGCGTCGCCCGCGGCGGGCTCGGCGGGTCCGCTCGACACCGCGACCAGCGCGGGGCGCAGCACCCGGTCGTGCAGCAGGTAGCCGCGCTGGAACACCTGGAGCACGGTCTGCGCGGGCTTCGCCGACGGGATCATCGTCATCGCCTGGTGGAAGTTGGGGTCGAACCTCTCGCCGGCGGGATCGATCACCGCGATCGACGAACGCTCGAACGCCGAGGCGAGCGTCTTCAGCGTGAGTTCGACGCCCTCGCGCAACTGCTCGGTCGTGGCCGTCGGGGTCGCGAGCGCCTGCTCCAGCGCGTCGCGAACCGGCAGCAGTTCGGACGCGAAGCGCTCGATCGCGAACTTGTGCGCCCGGGCGACGTCGGCCTGCCCGATCTTGCGGACGTTCTCGGTCTCGGCCTTCGCCCGCAGCCAGGCGTCCTTGAGGTCGGCGACCTCGGTCTCGGCCTTCCGGAGGATCTCGGCCAGGTCCGGTGCGGGGTCGGCGACCCGGTCGATGCCGGGCAGGTCCTCGCCGTCGGTCGGAAGGTCGGACGGATTCATTGCGGGTCGGTCGGGGGCTCGTAGACTATCCGGTTATCATGGGGACGATGCGGCGGGGTTCAATGGGGTCAGACTCGATTGATCCCATCAAACATGCCCGAAGGGGTCGGTCTCGGCCGCCCCTTCGACAGGTTCGAAGGCGTCAGGCCCGATGGATCCGCCAGTCGAGTCTGACCCCATTGAACCCTGATGGAGCGGTTCAGGGCTGTCAAACGAGCCACCCCGCGAAGTTCCGCCACGCGAGGTCGGCGAGCGCGGCGATCCAGCGCGGGTGCTCGTTCAGGCACGGGATCGCGTGGAACTCGCCGCCGCCGGCCTTCTCGAACCGCGCGCGGCCCTCGATGCCGATCTCCTCGAGCGTCTCGAGGCAGTCGGCGACGAAGCCGGGGCAGAACACGTCGACGCGCCTTGCCTTCGCCGCCCCGAGCGCGGCCAGCACCTCGGCCGTGTAGGGCGTGAGCCACTCGGCGCGCCCGAAGCGCGACTGGAACGCGATCGCCCACTGATCGGCGGAGAGGCCGAGTTCGCGTACGAGGAGCCGCGCGGTGGCCTCGCACTGCGCGCGGTAGGGGTCGCCGCGCTCGATCGCGCGCCGCGGAATGCCGTGGAACGAGAGCACCAGCCGCTCGGGCTGGCCGTGCTTCGTCCAGTAGTCGTTGACGTTCCGCGCGAGTGCCTTGACGTAGCCGTCGTCGTCGTGGAACGCGTCGACGAAGCGCAGCGCGGGCGCGCGGCGGACCTTCGCAAGGTGCGCCGCGACCGCGTCGAGCACCGACCCCGACGCGCTGGACGCGTACTGCGGATAGAGCGGGAGCACGAGGAGCTTCGTCGCGCCGGCCGCGCGCAGCGCGTCGATGCCCGCGGGAATCGACGGCTCGCCGTAGCGCATCGCGAGTTCGACCTGCGCGTGGTCCGCGGGCCAGCCTTCGCGCTTCATGCGCTGCCCGAGCATCCCGAAGAGCAGCACGCGCTGGCGCACCGAGTGGATCGCGAGCGGCGAGCCGTCCTTGGTCCAGATCTTCGCGTACTTCTTCGCCGAGGCCTGCGGGCGCGTCGTCAGCACGACGCCGTGCAGGATCGGCTGCCAGATCGCCGGCGGCACCTCGACCACGCGGCGGTCGGACAGGAACTCCGCCAGATAGCGGCGCACCGCCGCAGGCGTCGGCGCGCCCGGCGTGCCGAGATTGACGAGCAGGACGCCGAGCTTCTCCGGGCGGTCGCCGCGCGGCGGCTCGGGCAGGAAACTCATCGGCGATCGCTTGTCACTCGGCCTGCTCGCGCCTGCGCCACGCGGCGAGCGCGCCCTTCGCCTGCCGGCGCACCATCGGCGTGAGCAGCGGCGTGAAGCCGAGCACGCGTCCGGAGAGCCCGAGCGCCTGCGTGGCCCAGCGCTTCAGGTCGAATCGGTCGACGTGCTCGACGATGAGTCCCCGACGGAAACGGAAGCTCGCGTCGATCTCGTTCGCCACCGGCCGCGCGGTCGGACCGTACGAGTAGGTCGCCCGGCAGTGCGCGCGCCCCCCTTCCGCGTCGGCGTGGACGCCGGTGGTCGTGATCGCGAGATCCTTGCCGCGCGCGCACAGCATCCGCCACATCGCCGCGGTGTCGGCGGCGTCGAGCTCGCCGAACACCGGGTCGCGGAACGTCGCATCGCGCGCGTAGCAGGCGGCCATCACGGCCGCGTCGCGCCGCGCGAGCGCGTCGTAGAAGCGCACGATCAGCGCGCGGTGGTCGGCGGCGCTCATCGCGTCATCACGAGTCGGCGCGCTGCTGCGCCAGCGCGCTCGACAGGAGCTTCGCGGTCACGTCGACGATCGGGATCACGCGCTCGTAGGCCATGCGCGTCGGCCCGATGACGCCGAGCGTGCCGATCAGCTGCCCGTCGACCTCGTAGCGTGCGGTGACCACGCTCATCTCGTCGAGCGGCGCGAGCCCCGATTCGCCGCCGATGAAGATCTGCACGCCCTCGGCGCGCTGCGCGAGGTCGAGCAGGTGCAGCAGCGAGGTCTTCTGCTCGAACAGGTCGAAGAGCCGGCGCACGCGCTCCATGCTGGACGCGACGCCGTCGGAGGCGAGGAGGTTGCGCTCGCCGGCGAGCACCACGGTGTCGCCCTCGTCGATCGCGCCCGCGCCCGCGGCGATGGCGGCCGACATCAGCGAGGCGATGTCGTCGGACAGGCGCTTCAGCTCGTCGGCGAGTCCGGCGCGGATCGCGGGCAGCGAGCGTCCGGCGAAGTTCTGGTTGAAGTAGTTGGTCGCCTCGACGAGCTGCGCCTGCGTGTAGGCGTGCTCGGTGTGCAGGATGCGGTTCTGCACGTCGCCCTGCGAGGTCACGACGATCAGCAGCACGCGGCGGTCGGCGAGCCGCAGGAACTCGAGGTGCCGAAGGCTCGGCTCGCGGCGCGGTGCCATCACGACGCCGGCGAAGTGCGTGAGCTGCGAGAGCATCTGGGCGGCCGCGCTCACGAGCTGCTGCGGCCGGTCGGCGACGAGCCCGCCCTCGAGCCGGTGGATCTCCTGCTGCTCGAGCGGCTGCACGACGACGAGGCTGTCGACGAAGAAGCGATAGCCCTTCGGCGTCGGCACGCGTCCGGCGGAGGTGTGCGGGCTCGTGACGAAGCCCATCTCCTCCAGGTCCGCCATCACGTTGCGGACCGTGGCGGGCGAGAGTTCGAGCCCCGACTGCTTCGAGAGCGCGCGCGAGCCGACCGGCTGTCCGTCGGCGATGTAGCGCTCGACGAGCGTCTTCAACAGGTGGGCGGCGCGGGGATCGATCACGCGGGGCTTCCGTTCGGACCGATTCTAACCCCCGCGCCGAGGGTCCCGGTGCCTGCGCGCCGTTCGTCCGCCGAGCCGACCGCGGCCGGGCGGGGGGCTGTGGAATAATCCTCCGCCATGTCCGCGACTCCCGCCCGCTTCCCCCGCGTCGCGATCGTCGGGCGGCCCGGCACGCCGGACCTCGCGGCCCCGCTCGCGCGGCTGGCCGACTTCCTGGCCGCGCGCGGGCACGCCGTCGTGATCGAGACGGAGACCGCGTTGCACGCGCCGCTCGCCGGGCGCGCGACCGCCGGGGCAGACGAACTCGGCGGCCGCGCCGACCTGGCGATCGTGCTGGGCGGCGACGGCACGATGCTCTCGATCGCCCGGCGCCTCGCGCCGCACGACGTGCCGCTGATCGGCGTCAATCTCGGCCGGCTCGGATTCCTCACCGACATTCCGCTCACGCGAATGGAAGACGAACTCGGACCGATGCTGGCCGGCCGCCACCTCGAGGAGCGGCGCACGATGCTCGCCGCGACGATCGTCCGGCCGGGACGGCGCGAGAACGACGAGATCGCGCTGAACGACGTCGCGGTCAACCGCGGCGGCGGCGGGACGATGCTCGAATGCGCGGTCGAGATCGACGGGCGTTTCGCCTATGCGATGCGCTCCGACGGCCTCATCGTCGCGACGCCCACCGGGTCGACGGCGTACGCGCTGTCCGCGGGCGGGCCGATCCTCGACCCGCGCATCGCGGCGATCGCGCTCGTGCCGGTCGCACCGCATGCGCTCACGCACCGGCCGATCGCGCTCTCCGACCTCGCGACCGTCACGATCGAGGTCGTGCGCGGCAGCGACGCGACCGTGCACTGCGACGGCCACGCGCACCTGCCGCTCGCGGAAGGCGATCGCGTCGTCATTCGCCGCGCTCCGCATCCGGCGCGCTTCCTGCACCCCGAGGGACACGACCATTTCGCGATGCTGCGCGAGAAGCTCCATTGGAGCGAGACGCCCGAACGGCTGACCGCGCGTCGCTGACATGCTGCGGCTCCTGTCGATCCGCGATTTCGTGGTGGTGCGCGCGCTCGAACTCGAGCTCGGCCCCGGCTTCACCGTGCTCACCGGCGAGACCGGCGCCGGCAAGTCGATCCTGCTCGACGCGCTCGGGCTCCTCCTCGGCGACCGGTTCGAGCCGCGCCAGATCCGCGAAGGCGCCGAGCGCGCCGAACTCGCCGCGGCGTTCGACGTCGACGACGCGCCGGCCGTGCGCGCGTGGCTCGCCGAGGAAGGTCTCGCGCCAGGCGACGGCGAGGTGCTGCTGCGCCGGGTCCTCGACGCGCAGGGACGCAGCCGCGCGTGGATCAACGGCTCGCCCGCGACGCTCGCGCAGATGAAGGCGGTGGGCGAGCGCCTGGTCGAGATCACCGGCCAGCACGCGCACCAGTCGCTCTCGGCGGCCGCGACCCAGCGCGAACTCGTCGACGGCTTCGGCGGCTTCACCGCGCTCGCCGACGAGACTGCCGCCGCGTGGCGCGCCTCGCGGGACGCCGCGGCGGCGCTCGAGGCGGCGCGCGCGGACGCGGGACGCGACGCCGCAGCGCGCGCGGAACTCGAGGTCCGGCGCGACGAACTCTCCGCGCTGCGCATGCACGAAGGCGAATGGGCCGAACTCAACGCGTCGCAGTCGCGCCTCGCCCATGCCGCGTCGCTGTTGGCGACCTGCGAGGAGGCCGGCGAAGCGCTCGAGTCCGCGGACGACGCGCTCACGCGGCGCGTGTCGCAGCTCGCCGCCCGGCTCGCGGCGGCGTCCGCGCACGATCCCGCGCTCGCGGACGTGGCCGCGCAGCTCGAGCCCGCGCGCGTGCAACTCGTCGAGACCGCGCGCGCGCTGCGCGACTACCGCCGCCGGCTCGACCTCGATCCCGCCGACCTCGCGCGGATCGACGAACGCCTCTCCGCCTTGCACGATGCGGCGCGCCGCCATCGCGTGCGCCCCGAAGGTCTCCCCGAACTCCTCGCCGCGACGACGGCCGCGCTCGCCGCGCTCGCCGCCGCCTCCGACGTCGAGGCGCTGGAGCGCCGCGCGGGCGAGGCGGAGCGCGCGTTCCACAAGCTCGCGCACGAACTTCGCGCCAAGCGCCGGTTCGCCGCCTCCGAACTCGAGCACCGCGTCACCGCCGCGATGCGCACGCTCGCGATGGCCGGCGGCAAGCTCGAGATCGCGATGGAGCCGCTCGCCGCGCCGACCAGCCACGGCCTCGACGCGATCGAGTTCCGGATCGCGACGCACGCGAAGCAGCCGCCGGGTCCGCTCGCCCGCGTCGCCTCGGGCGGCGAACTCTCGCGCATCGGGCTCGCGATCCAGGTCGCCTCCAGCGACGCCGCGCACGTGCCCTCGCTCGTGCTCGACGAGGTGGACGCGGGCATCGGCGGCGCCGTCGCGGCGACCGTCGGCCGGCTGATGCAGTCGCTCGGGGATCGCCGGCAGGTGCTGTGCGTCACCCACCTGCCGCAGGTCGCCTCGTTCGCCGACCGCCATTTCCGCGTCGAGAAGCAAGCCGCGGCCTCCGGCGTGGTGTCGAGCGTGACCGCACTCGAAGGCGAGGCGCGCGTCGACGAACTGGCGCGGATGCTCTCGGGCGAGTCGACGACGCCGAAGACCCGCGCGCACGCGCGCGAACTCCACGAATCGAACCGCCGCCGCCGATGATCCCGCCCCGCGCCCCGCTCCCCGAACTCGACGCAGACGCCCACGCCGGACGCATCGCGATCGTCGTGCCCTACCGCGACCGTGCGGAGCACCTCGCGAGGCTCGTCCCGCACCTCGTCACCTATTTCGAGCGCGACAGCCTCGCCCGCGCGATTCCCTACGAGATCCACATCGCGGAACAGGCGCCCGGCCGCCCGTTCAACCGCGGCGCGATCAAGAACGCCGGCTTCGCGCTCGCGCAGGCCAACGCCGACTGCGTGGTGTTCCACGACGTCGACTACCTGCCGATCTGGGCCGACTACTCGCGCGTGACCGGCCCCACTAGCCTCATCGCATGGGGCGTGCAGGAGGCGGTCGACGACGAGCCGGTGCAGTCGCCCGGCTGCGTGCTCTCGCTGCCGGTCGAGGACTTCGTGCGCGTCAACGGCTACAGCAACGACTACTGGGCGTGGGGATTCGAGGACGTCGACCTGCAGGCGCGGCTCAACCTCGCTGGCCTCACCTGGTCGTGGCGGCGCGGCACCTTCATGCCGCTCGCGCACCGCCACCAGGGTTACACGACCGACGGGATGAGCCCGGAACTCCTGCAGACACGCTCGATCTTCAAGGCCAAGGAGGCGATGGGCGCCGCGGGCTTCGGCAGCGAGGGCCTGTCGACGCTGCGCTTCCGGGTGGAACGCACGACGAACCACGCGCGAAACGGCGTGGCGCTCCGCCACGTGTTCCACCACCACATCGTGCTCGAGTAGCGACCCGCTCCGTTCGGAACGGCGGGATCAGCGCTTCGACTTGACGCCCCGCGTGGACGACGCCGTGGCCGAGACCTTCGCCTTCGCCGGCTTCTTCGCCTTCGAGGCCGCCTTGAGCGCCGCGCGGGCAACCGTCGTCGACTTGCCGGTCTCGAGCCAGGTCTTGACGCGCGTCGCATCGGCGAGGCGCGTGTACTTGCCGACCGAGTCGAGCAGCACGATCACGACCGGGCGGCTCGCGATCTGCGCGAGCATCACGAGGCAGCGCCCCGCCTCGCTGATGTAGCCGGTCTTCTGCAGCGTGATGTCCCACGCCGACGAGTTCACGAGGCGGTTCGAGTTCGAGAAGCCGAGCGCGCGTCCGGTGGGCTGCACCTCGACCACGTGCGTCGGCGCGACCGAGTCCTCGCGGATCAGCGGGTAGCCAGAGGCCGCCTCGACCATGCGCGCGAGGTCGCGCGCGGTCGACACGTTCTTCGGCGAGAGGCCGGTCGGATCCTCGAATCTCGTGCGCGTCATCCCGAGCGCTTCCGCCTTGGCGTTCATCGCGGCGACGAAGGCCGGCGTGCCGCCCGGATAGTGCCGCGCGAGCGTCGACGCGGCGCGATTCTCGGAGGCCATCAGCGCGAGGCGCAGCATGTCGCGGCGCGGCAATGCGACGCCCATCGACAGGCGCGAGCGCGTGCCCTTCAGGTAGTCGAAGTCGTCCATGTCGACGTCGAGCACCTCGTCGAGCGGCTGGTTCGCGTCGAGCACGACCATCGCGGTCATGAGCTTGGTGACCGACGCGATCGGCGTGACCTCGTCGGCGCCCTTGCCGTAGAGTTCGCGGCCGTTCGCCGAGTCGAGGACGAGCGCGTTCGACGACCCGAGCGTCAGTTTCGCCGGGTCGGGCGGGTCGGCCGCGGCCGCCACCCCGCAGGCGGCGGCGAACAGCGCGAAAACAAGGACTCGGGCAGGAATCATCAGGTACGGCCTGAAGTCGGTCCGGCTTTATACCATCGCCGGGGCCGGACGCCAAAGCCCGGGCGCGGCGGGCCCCTGCCCCGAACCCGGCAAGCACGCGAGATGCCAGCGGCCCTGTCCCGGGTGGGCGGAGCGGCCAGTCGAGCCCCTTCGGGCGCCGCGGAACGCGGCCCGGGAGCGAGATCAGTCCGCGTCCACCCGAACCGGCTCCGGTCCCGAGGTCCCCGGCCGGTCCGCGGGGCCGGTGTCGCGGCGCTCGGCCTCGATCTCCGCCTCGTGCTGCTGCAACTGCCACATCCGGGCGTAGGCGCCTCCGGCGGCGATCAGGGCGGCGTGGCGCCCGCGCTCGACGATGCGCCCGGCGTCGAGCACGAGGATCTCGTCGGCGTCGACGATCGTCGAGAGCCGGTGCGCGATGGTGAGCGCCGTGCGTTCGCGGGCGATCGCCGCGAGTTCGGCCTGGATCGCGCGCTCGTTCGCCGAGTCGAGCGCCGAAGTCGCTTCGTCGAACACGAGGATCGCCGGGCGCTTCAGGATCGCGCGCGCGATCGCGACGCGCTGCTTCTCGCCGCCGGAGAGCTTGAGCCCCCGCTCGCCGACCGGCGTCGCGTAGCCCTGCGGCAGCGAGACGACGAAGTCGTGGATGCGCGCGAGCTGCGCGGCGGCGACCACGTCTTCGTGCGAGGCGCCGGGCCGGCCGTAGGCGATGTTGTACTCGATCGTGTCGTTGAAGAGCACGGTGTCCTGCGGGACGATGCCGATCGCAGCGCGCACGCTCGCCTGCGTCACGTCGCGCAGGTCCTGGCCGTCGATCGTGATGCGCCCGCCGGTCACGTCGTAGAAGCGGAACAGCAGCCGCGCGATCGTCGACTTGCCCGAGCCCGACGGCCCGACGATCGCCACCGTCCGCCCGGCCGGCACCGCGAACGAGACGCCGGCGAGGATCGTACGGTCCGCCTCGTAGCGGAAGACCACGTCGTCGAAGCGCACCTCGCCGCCCCGCACCTCGAGCGTCCGTGCTCCGGGCGCGTCGCGCACCTCGGTGTGCTCGTCGATCAGCGCGAACAGCCGCTCCATGTCGGCGAGCGCCTGCCGGATCTCGCGGTAGATGACGCCGAGGAAGTTGAGCGGCACGTAGAGCTGCAGCATGAACGCGTTGACCAGCACCAGGTCGCCCACCGTCATCGTGCCGTCGACGACGCCCTCGGTCGCGCGCCACATGATGAGCGTGACCGCCACCGCGATGATCGCGCTCTGCCCGACGTTGAGGAGCGACAGCGAGGTCTGGCTCACCACGGCGGCCTGCTCCCACCTCTGCATGCTCTCGTCGTAGCGGCGCGCCTCCCACTCCTCGTTGCCGAAGTACTTGACCGTCTCGTAGTTGATCAGGCTGTCGATCGCGCGCGTGTTCGCCCGGCTGTCGAGTTCGTTCGCCTGCCGCCGGAAGTGCGTCCGCCACTCGGTGACCGCCACGGTGAACGCGACGTAGAGCACCAGCGCGCCGCCGGTGATCGCGACGAAGCTCCAGTCGTAGTGCGTCGCGAGGATCGCACAGACCAGCGTGATCTCGACCGCGGTCGGCAGGATCGAGAAGAGCGCGTAGCTCACCAAGGTCGAGATGCCGCGCTGTCCGCGCTCGACGTCGCGGGTGAGCCCCCCGGTCTGCCGCGCGAGGTGGAAGCGCAACGACAGCGCGTGCAGGTGGCGGAACACCCTGAGCGCGATCGCGCGGACCGCGCGCTGCGTGACCTTCGCGAACAGGTACTCGCGCAGCTCGGTGAAGAACGTCGTCGACAGGCGCAGCAGGCCGTAGGCCGCCAGCAGTACGAACGGCACCACGAGGAGCGCGCGCTCCCGGTCGAGACCGTCGACGATCTCCTTCAGGAGCAGCGGCACGCCGACCTGCGCGACCTTCGCCGCCACGAGGCAGGCGAGCGCGAAGCCCACGCGCGCCCGCCACTCCCACAGGTAGGGCAGGAGCGTGCGGATGGTCTGCCACGCACCCCGCTCGGTGCGGGCGACGCCCTGCTCCGCGGGCAGCGGCAGGCGTCCCGAGCGTGCGCCGCGCATGACCGCAGTCTAGCAGGCGGGGGGGGCGCGCTTCGCCGGTCCGCGCGGCCCGGTGGCGCGACGCGGAAATCAGCGCCTGCGCGGCCGCCCGCGCCACCACTCGTTGCCGCCGTAGCCCAGGACGCCCATGCCCACGCGCACGATGCCGTAGGCGATCCAGCAGGCCGCCTTCGAGACGAGCGAGCGGCCGAGCCAGCGCTTCGGATCGACCGGGCGCGCGCCCGCGTCGATCATCGCGCGGAGATCGACGCGCAGGCGGTCGGCGAAGCCCGCGTCGCGCACGAACAGGTTCGCTTCGCGCGCCATCAGGAGCGAGTAGGGATCGATGTTCGACGACCCGACGGTCGCCCAGCGGTCGTCGATCACCGCGACCTTCGCGTGCAGGAACGAGCGGTGGTACTCCTGGATCACGATGCCGGCCCCGACGAAGTGGCCGTACAGCGCGCGGCTCGCGAAATGCAGCAGCCGGTACTCGACCTTCGCCTGCAGGAGCAGCGTGACCTTCACGCCGCGCGCGGCGGCGGCGATCAGCGCGTGGCGGAAACGGATGCCGGGGAAGAAGTAGGCGTTCGCGATCAGGATCTCGCGCCGCGCCGCACGGATGCCCGCGAGGTAGGCCACCTCGATGTCCCGGCGGTGGCGCAGGTTGTCGCGGATCGCGAGCCGCGCCGTCTGCGTCCCCGCTCGGTCGACCGGCACGAGGTCGGGGAACAGCGGCACGTCGCTCGTCCGGAACTGGACGAGTTCGTTCAGCGCCCACAGGCGCGCCATCGCCTGCACCACCGACGCGGCGACCGGGCCGCGCACGCGCACCGCGAAGTCGACACGGGGCGGGCGGTGCCCCGGCGTGTTCATGTCGTCGATGATGTTGATCCCGCCGACGAACGCGATGCGCCCGTCGATGTGGCAGAGCTTGCGATGCAGGCGGCGGAGCCGGTGCGAGCGGAAGTGCCAGGGCCGGACCTCGGGGCGGTACTTGAGCAGGTACACGCCGCCGGAGACGAGCATCCGTTCGAGGCGCGGCGTCAGGTAGTGCTTGGCGCCCCAGCCGTCGACCAGCACGCGCACGGCGACGCCCCGCTGCGCGGCGCGCACCAGCGCGTCGGCGACCGCACGTCCGGCCGGATCGTCGGCGAAGATGTAGGTCTCGAGCCAGATCTCGCGTTCCGCCGTGTCCAGTGCCGCGACGAGCGCGGGGAAGAACGTCGCACCGCCCTTCAGGAGCACGAGCTCGTTGCCGGGCGAGTAGCGCTTCATCGTCGCGCGGTCACTGCCGGGTCCGCGCCGCCAGCTCGAAGGTCGCGGCGAGCGCCGCGTGGTCGGAGAGCCGTCGCCCCGGGTAGGCGTAGTGCACGCGCGCGTCGATCACGTCGAGTCCGCGCACGTAGATGCGGTCGAGGCGGAACACCGGCAGCATCGACGGGAAGGTGCGCGCCGTGCGCCCCTTGACCGCCTCGAACACCTCGATCAGCGCGAGCTGGTCGACGAGCTGGCGGTTGGCGCGGTGACGCCAGTCGTTGAAGTCGCCGGCGACGATCAGCGGCGCCGATCGCGGCACCGTGCGCCGGATGCGCTCGCACAGCGCGCGGACCTGCCACTGGCGGCCGCGCTCGAACAGCCCGAGGTGGACGTTGATGCAGTGGAGGTCGGGCATGCGTCGGCCGAGGCGCACGACGCAATGCAGCAGGCCACGGCTCTCGAACGGATGCGCCGATATGTCCTC
Organism: Burkholderiales bacterium; assembly: GCA_015075645.1. Classification (NCBI taxonomy): domain Bacteria; kingdom Pseudomonadati; phylum Pseudomonadota; class Betaproteobacteria; order Burkholderiales; species Burkholderiales bacterium. The sequence continues at coordinate 467,705 of JABTUF010000003.1, read as the reverse complement.
GTTCTCCTGCACGACGATCGGGTAGCGCGACAGCAGTGCGTTGCCGTGGTGGCCGTGCCGGTAGACCGCGTTCTTGCCGTAGGCGGTCTCGCGCCAGACCTGGTCCGCGATGAACTCGTGCTGCGGCTTGCCCGGCCAGTCGTCGTAGCGGACCGCGTGGTGCTCGTGCGAGCCCAGCACCTCCTGCAGGAACAGCACGTCGGCGTCGAGGTGGCGCAGCCGCTCGCGCAGTTCGTGGATCACCATGCGCCGCACGAGGTGCGAGAACCCCTTGTGGATGTTGTAGGTCGCGATCGTGAAGCGCATCGAGGAGGCGGGCCGCGGTCAGTTCCGCTCGGCGACGAGCGCCTTCTTCGCCCGGGCGAGCTCGGCCAGTTCGGTCTTCGAGAGGCGCGGGTAGCGGAGGTCGAGGCCCGAGAGCGCGTCGACGATCGCCGCGCCGACGACGATGCGCGTGTACCACTTGTTGTCGGCCGGGACCACGTACCACGGCGCGTGCGGCGCGGCGGTCTCGCGGATCATCGTCTCGTAGGCGTCCTGGTACTCGTTCCAATGGGCGCGTTCCTTGACGTCGCCCGCCGAGAACTTCCAGTTCTTCGCCGGCTCCTCGATGCGCTCGAGGAAGCGCTTCTTCTGCTCGCCGCGCGAGACGTTGAGGAAGAACTTGAGGATCAGCGTGCCGTTTCGCGCGAGGTGCCGCTCGAAGCCGCGGATGTCCTGGTAGCGTTCCTTCCAGATGCGCCGGCCGACGAGCGAGGGCGGCAGCTTCTGCGCGCGGAGGATCTCCGGATGGACCTTCACCACCAGCACTTCCTCGTAGTAGCTGCGGTTGAAGATGCCGATGCGGCCGCGCTCGGGCAGCGCGCGCGCGCAGCGCCACATCCAGTCGTGGTCGAGTTCCTCGGGCGAAGGCGCCTTGAATGAATACACCTGGCAGCCCTGCGGATTGACGCCCGACATCACGTGCTTGATGACGCCGTCCTTGCCGGCCGCGTCCATCGCCTGGAAGACCAGCAGCACCGACCAGCGGTCCTGCGCGTAGAGCTTGTCCTGCAGCAGGGCGAGCGCGGCCTTGCCCGCCTCGAGCGCTTCCTTCGCCCGCGGTTTGTCCTCGTCGTCGAGCGGCCCGGTGTCGCCCGGATCGTGGTCCTTCAACCGGAACTTCGCGCCCCGCTCGACGCGGTGGCGGCGGACGATCGCGCCCGCGTTCGAATGCACCCGCTTCCCGGCCATCGTGGTCCTCCCCGGTTCGCGCGTGCGTCGGGGCACGCGGACAGCCGCAAGCATAACCGGTGCGCTGCGGCGCGAGCGCCGCGCGGGCGCGCAAGGGAACCGATGTCGGCGGTCCTCCGCGGACCGCGCGATGCGAAGCCTACGGCCGTTCCAGCAGGCCCTGCAGGATGCGTCCGAAATCGGCGTTGTCCATGTAGCCCTTGAACCGCTCCGCGCCGGGCCCGACGGCGCCGACGACGACCGGTTCCGTGCTGTGGCCGGACGTTCCCCAATAGATGCCGGTCTGGCGCGACACCATGCGGCCGAGCGAATTCTGGGTCGGATAGCTGAAATTGCGCTCCAGCGGCCGCTGCTCGAGGATCGCGCTGCGCAGGTCGTCGTCGAGCTTGAAGCCGGGGAAATGCTCCGCGACGAGCTTGTCGAGCGCCGCGGCGTCGGGCTTCTTGCCCAGCACCCCGGCCGCCTTGTCGAGCGAGAGGCTGATCGACATGAGCATCTCGAGCTGCGCGTTCCCCGCATAGAAGCGGTTCCGGCTCGACGTCGAGGTCAGGTCCTTGAGCGCGTAGGTGACCGAGAGCGCACCGGTCTCGTGGTCGCCGGTGACGATCACGAGCGTGTCGGGCGAGCGCCGCTGGAACTCGAGGGCGACCTCGACCGCATCGTCGAAGGCCCACATCTCCCGCATCAATCCGGCGGCGTCGTTGCGGTGTCCGAGCGTGTCGGTGCTCTCGTTCTCCACGAACAGGAAGAACCCCGGCGAACCCGGGGCGGCGAGTACGCGCAGCGCCGCTTCGGTCATCTCGGCGAGCGTGGGCTCGTTCGTCCCCGCGCGGTCGATCGTGTGGTCGAGCGCATCGCCGGAGAAGAGGCCGAGCAGGCGCCCGGTGCCCGCGGCGCGCAGTTCGGCGGTGTTGCGTGCGATCGTGTAGCCCTTGGCACCGAAGCCCGCGATCACGTCCTTGCCGTCGCCGCGCTTGCCGCCCGGCTTCGGCAGGAAGAAATCCGCGCCGCCGCCGAGCAGCACGTCGGGCTCGAGCGCGAGGTACTGGTCCACGATCGCCGCGCCCTCGCTGCGGCTCTTCGCGTGCACCGAGAACGCGGCGGGCGATGCGTCCCAGATCTCGGACGTCGTGACGAGTCCGACGCGCCGTCCTCCGGCCTTCGCCGCCTCCGCGGCGGCGCGGACCGGCTTCCCGTCCGGCCCGACGCCGATCGCGCCGATCGTGGTCTTCACGCCGGTCGACATCGCCGACGCGGTGGCCGCCGAATCGGTCGCGAACGCTTCGTACGGATAGGTGGAGACGAGGCCGATCGTGCCCTGCTTCAGCACGGTGTCGGTCACCGCGAAGGGTTTCTTGCGGATCGCCTGGCTCGAGTAGCGGCCGAACTCGAGTTGCGTGGCCGCCACGCCGTCGGCGTACATGATGATGACGTTGCGCGGCGCCTGCGCGGACTGAGGCGTGGCGCATCCGGCGGTCGCGAGCGCGACGAGGAACATCGCGAGCGCGTGGACGAACGGGCGGCGAGCGTCGGTCATGAGAGCCTCTCTGGGTGGCGCGGCCGGTCGTGCCGGGACGTCCGACGTGGGGTCGGAGGCTGGCGCGCGCCGCGACGGCGGACGAGGGAAGCGGCCCGCCCGCGCAGGACGCGGGGAGGGGTGGGGTGGCTGATGGGATTCGAACCCACGACAACCGGAATCACAATCCGGGACTCTACCGCTGAGCTACAGCCACCACTGAAACCTTCGTCGCGCCGGCCGCTGCGGCAGGCGCCGCGCGCCGGCTTGCGGGAAGTGGCGCGCCCGACAGGACTCGAACCTGTTACCCCCGGCTTAGAAGGCCGGTGCTCTATCCGATTGAGCTACGGGCGCGGTGCCGGTCGGTCGGGCCGGAAAACGCGATGCCGGCCCGTTGCTGCGAGGCGCGCAGTGTAGCACGGTGAACCCTGCAGCTCCCGCAGGGCCGCCGCGCGTTGTCTGCCGCGTGGACATGGTCGGGGTGAGAGGATTCGAACCTCCGACATCTTGCTCCCAAAGCAAGCGCGCTACCGGGCTGCGCCACACCCCGCCGGGCGCGATTATCCCATCCCGGCGACCGGCCGCCGCGCCGTCCCGTTGTCGGGCACGCGCGCGATGCCGCAGGCGCCGTTCAGGCGGCGAACCGACGGATGACGTGCATCGCCTCGTCGATCGCGGGATCGCCCTTGCCCGACTTCACCGCGTCGGCCACGCAGCCGTGCAGGTGGTGCTCGAGCAGTTCGAGCCCGAGCGCGTCGAGCGCCGAACGCACGGCGGAGACCTGGGTCAGGATGTCGACGCAGTAGCGGTCGTCGGCGAGCATCTTCGCGATGCCGCGTACCTGGCCCTCGATGCGCGCGATGCGCTTGCCGAGAAGCGCGCGCTGCGCCTCGCCGCGCGGCGTTGCCGGATGCTCGTGACCGGCGTGCGCGTGACCGGTCTGCGCGGGCGCGGCCTTACGCCGCGACGTCATAGCCCGCATCCTCGATCGCGGCCTTGAGCTTCGGCACCGCCACCTTCGCCGCGTCGTAGCGGATCGTCGCCTGGCCGGGCCTGAGCTGGACGTCGACCGCGTCGACGCCGGGCAGCGCCTTCAGCACCCGGGTCACGCTGCCGACGCATCCGCCGCAGGTCATGCCGTTCACTTTCAGGGTCACCGTTTCCATCGCCTCTCCTTTCACTTCGTCGAAGCCGACGCACCCGCGCGCCAGCGCTTGAGCAGCAGGGCATTGCCCACGACCGAGACCGACGACGCCGCCATCGCGGCGCCGGCGATCATCGGGCTCAGCCAGCCGAACGCCGCGAGCGGGATGCCGAGCACGTTGTACGCGAACGCGAAGAACAGGTTCTGGCGGATCTTCGAGAGCGTCGCGCGCGACAAGAGGATCGCATCCGCCACCGCGTCGAGGTCGTCGCGCACCAGCGTGATGTCCGCGCTCTCGATCGCGATGCCGGAGCCCGCGCCCATCGCGAAGCTCACGTCGGCCTCGGCCAGCGCCGGCGCATCGTTCACGCCGTCGCCGACCATGCCGGTCACCGCGCCCGACGCCTTCGCCGCGCGCACCGCCTCGAGCTTTCCGGCGGGCAGCACGCCGGCGCGCCAGCGGTCGATGCCGACCGCCCTCGCCACCGCCGCCGCGGTCGCCTCGTGGTCGCCGGTGAGCATCGTCACGCTTATGCCGGCCTCCCGCAAACGCGCGATCGCCGCGGCGGAGGTCGGCCGGATCCGGTCCGCGAGCGCGATGACCGCGAGAAGCCGCGCGCCCTCGCTCACCGCGACGATCGTGTGGCCGTCGCGCGCGACCTCATCGACCGCTTCGCCCTCGACCGCCACGCCCTCCGACGCGAGCCAGCCCGGAGCGCCGATCCGCACCGTCTCGCCGCTGTCGGCCGCGCGCGCCTGCGCGCCCTTCCCCGGTATCGACCGGTAGGCGTCGATCGCGATCGGCGTGGCGCCTTCGGTGCCGGCGAACCGCAGGACCGCCTGCGCGAGCGGATGGGTCGATCCCTGTTCGAGGGCCCCGGCGATCGCGAGCGCGCGCGAACGCGTGCCTCGCTCGACCTCGATCACGCCGGTGACCGCGGGACGTCCCTCGGTGAGCGTGCCGGTCTTGTCGACGACGAGGCTCGTCAACCGTCCCGCATGCTCGAGGGCGGCGGCATTGCGGATCAGGATGCCGCTCTGCGCGGCCCGCCCGGTGCCGACGATGATCGCCGTAGGCGTCGCGAGTCCGAGCGCGCAGGGGCAGGCGATCACGAGCACCGCCACCGCATGGATCAGCGCGCGCGCACCTTCGCCGGTCACGAGGAACGTCGCGATGAAGGTCACGATGGCGATCGCCACGACGACCGGCACGAACACGCCCGAGACGCGATCGGCGAGCCGCTGGATCGGCGCCTTGCTGCCCTGCGCTTCCGCGACGAGACGCACGATGCCCGCGAGCAGCGTCGTCGCGCCGACGCCGGTCGCGGTGGCGACGAGCATCCCGTCCTGGTTCACCGTGCCCGCGAAGATCCGCTCGCCCGGCGCCTTCGGCACCAGCCGGCTCTCGCCGGTCAGCATGCTCTCGTCGACCGCCGATGTTCCGGTCGCGACCTTGCCGTCGACCGGGACGACGTCCCCCGCGCGCACGACGATGCGGTCGCCCGCGTGGACCTCCGCGAGCGGGACTTCGACGAGCGCGCCGTCGCGCTCGACGCGCGCGGTCTTCGGCTGCAGCTTGACGAGGCCTTCGAGCGCCGCCGAGGTCCCGGCCTTCGCGCGCGCTTCGAGGAGCTTCCCGAGCAGCACGAGCGTGATGACCGCCGCGCCCGCCTCGAAATAGACGTGCTGGTGGAGGCCGAGCACGGTCACGACCGCCGACAGGGCCCACGCCATCGACGTGCCGAGCGCCACGAGCACGTCCATGTTGGCGCCGCCGCCGCGCAGCGCGTGGAACGCGCCGACGTAGAAGCGCCGGCCGATCCAGAACTGGACCGGCGTCGCGAGCGCGAACTGCAGCCACCGCGGCAGGACGTCGTGGTGCGCGTCGGGGCCGAACCACGCCAGCGGTCCCTGCTGCAGGAACGCCGGCACCATCTGCGCCACGAGCGGGAGCGTGAGCAGCGCGGCGACGATGAACTCGCGCCGCAGCGAGCGGTACGCCGCCGCCTTGCGCTTCTGCTCTTTCGCGCGCTCCTCTTCGAGTTCGGCCTTGACGCGCGCCTTGTAGCCGGCGCGCTCGACCGCGGCGAGGAGCGCCTCGACCGGCGTCGACACGGGATCGAAGCGCACCTGCGCCGACTCGGTCGCGAAGTTGACGGCCGCCTGCGTGCCGGGCAGCCGGTTCAGCACTTTCTCGATGCGCGTCGCGCACGCGGCGCAGGTCATGCCCTCGAGGGCGAGGTCCACGCGATCGGCGGCCGGTGCTTCCGGGCGGCTCGAAACGGAGGCGGGGGAATCGACGGCGAGCGCATCCATGGGGACACTGTATACCCTGCTAGGGTATCCGTCAAGTACCCCCTACCAGTATCTGCGCGAATCCTGAAACCCGTCGGGCTGAAGCCCGACCCACGGCGCCGCGAACGTCGGGCTGAAGACCGACCCACGGCGCCTCGCCCGTCGGGCTGAAGCCCGACCTACGGGAGAGGTTGTGGGTCGGCCTTCAGGCCGACATCGCGTCCCACCATGGTAGGTCGGCCTTCAGGCCGACGCCTTTGCGTGGCATCGGCACGGATCGGTCGGGCTGAAGCCCGACCCACAGGGCGCGCCTACGCCTCGGCCTTGAGCTGCGGAAACAGGATCACGTCGCGAATCGACGGGCTGTCGGTGAGGAGCATCACGAGGCGGTCGATGCCGATGCCCTCGCCCGCCGTCGGCGGGAGGCCCGACTCGAGCGTGCGCACGTAGTCGGCGTCGTAGTACATCGCCTCCTCGTCGCCCGCTTCCTTGGCCGCGGCCTGCGCGGCGAAGCGCGCGGCCTGGTCCTCCGGGTCGTTCAGCTCCGAGAACCCGTTGGCGATCTCGCGGCGCGTGATGAAGAGTTCGAACCGATCGGTGACCGACGGATCGGCGTCGTTCGCGCGCGCGAGCGGCGAGACGTCGGTCGGGTGCGCGACGATGAAGGTCGGCTGCACGAGCTTCTCCTCGGTCGTCTGCTCGAAGAGCTTCAACTGCAGCAGGCCCACGCCGTCGGTCGGAAACACTTCCTCGTCGAAAGGCGCGAGCGCGACGCGCAGGTACTCGGGCTTCGAGAGCTCGTGCAGCGGGTAGCGCGGGTTGTGTTTGTGGATCGCCTCGGCCATCGTCAGTCGGTCGAACTTCGCGCCCAAGTCGATCGTCTCGCCCTGATAGGTGACGATCGTCGTGCCGAGCACGCGCATCGCGACCGTGCGCAGGAGCTCCTCGGTCAGGTCCATCAGGTAGCGGTAGTCCCGGTACGCCTCGTAGAACTCGAGCATCGTGAACTCGGGATTGTGGCGCGTCGAGATGCCCTCGTTGCGGAAGTTGCGGTTGATCTCGAATACGCGCTCGAGCCCGCCCACCACCAGCCGCTTCAGGTAGAGCTCCGGCGCGATGCGCAGGAAGAGCTGCATGTCGAGCGCGTTGTGGTGGGTCACGAACGGCCGCGCGGCCGCGCCGCCGGGGATCGGATGCATCATCGGCGTCTCGACCTCGAGGTAGCCCCGCGCCACGAAGAACTCGCGGATCGCCTGCACGATCTGCGAGCGCCGGACGAACACGTCGCGCGACGCCGGATTGGTGATGAGGTCGAGGTGGCGCTGCCGGTACTTCTGCTCCTGGTCGGCGAGCCCGTGGAACTTCTCCGGCAGCGGGCGCAGCGCCTTCGAGAGCAGGCGCACCGAGTCGCACTTGACCGACAGCTCGCCGGTCTTGGTCTTGAAGAGCGTGCCGGTCGCGCCGACGATGTCGCCCAGGTCCCAGTGCTTGAACGCGTCGAGCGCCTGCGCCCCGACACCGTCGAGCGTCACGTAGAGCTGGATGCGGCCGGACATGTCCTGCAGCGTCGCGAAGCAGGCCTTGCCCATCACGCGCTTCAGCATCATGCGGCCGGCGACCGCGACGCGGATCGCCCTCGGCTCGAGCGTGTCGTTCGCCTCCGCGTCGTGGTGCGCGTGGAGGTCCGCCGCGAGCGCGTCGCGCCGGAAGTCGTTCGGATACGCCTGGCCGGCGCGCCGCAACTCGGCGAGCTTCGCGCGGCGCTCGGCGATGATCTGGTTCTCGTCCTGCGCGGGCGGAGTGGTGGCGTCGGTCATGGGCTTCCTGACAGGCTGCGGTCGGCGGCACGCGCCGTCGCGCGCGCGGCGTGCGCGAGGTGGAGGACGTCGCGCGGGCGCACCGTCCGGTAGTCGGGGATCGTCGCGATGACATGCGAGCCGGCGAGACGCTCGGCGCTCTCGCCCGAGGTAACGCCGACCGCCAGCATTCCCGCGCGCCGCGCGCCCTCGATGCCGAGCGGCGCGTCCTCGAACACGATGCAGGACGCGGGGTCGGCGCCCATCCGCTGCGCGGCGAGCAGGAAGAGATCGGGCGCCGGTTTGCCGTTCGCGACGTCGTGCGCGCCGGCCAGCGCGTCGAATTCGCCCGCCATGCCCAGGCCCTCCAGCGCGAACGCGATGTTGTTCGCGTCCCCGGCGGTCGCGCAGCCGATGCGGATGCCTTCGCCGCGCGCCGCGCGCGCGAACGCGCGGAAGCCGTCGATCTCGCGGAAGGCCGGCCGGAAGAGCTCGCGGTAGACGTCCTCCTTCTCGTGCACGAGCGCCCACGCGGCATCGTCGCTCATCGGGCCGAAGAGTTCGCGCATGATCTCGACGCCGGTGCGTCCCGCCGTGCTGCGCAGGAAGCGCTCGCCGTCGTAGGGGATGCCCCGGCGCACGAGGAACGCCTCCCACGAGCTGCCGTGGAACGGCATCGAGTCGATGATCGTGCCGTCGATGTCGAAGATGAAGGAAATCACGCCAACGCCTACTGCACGCCTTGTTTGAGGCTGGCGGCGATGAAGTCGTCGAGGTCGCCGTCGAGGACGCGCTGGGTGTCGCCGACCTCGTGGTTCGTGCGGAGGTCCTTGATGCGCGACTGGTCGAGCACGTAGCTGCGGATCTGGTGGCCCCAGCCGATGTCGGTCTTGCTGTCCTCGAGCTTCTGCTGCTCGGCCTGGCGCTTGCGCAGCTCGAGTTCGTAGAGCTTCGCCTTCAGCATCGCCATCGCCTCGGCGCGGTTGCGGTGCTGCGAGCGGTCGTTCTGGCATTGCACGACGATGTTGGTCGGCAGATGCGTGATCCGCACCGCCGAGTCGGTCTTGTTGATGTGCTGGCCGCCGGCGCCCGACGAGCGATAGGTGTCGATGCGCAAGTCGGCGGGATTGATTTCGATCTCGATCGAGTCGTCGACCTCCGGGTAGACGAACACGCTCGCGAACGACGTGTGTCGCCGGGCGTTCGAGTCGAACGGGCTCTTGCGCACGAGGCGGTGGACGCCGGTCTCGGTGCGCAGATGGCCGAACGCGTAGTCGCCGCCGACCTTGATCGACGCGCTCTTGAGCCCCGCGACCTCGCCTTCCGACTCCTCGAGCACCTCGACCGCGTAGCCCTTGCGCTCGCAGTAGCGCACGTACATGCGCAGGAGCATCGCCGCCCAGTCCTGCGCCTCGGTCCCGCCGCTGCCCGCCTGGATGTCGACGAAGCAGTTGTTCGGATCCATCGGGTTTCCGAACATCCGCCGGAACTCGAGGTCCTCGAGCGTCTTCGCGAGACGCGCGACGTCGTCGCGGACCGCCGCGAGCGTCGCGTCGTCGCCGTCGTCGCGCGCGAGTTCGAACAGTTCGCTGCTGTCGGCGAGCCCCTGTCCGAGATCGGTGAGCGTCGTCACGACGCCTTCGAGCGCCTTCTTCTCGCGCCCGAGCTGCTGCGCCTTCTCCGGGTCGCTCCAGACCTGCGGATCCTCGAGCGCGCGGCGGACTTCCTCCAGCGTCTTCGACTTCAGGTCGAAGTCAAAGGAACCTCCGCATCTCGGCCGTCCTCGATTCGAGGTCGGCGAGCGTGTGGGCGATCAGGTTCAGTTGTTCCGCTTCCATCGGGGTCACCGAGACGTTCGCAACCTGCGATTTTACCACGGCGAGCGCCAAGTCCTTGTCGCGCCGGGCGTTTTCCGAGTACGCGGCCGGCCCCGGGCGCCTCGCGCCCATCCCCGTCCGACGCGCCGCGCAGCCGCGCGGCTGCACCGGGCTTCGCAGAATGGCCAAGCGCCGCGCCTTCGCCTACCATCGCCGCTTCGCCGCGCGGCCGAGCGTGCCCGCGGCTCCCGGAGCCGTCCCCATGCCCGTCCTGTTCGTCAACAAGGAGCGCGTCGACATCGCCGCCGGCGTCGCCGGCGACACGCCGCTCCTGTGGATCCTGCGCGATTCGCTGAAGCTCACCGGCACGAAGTACGGTTGCGGCGTGGCGCAGTGCGGCGCCTGCACCGTCTACCTCGAAGGGGCGCCGGTGCGCTCGTGCCAGGTGCCGCTCTCCTCGCTCAAGCAGGGTGCCGAGATCACCACGATCGAGGGCCTGAAGTCGAAGGAAGGCCAGGCGATTCAGGCCGCGTGGGTCAAGCTCGACGTGCCGCAGTGCGGCTACTGCCAGTCGGGCCAGGTCATGAGCGCGGCCGCGCTGCTCGCGAAGAACCGGCGTCCGACCGACGCCGACATCGACCAGGCGATGGCCGGCAACCTGTGCCGCTGCGCCACCTACGTCCGCATCCGCGCTGCGATCCACGAAGCGGCACGCGCGCTGGCGTGACGGAGGCCGCGATGACCGACACTCGCATCGTCAACCTGTCGCGCTCGCGCCGGGCGTTCCTCAAGGCCGGCGGCGCGGCCGGCGCGGGCCTCGTCCTCGGCGTGGTCCTTCCCGCGGCCGCGCAGTCCGGCGCTCCGGGCAAGGCCGGCGCCACGGCGATCGCGCCGCCGTTCGAACCCAACGCGTTCGTGCGCATCGGCCGCGACAACACGGTGACCGTGGTCGCGAAGCACGTCGAGATGGGCCAGGGCGCGTACACCGGGCTCGCCACGATCGTCGCCGAGGAACTCGACGCCGCGTGGAGCCAGGTCCGTGTCGTCGGCGCGCCGGCCGACGCGTCGCGCTACAACAACCTCTCGTGGGGGCCGATGCAGGGCACCGGCGGATCGTCGGCGATCGCGAATTCGTGGGAGCAGTTGCGCAACGCCGGCGCGAGCGCGCGCGCGATGCTGGTCGCCGCGGCGGCGAAGAAGTGGAACGTCCCCGCCGGCGCGATCGAGGTGTCGGGCGGCGTCGTGTCCCACGCTTCCGGCCGCAAGGCGAGCTTCGGCGAACTCGCCTCGGACGCGGCCGCGATGCCGGTGCCCGCGACGGTCACGCTCAAGGACCCGAAGGACTTCGTGTTCGTCGGCAAGACATTTCCTCGCGTCGACGCGCTCGCGAAGTCGAACGGCACCGCGCAGTTCACGCAGGACGTGCAGTTCCCGGGCATGCTGACCGCCGTCGTGCTGCACCCGCCGCGCTTCGGCGCGCGCGTGAGGAGCTTCGACGCGAGCGGCGTGCGCGACGTGCCGGGGGTGCGCGGCGTGCTCGAACTCCCGTCCGGCATCGCGGTGCTCGCCAACGGGTTCTGGGCGGCGAAGAAGGGACGCGACGCGCTGAAGGTCGAGTGGAACGAGAACCGCGCGTGGAAGGGCTCGACCGGCGAACTGATGGACGAGTACCGCAAGCTCGCGCAGAAGCCGGGCAAGGTCGCGCGCGCCGACGGCGACGCGGCGGCCGCCATCGCGGCGGCGGCGACGAAGCTCGAGGCGAGCTTCGAGTTTCCCTACCTCGCGCACGCGGCGATGGAGCCGATGAACTGCGTGATGCGCCTGTCGGACGACAAGTGCGAGGTGTGGAACGGCGAGCAGTTCCAGACCGGCGACCAGAAGGCGATCGCACAGGTCGTCGGGTTGAAGCCGGAGCAGGTCTCGATCACGATGCTCTACGCCGGCGGCAGCTTCGGCCGGCGCGCGAATCCCCAGTCGGACTACGTCGTCGAATGCGCGGAGATCGTGTCGCGGCTCGCGAAGTCGGGCACGAAGGGTGTCCCGGTGAAGCTCGTCTGGACGCGCGAGGACGACATGCGCGGCGGCATGTACCGGCCGATGTACCTGCACACGCTGCGCGCCGGGCTCGACGCGGGCGGCGCCATCGTCGGCTGGCAGCACCGCATCGTCGGCCAGTCGATCCTCGAGGACACGATCTTCGGAGGCGCGGTCCGCAAGACCGGGATCGACCCGACCTCGGTGGAAGGTGCCAGGAACCTGCCCTACGCGATCCCGGCGATCGCCGTGGACCTCCATTCGACCGCCGAGGCTCCGACCGTGCAGTGGTGGCGATCGGTGGGCTCGTCGCACACCGCATTCTCGACCGAGACCTTCCTCGACGAACTCGCCGTCGCGGCGAAACAGGATCCGGTCGAACTGCGCCGCAAGCTCCTCGCGCAGCACCCGCGCCACCTCGCGGCGCTCGAACTCGCGGCGAGCAAGGCCGGATGGGGCAGCCCGCTCGCGGCAGGCAAGGCGGGCGAGAAGCGGGGCCGCGGCATCGCGGTGCACGAGTCGTTCGGCACCGTCGTGGCGCAGGCGGTCGACGCAACGGTGAAAGCCGACGGCGGCATCGCGGTCGATCGCGTGGTGTGCGCGGTCGAATGCGGCCTCGCGGTCAATCCCGACGGCGTGCGCGCGCAGATGGAAGGCGGGATCGGGTATGGACTCTCCGCGGCGCTCTTCGGCGCGATCACCGTCAAGGACGGGCTGGTCGAACAGTCGAACTTCCACGACTACCGGGTGCTCCGCATCCACGAAATGCCGGCGGTGGAGGTCCACATCGTGCCGTCGGCGGGCAAGCCGACCGGGGTGGGCGAGCCCGGGACGCCGGTGATCGCTCCGGCGCTCGCGAACGCCGTTTACGCGGCGACCGGCAAGCGGCTGCGGACCCTGCCGCTGCGGCTCGGCTGACGGGGGGAGGAGTGCGGCGCCGAGACATCGCCGCTGGCCCGATGCTTGCTCCCGAATGGTGTCGGCCACGGCTCGCCGCGACGCCTCTCCACCCACCCCGAGGTCGCCCATGACGTTGCGCTCGTTCCTCGCTGCCGCCCTGCTGGCCGCGTCCGTTCCGGTCACGGTGGCGGCGCAGGGCATCACCTCGACCACGATCGTCATCGGCCAGTCCGCGGCCACCTCGGGCCAGGCCTCCGACCTCGGCACCGAGATGCGCGCCGGCGCCCTCGCCTACTTCAACGCGGTGAACGCGCGCGGCGGCGTCAACGGCCGCCGGATCGAACTGCGGACGCTCGACGACGGCTACGAGCCCGACCGCTCGCTCGCCAACACGCGCCGCTTCGTCGAGACCGACCAGGTCTTCGCGCTGTTCGGCTACGTCGGCACGCCGACGACGCTCGCCTCGATGCCGGTGTTCACGCGCGCGCAGGTGCCGCTCGTCGGGCCGTTCACCGGCGCCGAGGTGTTCCGCAAGCCGTTCAACCGCTACGTGTTCAACGTCCGCGCGAGCTACTTCGTCGAGACCGAGAAGCTCGTCGAACTGCTCGCGACGCTGCGCATGCAGCGCATCGCGGTGTTCTACCAGAACGACGCCTACGGCAAGGCGGGCCTCGAAGGCGTCGAGCGCGCGATGAAGGCGCGCAACATGCCGATCACCGGCACCGCCACGGTCGAGCGCAATTCGACCGACGTGAAGGCGGCGGTCGCGACGCTGTCGAAGCTCGACCCGCAGGCGGTGATCATGATCGGCGCCTACAAGGGCTGCGCCGCGTTCATCAAGGCGATGATGGCCGCCGGCATCCACGCGCAGTTCCTCAACGTGTCGTTCGTCGGCAGCCGGGGCCTCGCCGAAGCGCTGGGTCCCGAAGGGCGCGGCGTCGGCATCTCGCAGGTCGTTCCGTTCCCGTGGAACATCGGCACGCCGGTGGTCAAGGAGTACCAGAAGCTCATCGCGGCCGAGGCCGGCAAGGACAAACTCTCGTTCACGAGCCTCGAAGGTTTCATCGCCGCGAAGGTCCTGGTCGAGGGCCTGCGCCGCGCGGGGCGGGACCTGACGCGCGAGAAGCTCATCGCGGCCCTCGAGACGATGAACGACTACGACGTCGGTGGCTTCACCGTGACCTACACGCCGACCGACCACAGCGGCTCGCGGTTCATCGAACTGACCGCGATCGGGAAGGACGGCGCGTTCGTGAGGTGACGGGCCGCGCGGGAGCCTGGCATCCGTGCCGGGCTCATTGACGGCTCCGAAGCTGCCGCGCTGCTGCGGCATAATCGACGGCGCGATCGCGCCGTCATGCACACGCCTCCCGGATTCGCACCTTCGCACCGGCTGCCCGCCGACCTCCCGGGCGGCACGCTCGCCTTCGCGTTCTCCGGCACGAAGCTCGTCGCGCGCGGCGACGCCGGCGCCGCGACGATCGCCACGCTCGCGGACCTCGACGCCGCCGGCCTCGCCGGGGAACGGCATTTCCTCGGCGATCTCGCCGGCGTGCCCTGCGTGGCGGTCGCGCTCGGCGACGACATCTCCGCCCCGCCGGGCTTCATCGCCGCCGGGTTGCGGACCTACTTTACGAGGTTGCCGGACGCGCTCCTCGCGCTCGCCGCGCGCGCGTTCCAGGTCGCCGACTTCGACCGCTCGCACCGCTACTGCGGGCGCTGCGCGACGCCGACGCGATCCCGCCCCGACGAACGCGCGCGCGAATGTCCGTCGTGCGGGCTCGTCGCCTATCCGCGGGTGTCGCCGGCGATGATGACGCTGGTGACGCGCGGCCGCGAAGTGCTCCTCGCGCGCTCCGAGCGGTTCGCTCCCGGGATGTACTCGGCGCTCGCCGGCTTCGTCGAGCCCGGCGAGACGATCGAGGACTGCATCCGGCGCGAAGTGCGCGAGGAGGTCGGCATGGAGGTGCGCGATCCGGCGTACTTCGCGAGCCAGTCGTGGGCGTTCCCGCATTCGCTGATGATCGCGTACACCGCCGAGTACGCGGGCGGCGAGATCCGCCTCGAGGATCCCGAGATCACCGACGCGCGATGGTTCGCGCTCGACGCGCTCCCCACGCTCCCCTCGCCGGTGTCGATCGCGCGCCGCCTGATCGACGCGACCGTCCTCCGCCTGCGCTCGGCCTGACGCCACGCGCGCTTCGACCCGGGTCTCCGCCTCCGCGGGCTTGCGGGGGCTTGCGCTAGAATCGGCTCCTTCCGCATGGTCCGCGCCCGTCTCCTCGTCGCCTCGTTCGCCGCGCTCGTCGCCTCGCACGCGCTCGCGCAGGCGCCCGCGACGAAGCCGCCGCCCGAGCCGCCGCCCACGCCGCTACCGGCCGAGTTCTCCGCCGAAGCGATGAAGGCCTACGCGGCCGGCCTGAAGGAGGCGCGCGAACTCCTCGCGCAGAAGCGCTACGACGAGGCGATCGCGAAGCTCGACGCGCTCTCGCGCGAGCGGCCGCGCGAGCCGCAGGCGCGGTTCCTGAAGGCGGTAGCGCAGTCGGATCGCGGCGACGCCGATGCCGCGATCGCGACCTTGCGCGGTCTCGCGGCCGACTTCCCCGAGTTGCCCGAGGTGCACAACAACCTCGCCGTCCACTACGCCGCGCGGGGCAACCTCGATCTCGCGAAAGCCGAACTCGATCTCGCGATCGCGGCGTCGCCCGAGTACGCGCCCGCGATCGAGAACCTGGGCGACGTGTACGCCCAGCTCGCCGCGCGCCAGTACGAGCGCGCCGTCGCGCTGGAAAAGGGCAAGGGCGCCGCGCCGGCCAAGCTCAAGCTCGTGCGCGAAGCGCTCGCCACCCGATAGTTCCCGCCATTCCCCGGAGGTTCCGCATGACCCGCAGCATCCTCGCCGTTGTCTTCGCCGCCGCGCTCGCGTCGGCCCCTGCGCTCGCCCAGAAGGTCGAACTCGACACCACCGCGGGCAAGATCGTGCTCGAACTCGACGCGAAGGCGGCGCCGAAGACGGTCGAGAACTTCCTCGCCTACGTGAAGGCGGGCCACTACGACGGCACGCAGTTCCACCGCGTCATCGACGGCTTCATGATCCAGGGCGGCGGCTACACGACCGACTTCTCCGAGAAGCCGACGCGCCCGGGCATCCGCAACGAGGCCGACGCCTCGTCGAAGGCCGGGCTCCTCAACACGCCGGGCACGATCGCGATGGCGCGGACCCGGGATCCGCACTCCGCGTCCGCGCAGTTCTTCATCAACGTCGCCGACAACAAGTTCCTCAACTACCGCGACTCCACGGTGGAGGGCTACGGGTACACGGTGTTCGGCAAGGTCGTGCAGGGCATGGACGTCGTGAACCGGATCGCGAAGGCCCCGACGGGCAAGGGCGGCCCGTTCCCGAAGGACGTGCCCGCGACGCACGTGGTGATCACCCGCGCCAGGGTGCTGTAACGCCGGACGACGGCGAACGCCCCCGCGGGCGCGAACGGAGAGACGCATGACGAACGTGAGACTCGAAACGAACCAGGGCGACATCGTGCTTTCGCTCGACGACGCCAACGCGCCGGCGACCGTCGCGAACTTCCTGCAGTACGTGCGCGACGGCCACTACGACAACACGGTGTTCCACCGCGTGATCGACGGCTTCATGGTCCAGGGCGGCGGCTTCGAACCGGGGATGCGACAGAAGCCCACGCGCAAACCGGTCGCCCACGAGGGCGCGAACGGCCTCAAGAACAAGCGCCACACGGTGGCGATGGCGCGCACCGGCGACCCGCACTCGGCGACCGCGCAGTTCTTCATCAACGTCGCCGACAACGACTTCCTCGACTTCAAGTCGCCCGGCGGCAACGGATGGGGCTACACGGTGTTCGGGAAGGTCGTCGAGGGCGGCGACGTCGTCGATCGCATCAAGGCCGTGGCGACCGCCCGCAGCGGCATGCACGAGAACGTGCCCATCGCCGACGTGGTGATCCGCAAGGCGGAGGTCGTGGTCTAGGCGAGCTCCGGGCAGGGGTAGCGGCGATGGCTCCCGACCTTTTCGCCTCCGACCTGCATCTGTCGCCCGCGCGGCCGGGCATCGCGGAGGCCTTCCATGCGTGGGCGCGCGGACCGGCCCGCACAGCGCGGTCGGTGCGCATCCTGGGCGACCTCTTCGACACCTGGATCGGCGACGAGGGCATCCACGAGCGTTTTGCGGCGTCGGTCGTCGCCTCGCTGCGGGGCATCGCGGACGCAGGCGTCGCGCTCGGCGTGATGCACGGCAACCGCGACTTCCTGCTGGGCCCGCGCTTCGCCCGGGCCGCCGGCGCGACGCTCCTGCCCGAGCGCGTCGTCGCCGACGTCGGCGGCGTGCCGACGCTGCTCCTGCACGGCGACGAACTGTGCACCGGCGACGCCGACTACCAGCGCTACCGCGCATGGGTCCGCGACCCTGCGCGACTTCGACGGTTCCTCGCGCTCCCCTGGCCGGTCCGGCGCGCCGTCGCGGCGTGGCTGCGCCGGCGCAGCCGGATCGCGACGCGCGACAAGCCGGACGAGATCATGGACGTGAGCGACGACGCGGTGATTCGCGCGTTCCGCGACGCCGGGACGACGCGCATGGTGCACGGCCACACCCACCGGCCGGCGACGCATCGGCACGACGTCGACGGCCGGGCCTGCGAGCGGATCGTCCTCTCCGACTGGCGCGACCGCGCCACGTGGCTCGAGGTCGGCGCGGCGGGGGTGCGGCCGTGCGAGCTCGAGGCCTGACAGTGGTCAGGAGTCAGTTGACAGTTGACAGTGGCGCCCGTGTTTCCGCTGGCGGCGCGTCGAGCGCCGATGCGGCGTTGCTGCGGGTGGGCCCGTTGCCCGACCCACGAGGACATTGCCACGGCGCTCAATGCGCCGCCACCGGTGACTCGCAGCTACTGTCAACTGCCAACTGACTCCTGACAACTGAAACCCGACTACACTAGCGGAATCTCGAGCCCGGGAGCACGCGATGGCCGTCGAACTGTTCTCCAACGCCTGGTGGTCGGCGCTCGCCGCCATCATCGTGATCGACCTCGTGCTCGCCGGCGACAACGCCATCGTCATCGGGCTCGCCGCGCGCAACGTCCCGCGCGAGCACCAGCGCCGCGTGATCCTCTGGGGCACGTTCGGCGCGATCGCGGTGCGCGTCGCGCTGACCTCGGTCGTCGTGTGGCTGCTGAAGATCCCCGGCTTCCTGCTGATCGGCGGCGCCGCGCTCGCCTGGATCGGCTGGAAGCTCACCGACGAGACCGGCGGCGGTGAGCACAAGATCGCCTCGACTTCGTCGATCCGCGGCGCGATCCAGACCATCATCGTCGCGGACGCCGTGATGGGCGTCGACAACGTGCTGGCGATCGGAGGCGCGGCGCACGGCAGTGTCCTGCTCGTGCTGATCGGCCTCGCGATCTCGATCCCGATCGTGGTCTGGGGCTCCACCATCGTTCTGAAGGCGGTCGAGCGTTTCCCGCAGATCCTGTGGATCGGCGCCGGTGTGCTCGGCTGGACCGCCGCCAAGATGATCGCGAGCGAGCCGCTGCTCCTGCAGACTTTCGACACGCACCCCGTGCTGCGCACGGTGCTCTACGTCGCCATCGTGGGCCTGCTCGTCGCCGCGCCGATGTGGCGGCACGCCTCGCCGCAGGGCCGCGCGAAGGGAGCGATCCTGGCGTTCCTCGCCGCGTGGCTCAGTTTCTGGGGCTACGTCGAGGACCGCCTCGACCTGCACTTCGACGCGATCGACGACTGGCACTGGGACAACGAAATCGTCGACCTCGTGCGCTGGATCGGCTGGATCCCGTTCGCGATCGCGCTGCACCGCCGGTTGCTGCCTTCGCAGCCGGCCGCGAAGCACGCGTCGTAAGGCTCCGGGTCTACGCGAGCGCGTCGGCGAAGTCGGCGACGAGATCCGCCTCGTCCTCGATGCCGACCGAGACGCGCACCAGCGTCTCCGCGATTCCCATCGCCGCGCGCCGCTCGCGCCCCATCTCCCAGAAGATCGTCTGCGCGACCGGAATGGCGAGCGTCCGGTTGTCGCCGAGGTTCGACGACAGCACGACGACCTTCAGGCGGTTGAGGATCGCGAAGGTGTCGACGCCCTCGTCGAGTTCGAACGCGAAAAGCGCCCCGAAGGAACGGAAGAGCTTCGCCGCGAGCGCGTGCTGCGCGTGCGAGGCGAGTCCGGGGTAGTGGACCGCGCGCACGCGCGGATGGGTCTCGAGCAAGCGTGCGAGCGCGAGCGCGTTGGCGCACTGGCGGTCCATCCGCAGCGCGAGGGTCTCGGCGCCGACCGCGAGGTGGTGCGCCTGCTCGGGCGAGAGCGTCCCGCCGAAGTCGCGCAGCCCCTTCTTGCGGATCTGCAGGATCGCCCAGCGCTTCGCATCGCCGGTCTTGTAGTTGTCGATGATCCGCGGATGGCGGGTCCAGTCGTAGCGGCCCGTGTCGGTCACCGCGCCGCCCAGCGCGTTGCCGTGGCCGCCGATGTACTTGGTCAGCGCGTTGACGACGAGGCTCGCGCCGACGTCGATCGGCCGGAAGAGCCACGGCGAGGTCATCGTGTTGTCGACGACGTACACGATGCCGCGCCGCGCGCAGATCTCGCCGATCCGCGCGAGGTCGGCCACCTGCGTGCGCGGGTTCGCGATCGTCTCGACGAACACCAGGCGGGTCGCGGGCGTGATCGCCGCCTCGACCGCCGCGGCGTCGGTCGCATCGACGTAGCTCACGAGCGTGCCGTGCGCCTCGAGCGTCTGCAGCATGCTCGCGGTGTTGCCGAACAGGAAGCGGCTCGCGACCACGTGGTCGCCGGCCGCGGTGAGCGTGAGGAGGACCGCCCCGATCGCCGCCATGCCGGTCGCGAAGGTCACGCTCGCGACGCCGCCTTCCATCGCGGTGACCTTGGCCTCCAGCGCCGCGGTGGTCGGATTGCCCTGCCGCCCGTAGACGTGGCCGGTCTGGCGGTTCTGGAACACCGCCGCCAGGTCGTTCACGTCGCGGTAGCCGTACGCGACCGACACGTGCAGCGGCTTGTGCAGCGCGCCGTGCTCGATGGCGGATTCGCGGTCGGAATGGAGGATCGCGGTCGTGAAGCCGCGGGCACGGGAAGGTGTGGTCATGGCGGTCGTCAAACGAAAAACCCGTCGGGCGTGTTGGCCGAAAAGGCCGCCGGACGGGTTTCGCGTGCCCCGGCCCGGAATCTCCGGACTCGAGGCGAACCTCGCTTTAGCGGCATTTGTAATGCGCCCGCAAGCTGAAGCTCAAATCGGCGCAACGCAATCCTACTCCGGCGCGCCGCCGCGGTCAAACGGCGGTGCGCTGGCGCATCACGCGCCGTCTCCCGCGTCGGCATCGGTCCGGTTCGCGTCGGCCGCATCGGCCTTCGTTCCCGGCGGCCCGGCGCTGGTCGGAGCGGCGGTCGAGGTCGTGCTCCGGCCGATCCATCGCTCGCGCATCACCGTGACCGGTCCGCGCGCGGAGCGCATCACGCGGCCGGCCTTGACGTCGCGCCGCCACACGATGAACCCGATCACGACGACCACGGCGGCGAGCACGAGGAACATCTCGAACGTGATCATCGCGGCCTCCTTCGGTCAGGCGGACGTCCCCACGGTGTCGTCGTCGCGCATCGGCTCGCCGCGTCCCTCGTGGCGCGCGCCGGCGAGCTGCTGCAGGTACTCGGGCGTCACGTCGCCGGTCACGTAGCGGCCGTCGAAGCACGACGCCTCGAACTCGCCGAGCCTCGGGTTCGCGGCGCGCACCGCAGCCTTCAGGGCGGCGAGGTCCTGGTAGATGAGCCGGTCCGCGCCGATCTCGTTCGCCACCTCGTCCTCGCTGCGCCCGTGCGCGACGAGTTCGGCCTGGTTCGGCATGTCGATGCCGTAGACGTTCGGATAGCGCACCGGCGGGCTCGCGGACGCGAAATACACCTTGCGCGCGCCGGCGTCGCGCGCCATCTGCACGATCTCGCGCGAGGTCGTGCCGCGCACGATCGAGTCGTCGACCAGGAGGACCACCTTGCCCTCGAACTCCATGCCGATCGGATTCAGCTTCTGCCGCACGCTCTTCCGGCGCATCCCCTGCCCCGGCATGATGAAGGTGCGCCCGACGTAGCGGCTCTTGACGAAGCCCTCACGGTAGGTGAGCCCGAGATCGCCGGCGAGCTGCATCGCCGACGGGCGGCTCGAGTCGGGGATCGGGATCACGACGTCGATGTCGCGCACGTCCGGCATGGCGCGCAGGCGCTTCGCGAGCTCGGCGCCCATGTGGATGCGCGACTCGTAGACGCTGGTGCCGTCGATCACGCTGTCGGGGCGGGCGAGGTAGACGTACTCGAAGATGCAGGGGACGAGCCGCGGCGCGTCCGCGCACTGGCGCGCGTGCATCGTGCCGGCGAAGTCGACGTAGACCGCCTCGCCCGGCTCGAGGTCGCGCAGCACGCGGAACCCGCAGGCCTCGAGCGCGACCGACTCGGAGGCGACCATGTACTCGGGCCCCGCGAGCGTCTCGTTGACGCCGACGATCAGCGGGCGGATGCCGAACGGGTCGCGGAACGCGAGCATCCCGTAGCCCGCGATCATCGCGACGATCGCGTAGGCGCCCCTGCAGCGGCGGTGCACGCCCGCGACCGCGCGGAAGATCGCGTCGGGATCGAGTCGGTGGTGCTGCGCCGAGCGTTCGAGCTCGAGCGCGAGCACGTTCAGCAGCACCTCGCTGTCGCTGTTCGTGTTCACGTGGCGGAAGTCGAGCTGGAACAGCTCGCGTTTCAGCGCCTCGCTGTTGGTCAGGTTGCCGTTGTGGCCGAGCGTGATCCCGAACGGGGCGTTGACGTAGAACGGCTGCGTCTCGAGGTCGGAGAACGCGCTGCCCGCCGTCGGATAGCGGCAGTGCCCGATGCCCGCCGCGCCGGTCAGCTCGCGCATGTTCCGGGTGCGGAACACGTCGCGCACGTAGCCCTGCGCCTTGTACATGTGGAACACGTTGCCTTCGCTCGTGACGATGCCGGCGGCGTCCTGCCCGCGGTGCTGCAGCAGCATGAGCCCGTCGTAGAGGAGCTGGTTGACCGGCGCGTGCGAGACGGCGCCGACGATGCCGCACATGGGTCAGGCCTCGCTCACGGACAGGCGCGGCGCGAGGCCGGCGGCGGCCTTCGGCGGCGGCGAGAAATCCAGCCGCTCGGCCCACGCATGCGGCAGCCACGGCCGCAGGCCGAGGGCCGCGGCGCCGAGCGACGGCGAGAGAAACGCGTTCTGCCACCAGTCCCGCTGCGCCCATCCGATCGCGCCGGCGACGAGCGCGAACGCGACGACGATCGCGATGCCCCGGACGAAGCCGAAGGTCGCGCCGAGCGCGGCGTCGAGGAAGCCCATGCCGGCCTTGCGCACGATCGCGCGCAACGGCCACGCGACGAGCGCACCCGCGACGATCGCCAGGACGAACACGAGCACGAATGCGATCACGTAGGGCACCGCCGGGGCTTCCTTCACCTCCGGCAACTGCGCGCCGATGAGCGGCGCGAACCCGAGCGCGACGACGAAGCCGACGAGCCACGCCGCGGTGCCGATGAGCGAGCGGATCACGCCGCGCGCGTAGGCGAACAGCACGGAGAGCGCGACGACGAGGAAGGCGCCGAAATCGAGCCAGGTCATCGCTGGCGCTCCGCCCTGGCTGCCGGTCGTGGCGTGCGCGCACTCATCGGCGTCGCCGCGCTCGCGCCGCTACTTCGACGGCACGACGATGCCGGCGTGCCCTTCGCCCTTCAGCCGGTCGCGCGCCTGCGCGGCGGCGTCGCGCGCCGGGTAAGGGCCGACGCGCACGCGCCACAGCGTGCCGCGCGAGGTCGAGAGCGTCTCGGTGAACGCGGGGTAGCCCGCGCGCTTGAGCTTCGCCGCGAGCGCATTCGCACCCTTGTCGTCGGAGAACGCGGCGAGTTGCACGGCGTAGCCGGCGTCCTTCGGGGCATCGGCCCTGGCCGCGGCCGGCGGTGGATCGACCGCCTTGCCCGATGCCGCCTTGCCGGAAGCGGTCGCGGCGACTGGTGCGGTCGAAGCCGGCGCCGTGGCTGCCGGCTTCGCGGGCGGCGGCGCGGCGGGGGCCGGCGATGCCGACGTTGGTTCGGCCTGGGGTTCGGCCTTGGCCTCGGTTCTCTGTTCGGCCTTCGCGTCGGCCGCGGGCGCAGGGCGGGCGCCCGGCGTCAGCACCGACCTTTCCGCGTCCGCGAGCGACTTCTTCGGCGCGGCGCCGTTGAGCTTGCCGACGAACTTGCCGTCGTCGACCGGCGGGATGCGCACCGAGACGTCTTCGCCGAGCGGCTTCGGATCGCTCTCGAGCAGCATCGGCACGACGACCGCCGCGACCAGCGCGAGCACGATCGCGCCGATCAGGCGGCGGCGCCCGCGGCGCTTCAGTTCGTCGAGATTCTGGTCGGCGGTGTCGGCCATCGCGCGGATCGGCCGCTCATTCACCGGGCCGCGGCGAGCACGGCGGCCACCGTGAGGAACGAACCGAAGGCGACGATTCTATCAGCCTCGCCGGCCGCGGCGAGCGCGGCCCGCCAGGCGTCGCCGACGTCCGCCTCGAGGCGGATCGCCTCGCGCGGGACGCCGGAGCGTTCCAGCGCCTGCGCGAGGCGCTCGGCGCTCGCGCCGCGCGGCCCCGGGAGCGGCGCGACGAACCAGCGGTCGATCGCCGGACGCACGGCGTCGGCGACGGCCTCGATGTCCTTGTCGGCGAGCATCCCGAAGACGGCGAAGGTCGCCGGGTGGAAGCCCATCGATCCGAGCGACGCGGCGAGCGCTCGGGCGGCCTCGGGATTGTGCGCGACGTCGAGCACGCGCGTCGGGCGACCGGGCAGCACCTGGAAGCGTCCGGGCAACTCCACGCTCACGAGCGCTTCGCGCAGCGCCCCCGCCGGCACCGGCAGCCGGTCGCGCAGCGCATCG
Organism: Burkholderiales bacterium; assembly: GCA_015075645.1. NCBI lineage: Bacteria > Pseudomonadati > Pseudomonadota > Betaproteobacteria > Burkholderiales > Burkholderiales bacterium. The sequence continues at coordinate 444,018 of JABTUF010000003.1, read as the reverse complement.
ACCGCCGTGATCGCGCAGGCGGCGTTGCCGAGTTGCGGCGCGCCGCGCAGCGCGGGCATCGGGAGCCCGTAGCGGTTCCCGCCCGGACCGCGGTAGCGCCACTGCGCACCCTCGGAGGTCGCCGCGAAGTCGCGGCCGCGCACGAGCAGGTTCGCGCCGACACGCGCCGCCTCGTCGACCACGGAGCGCGGCGGATCGGGATCGCCGCACACCACGACGCGACCGCGCCGGAAGATGCCCGCCTTCTCGCGGCCGACCGACTCGCGCGTGTCGCCGAGGAAGTCGCGATGGTCGAGGTCGATGCTCGTGACCACCGCCACTTCCGCGTCGATGACGTTGACCGCGTCGAGCCGTCCGCCGAGGCCGACTTCGAGCACGAGCCCGTCGAGCCCGGCGCGCGAGAAGAGGTGGAGCGCGGCGAGCGTGCCGAACTCGAAATAGGTGAGCGGCACCGCGGGCTCGATCGAGGTGCGCGCGTCCTCGACCGCGTCGAGCGCGCCGACGAGCGCTTCGTCGCTCGCCTCGACGCCGGCGACGCGCACCCGCTCGTTGTAGCGCATCAGATGCGGCGAGCCGTACAGCCCGGTGCGGTAGCCGGCGGCGCGCCACATGGTCTCGATCATCGCCGAGGTCGAGCCCTTGCCGTTGGTGCCGGTCACCGTGACGACCGGGCAGCGGATCGGCGCGTCGAGCCGCGCGAGCACCGCGCGCACGCGGTCGAGCCCGAGCGCGATCGCCTTCGGGTGCAGCGTCTCGAGATAGGCGAGCCAGCCGGGGAGGTCGCGCGGACGGCGCGCGCGAGCGAGCGGCGTCACGCGGTCGCGGGCCCGGTCAGGCCGGCGCGGGCGCGCGCGTGAGGAGCGCCAGCAGGCGCGCGAGTTCTTCGCGCAGCGCCCGGCGGTCGACGATCATGTCGAGCGCGCCCTTCTCGAGCAGGAACTCGGCGCGCTGGAAGCCTTCGGGCAGCTTCTCGCGCACCGTCTGCTCGATCACGCGCGGGCCGGCGAAGCCGATCAGCGCGCCCGGCTCCGCGAGCACGAGATCGGCGACGAATGCGAACGACGCGGAGACGCCGCCCATCGTCGGGTCGGTGAGGATCGACACGAACGGCAGCTTCGCCCGCGCGAGTTCCTGCAGCACGGCCGTGGTCTTCGCCATCTGGAACAGCGAATTGACGCCCTCCTGCATGCGCGCGCCGCCGGAAGCCGAGACGCAGACGAACGGCACGCGATTCTCGTAAGCGACGCGCACGCCGCGCACGAAGCGCTCGCCGACCACCGAGCCCATCGAGCCGCCCATGAACTCGAACTCGAACGCCGCGACCACCAGCGGCACGCCCGCGATGCTCCCCTGCATCACGACGATGCCGTCGGTCTCGCCGGTTTCCTCGAGCGCGGCCGCGAGCCGCTCCGGATACTTCTTCTGGTCCTTGAACTTGAGCGAGTCGACGGGCACGACCTCCGAGCCGATCTCGAAGCGGCCCTCGGGGTCGAGCAACTGGTCGAGCCGGGCGCGCGCGGCGATCCGCGAGTGGTGGCCGCACTTCGGGCACACCGACAGGTTCTTCTCGAGGTCGGTGCGGTAGAGCACCGCCTCGCAGGCCGGGCACTTGATCCACAACCCCTCGGGCACCGCCTGCTTGCGCGTGCCCGGCGTGCTCTTGATGCGCGGCGGCAACAGCTTCTGCAACCAGCTCATCTTTGCCCTCCCCCCGCGCGGATCATTCGCCGTTTCGACCCGGTTGTCGAGTCCGGCACGACTACGGGGCCCGCTTGGCGGGCATCGCGTCGAGCGCCCGGCGGATCGTCGCGAGCCACGCCCCGGCGCGCGCCGCGGCGTCCGCGGCGGGTCCGTTCTCGATTTCCTGGATGATGCGGCTGCCGATGACGACCGCGTCGGCGTGCGCGGCGATCGCCTGCGCGCTCGCGGCGTCGCGGATGCCGAAGCCCACGCCCACCGGCAGCTTCACGTGGCGGCGGATCTCCGCGACCTTCTGCGCGACCTCCGCGGTGTCGAGGTGGCCCGCGCCGGTCACGCCCTTGAGCGAGACGTAGTAGACGTAACCGCGCGCGAGCGCGGCGACCGCATCGATGCGCGATGCGGGCGTCGTCGGGGCGACGAGGAAGATCGTCACGAGGCCGCGTTCCTGCAGCTTCGCGGCGAAGTCGCGCGCTTCCTCGGGCGGGTAGTCGACGACGAGCACGCCGTCGACGCCCGCCGCGCGCGCGCGGTCGGCGAAGGCGGCCGCGCCCATCGCCTCGATCGGATTCGCGTAACCCATCAGCACGACCGGCGTCGCGGTGTCGCGCTCGCGGAAGCGGTGCACGACGTCGAGCACGTCGGCGAGGCTCGTACCGCGGGCGAGCGCGCGTTCGGACGCGCGCTGGATCACCGGTCCGTCGGCCATCGGATCGGAGAACGGCACGCCCAGTTCGATCACGTCGGCGCCGGCGTCGACCAGCGCGCGCATCACGTCGAGCGTCGCCTCGAGCGACGGATCGCCGGTCGTCACGTAGGGAACGAGCGCGGTGCCGCCCGAATCGCGCAGGCGCGCGAACGTCGCGTCGATGCGGTTCATGTCGCCGACCCCTGTGGGTCGGGCTTCAGCCCGACAAGACGCCCGATGCTGGCGAGGGCGTCGGCCTGAAGGCCGACCCACGACATCCGCTGTGGGTCGGGCTTCAGCCCGACAAGATGCCCGATGCTGGCGAGGGCGTCGGCCTGAAGGCCGACCCACGACATCCTCTGTGGGTCGGGCTTCATCCTCTGTGGGTCGGGCTTCATCCTCTGTGGGTCGGGCTTCAGCCCGACGATCGGCGCGCACATCATCACGCGGACTTCGGCACGGCGAAGTCGAGCCCCGAACGCTCGGCGACGGTCGCCATGTCCTTGTCGCCGCGCCCCGAGAGATTGACGAGCAGGATGCGGTCCTTCGGCATCGAAGGCGCGATCTTCGCGGCGTAGGCGAGCGCATGCGCGGATTCGAGCGCCGGGATGATGCCCTCGATGCGGCAGCAGGCGTGGAACGCCGCGAGCGCCTCGGTGTCGTCGATCGTCACGTAGCTCGCGCGTCCGCTGTCCTTGAGCCACGCGTGCTCGGGACCGACGCCCGGATAGTCGAGCCCCGCCGACACCGAATGGGTCTCGACGATCTGGCCGTTCGCGTCCTGCAAGAGGTAGGTGCGGTTGCCGTGGAGCACGCCGGGCCGCCCGGCGGTGAGCGACGCGGCGTGCCGGCCGGTCGCGACGCCCTCGCCGCCCGCCTCGACGCCGACGAGCTTCACGTCGTCGTGCGCAATGTACGGATGGAAGATGCCCATCGCGTTCGAACCGCCGCCGACGCAGGCGATGACGACGTCGGGCTGACGTCCGGCCGCCTCGGGCATCTGCACCAGGCACTCCTTGCCGATCACGGTCTGGAAATCGCGCACCATCATCGGGTAGGGGTGCGGGCCTGCGACGGTGCCGATGATGTAGAACGTGGTCTCGACGTTGGTCACCCAGTCGCGCATCGCCTCGTTCAGCGCGTCCTTCAGCGTCTTCGATCCCGACTCGACCGGTACCACTGTCGCGCCGAGGAGCTTCATCCGGTAGACGTTCTGCACCTGGCGCTTCACGTCCTCCGAGCCCATGTAGACGACGCATTCGAGGCCGTAGCGCGCGGCGACCGTCGACGCGGCGACGCCGTGCATGCCCGCGCCGGTCTCGGCGATCACGCGCGGCTTGCCCAGGCGGCGCGCGAGCAGCGCCTGCCCGATGCAGTTGTTCACCTTGTGCGCGCCGGTGTGGTTGAGGTCCTCGCGCTTCAGCCAGATCTGCGCGCCGCCGAGTTCGCGCGACCAGCGCTCCGCGTGGTAGACCGGCGACGGACGTCCGACGTAGTGCTTCAACTCGCGCGCGAACTCCGCGTGGAACGCCGGATCGGCGCGCGCCGCGTCGTACTGCCGCTTCAAGTCGTCGAGCGCGCGCATCAGCGTCTCGGCGACGAAGACGCCTCCGTAGGGGCCGAAGTGGCCGTGCGCGTCAGGCAGGTCGTTCGGTTTCATCGGCTTCGCGTACCTCGGCGACGAATGCGGCGATGCGTGCCGCGTCCTTGATGCCCTTCAACGGCGCACCGTGCGCGTCCTGCGCCTCGACGCCGGACGACACGTCGACCGCCCACGGGCGCACGCGGACGACGGCTTCGCGGACGTTGTGCGGCGACAGTCCGCCCGACAGGACGATGGGCACCGGGCACACGCGCGGCACCCGGCTCCAGTCGAACGCGCGTCCGGTGCCGCCCGGCAATCCGCCCGCGGGCGGGTGGTCGAGCAGCCAGCCTGCCGCGTCGCCGTAGGACGCCCCCGATTCTAGCAAATCGACCCCCTCGGCCATCGGCAGCGCCTTGAGGTAGGGCCGCCCGAACGCCCGGCAGAACGCCGCGCTCTCGCGGCCGTGGAACTGCAAGAGCGCGAGCGGCACGGCGTCGAGCACCGCGCGCACCTCGTCCGCCGACGGATCGACGAAGAGCCCAACCGTCGTGACGAACGGCGGCAGCGCGGCGACGATCTCGCGCGCGCGTTCGACCGCGACCACGCGCGGCGTCCCCGGCCAGAACACCATGCCGATCGCGTCCGCGCCCTCGCGCGCCGCGGCGAGCGCGTGCTCGACGCAGGTGAGTCCGCAGATCTTGATGCGCGTGCGGCTCACGCGACCGTCGCGTCGCGCCGCGTCGGCGGCAGGCCGAACGACGCGTCGTAGTCCGCGCCGCAGAAGTAGAGGCCGTCGGCCGAAAACGTCGCGGGCCCCTTCGTGCGGTCGCGCGCGGCGACGAGGTCTGCCACCCATCCGGGCGGCGCCTTGCCCGCGCCGACGTCGACGAGCGCACCGACGAGGTTGCGCACCATGTGGTGCAGGAACGCGTCGGCGCTCACCTCGAAGCGCAGCAGGTCGCCTGCCGACGAGAGGTCGAACCGGTGGATCGTCTTCACGGGCGATTTCGCCTGGCATCCGGCGGCGCGGAACGACGTGAAGTCGTGCTGCCCGGCCACGAGCGCCGCCGCTTCGCGCATGGCCACGAGATCGAGCGGACGATGATACCAACCGACTCGGCCGGCCATGAGGCCCGGCCGTTCGCTCCGCGCGAGCAAGAGGTAGGTGTAGTGGCGTGCGGTGGCCGAGAAGCGCGCGTGGAAGGCGTCAGGTACCGGCCGCGCCCACAGCACGGCGACCGCGGGCGGAAGGTTCGCGTTGACGCCGCGCACCCACGCGGACAGCGGACGGTGGTCGGGGACGTCGGCGTGGACGATCTGCGAGACCGCGTGCACGCCGGCGTCGGTGCGTCCCGCGGGGATCGTGACGATGGGCGACTGCGCGATCGCGCCGAGTGCGTGCTCGAGCGCGTCCTGCACGCCGCAGCGCGAGGACTGCGACTGGAAGCCGCAGAAGCCGCGGCCGTCGTATTCGAGGGCGAGGGCGAGGCGCATGGATGGGGGTCGTTGCATGGATGGGGGTCAGACTCGACTTTCCGGCTCGACGATTCACGCAATCCCTCGCCGCAACGTCCCATGGAAAGGGGTCGGAGTCGCAAGATCGAGGATACACGGCGATGGCGAAGCACCCCGAGCCAAACCCTTCCGCACCCTCACATGGACGCCTGGACCACCCGTATTGTGACCACCCTGCGGATCACCGATAGCGCGCCGGCAGCACTTCGAGAAGGTTTCTGAGCAAATACGTCGGCTGCATCGACGAACGATTGACCATCGTCTCGGACGTGGCACCGGTCAGCACCAACGCGGAAGCCATCCCGGCCTCGTTGGCCATGCGGATGTCAGTCTCGAGCCGGTCGCCGACCATGAGGCATTCGCCCAGCGGCAAGCCGATCCGCTCGCGCAGGTAGGCCACCGTCAACTGCGAGGGCTTGCCCACGACCACCTCGCACCGGACACCGCTGCATGCCTCGATCGCGGCGATCATCGCAGCCGCGTCGGGTTCCCCCCCCCCGGCAGTGGGGCGATAGCGGTCCGCGTTGGTGGCGAAGAAGCGCGCGCCACGGCGCAGCGCGTCGAACGCGATCTGCAGCTTCGCATAGGTGAATCCGCGATCAAAGCTCGCGATCACGGCGTCGATCTCCTCGACGCGCGACGAGATGCGGAATCCCGCTCCGAGGAGGTCTTCGATCAACGCCGACTCTCCGATCACGTGCAGGGTCCCGCCGGGCAACTCGCGCTCGAGGAAGGCGATCAGCACCTGCGCCGCGTTCACGACCTCGCTCGCATGTGTCTGTATCCCCCGCGCCGTCAGTTGCGCTCCGTAGCCCGCGGCGCTTCGGGTGGTGTTGTTGCTGAGGAACAACGTGCGGCGCCCGAGCGTGCGCAGGCGATCGATCGTGCGGGTGACCGTCGGCAAGAGCGATTCGCCGAGGCAGATCGTCCCGTCGATGTCGAAGACGTACGCCCCGTAGAGGTGCGAGGGGGTGGAAGCGCCGGCCGCTTCGGAAGTCGGCATGGAGGACGCGAGGCGCGAAGGAGCCGCCGGGCCGCCGGCCGGATCAGAACAGCGCCTTCTCGCCCATCAGGCGGAAGACGGCGATCTGCACGGCCATCACCACGAGGATCAGGATCATCGAGATCGCGGCGGACGTGTAGAACTCGCCCCGAAGCAAACCCTCGAAGATCACGAGGCTCATCGGCTTCCAGCCGTCGGGGGCGAGCAGGATCGTGGCGCTTATCTCGCGGACCGACGTGAGGAAAACCATGATGCCGCCGGCGACGATGCCGGGGAGCATCAACGGCAGCGTCACGCTCCACAAACTCAGGAACCGCGACGCGCCGTGGACGAGCGACGCGCCCTCGATATCCGTGGAAATCGTCTGAATCGAGGCCGAAGTCGAGCGGAGCGCGTAGGGCATGCGCCGGATCACGTAGGCCATGATCAGCAGAAACGCGGTTCCCGTGATCTGCAGCGGAGGCGTGTTGAAGGCCAGGATCAGGGCAATCGCGAGTGCCGTTCCCGGCAGTGCCAGCGGCAGGAAGCCGAGGTAGTCGAGATAGTGGCGCCCCCGGCGCTGCACGAGGTAGGGTATGACCGCCGATAGCACGACGCTGATCGCGAGCGCTGCGCCTCCGAGCAGGAAGCTGTTGACGACCGCGCCCATCGAGCGTTCCCACACGTAGCGGTAGTTGTCGAGCGTGAAGCCCTCGGGGACCATCCGCGCGGCCCAGCTCGTCGCGAACGACTGCAGTGCCGTCGTGTAGATCGCGAGGATCGGAAGCGACAGCACGATGATGCAGTACGCCAGAAGCCCCCAGCAGACCCAGGGATCGCGCACGCGCTCACGCGTCGCCGGCTTGCCTCCCACCGTCCTCGACCGGTCGTGTCGCAGCAGCCAGCGCTGCACGAGGAGGAGGAGCGCGGAGATCAGCACGAGCAGCACCGCGATCACGGACGCGCCGCCCCAGTTGAAATAGCCGACCATCTCGCGATACGCCTCGACGATCATCAGCGGAAAGCCGCGCGGAGACAGGATCATCGGCGTGCCGAAGTCCTCGATCGACACGATCAGCACGAGCAGGAGGCCCGCCCAGATACCCGGCGCCGCGAGCGGCATCGTCGTCGTGAGGAACGCGAACGGGCGACGCGCCCCGAGCGTGTGCGACGCCTCCTCCAGTACCGGATCCATCGACTTGAAGACCGCCAGCATCGGAAGCAGCGCGTAGGGGAAGAAAAAGAACACCTGCACGAGGCCGATGCCGAACGGCGAATGGATGTCGACGAGTTGCTCGATGCCGATCCAGCCGAACATCTGGTTGATCCAGCCGGTGCGCCCGAACATCAGGATGAACGCGAACGACGAGATGAACGTCGGCACCATCAGCGGCACGATGCACAGCGCACCGATGAGCCGGCGCCCCGGCATCCGCGTGCGGGCGAGCGCGTAGGCAATCGGCATCGCGACCAGCACCGAGGCGACCGCCACCAGGAAGCCCAGCGTCATGCTGTTGACGAACGCGCGCACGTACCGCGGGAACGAGAACAGCTGGCCGAAGAACTGGAGCGACGCGTTGGCCGCGATCTCGCTGCCGAGCTTGCGCGCGCCCTCGAGTCCCGTAAGCGCGTCGAGCAATGCGACCGGCTTGCCGGTGAAACTCACGATCAGGATCGTCGCAAAGGGGACGATCAGGAACAGCGTGAAGACGAGCAGGATGACGATCGTCGCGAGGTTGTCGAAGTCGACCAGCCGCGCGACACGGCCCCGCCCCCCCGCTTCGGCAGCGGCCGTCACGCCGGCACCAGGATGACGCTGGCCGAAGCGAAGGCGAGACTCACCGAATCGCCCGCGGCGAGCAGCGCCCCCGGACGGGGATCGGGGACGTCGACGACGAAGACCGCGTCGCCGACCGCGACCTCGTAGCGCGCGGTCGTGCCGAGATAGGAACCGAAGCGGACGACCCCTGCGAAGCGGTTGTCGGCATCCAGCGCCGCGCCGCGCGGAACGAGCTGGATCGACTGCGGGCGTACCACGACGCGAACTTGCGCGCCGGCGACGCGAATGCCCGGCTCGCTCCCCTCGCGCACCGCCGCGCGGATGTCGAGTTCGCCGCAGCGCACGCTCAGGTTCGCCCCGTCGCTCACGACGACCTCGCCCGGCAGCAGGTTCTCGGCGCCGACGAAATCGGCAACGAACGCGGTGGCCGGCCGGTCGTAGATCTCGGCCGGCGTGCCGAGCTGCACCACGCGGCCACGATCCATGATCGCCATCCGGTCGGCGAGGCTAAGCGCCTCTTCCTGGTCGTGCGTGACGTAGAGCGCCGTCATGCGCAACTGCTGCTGGAGCTTTCGGATCGTCGCGCGCATGCCGACACGCAGCTTTCGGTCGAGATTCGACAGCGGTTCGTCGAGCAGAAGCACCGCGGGTTCGGTGACGATCGCGCGAGCGAGCGCGACGCGCTGCTGCATGCCTCCCGAAAGCTGGCCGGGCATGCGGTCGGCTTCGCCCGCGAGATTGACCAGTGCGAGCGCATCGCCGACCCTGCGTCGCAACTCTGAAGTAGGGGGAAAGAGCCGGCGACTGACGAACGCGCCGAGCACGCGCAGTTTGCCCAACGGTCCGCCCTGCGCGTAGGCGCGTGCACGAAGTCCGTACGCGACGTTGTCGAACACGGAGAGGTGCGGGAACAACGCATAGCTCTGGAACACCATCCCGATCGGCCGCTCGTACGGCTGGCGGCCCCGGACCGAGTGGCCACCGATCAGGACGTCGCCCGCGTCCGGATGCTCGAGTCCGGCGACGCAGCGGAGGGCCGTGGTCTTCCCCGAGCCCGACGAACCGAGCAGGGCGAAGAGTTCGCCCTCCGCGATGGTCAGCGTGACGCCGTCGAGCGCCTTCAGTGCGCCGAAGCGCTTCTCCAGCGCCTGCAGGCGAACCTCGGCCATCAGCCGAACCTACCGCGCCATTCGTTGCGGATCCGGTCGTAATTCGCCTGTGCCCAGTTGACGTCCAGGGGCATCGCGTTGCGGCTCACCTGGTCGAACGACATCGGAGTCGTGGGCTTGACCTTCTTGTTGAGGACGATCTGCGAGTAGTCGGCGAGGATCTGTTGGCCCTTGACGCCGAGGATGAAGTCGTAAAGCCGCTTTCCGTTCTCCGGCCGCTTCGAGCCCTTGACCAGCGCGACCGGATTTGCGATGACCGGCGTCTGTGTCGGTAGTATGAAGTCGACCGACTCGCCACGCGCGGCGAGCCCCCAGGGCATGAACGAGAAGCAGATGCCGATCTTCGCGTCGCCCTTCGCGACGGCACGCGTGGGCGCGGCGCCCGATTCGGGATAGAGCGAGACGTTCTTGTTGAGCTTCTCCCAGAACTCCCACGCCTCCTTCTCGGTGCGGCCCGCACGGATCGTCTGCATGATCTGCGCGAGCACCGACAGCGTGGCCGTCCCGGACGCCGCCGGATTGGGCATCTGGATCTGCCCTTTCCACTTCGGATCGAGCAGATCGTCCCAGGTCTTCGGCACCTGCTCCTTCGGCAGCGTCTTCGGGTTGTAGGCGAATCCGATCACGAACACCTCGGCGCCCACGAAATGCCAGTCAGCGTCGCGCAGGTAGACGTTGCCCTGCTGGACCGGCATGTCCTTGAACTCCGGCGGCACATAGGGGGTCGTGACGCCTTCGCGCTTCGCGAACAGGAACGACAACAGGCCGCCGCCCCCGTACCAGACGTCCGCGTTCGGGTTCGCCCGTTCGGCGATCAGTCGGTTGACGATCACGTTGGTCCCGCCGTATTGCACGTTGACCGGGATCCCGGTCTCGGCCTCGAACGCCTTGGCGATCTTGCTCGAGAGATCGGGCGATTCGGGGCAATAGAGCACGACGCGCTTCTCCTCCTGGGCGCGGACGATCGCGGGAAATCCGAACGTCGCGGTTACGGCGGCAGCGGCGCCAAGGAATCCACGACGCGTAACCGGCAGCCTGCCCGCGGTGGTGGACGAGTCGGAATCGACTGTCGCCGTTTGCTTGATGTCGTTCATCGCGTGTTCCTCCTTCGTGGTCGCGGGCTTCGACCGCCCTGCCCGCGAATGGGACGATGTTTCGCCGCGGAGTCGCGCCCGGGTTACGCGGCTCGGTCCATCGATACCGACAGCGCATGGACGCGAATACCCGACTCGGCGACGACGGGCGCGAAGGCCTCGGGAATCGCCTGGTCGGTAAAAAGGTGGTCGAGGTCGCGCAAGTGGCCGCCGCGCACCGTCGCATTGCGGCCGAACTTGCTCACATCCGCGACCAGGATCGCGCTTCGGCAGGACTCGACCATCGACTTGCGTGCCTCGACCTCGCCTTCGTTGAAGTCGAGGAGCATGCCTTCCTCGTCCAGGCCGCCGACGCCGAAGATCGCGAAGTCCGCCTTGAACTTCGCGTAGAACGCGGCCGCCGCTTCGCCGATGATGTCGCGGTCGTGGAGTCGGTAGGTTCCGCCGGCGAGCGTGATCTCGATCTCGGGATTGCGCGTCAGCGCCGCCGCCACGTTCAAGCTGTTGGTGAACACCTTGAGGTCGCGGCGGCCCGCGAGCGCGTGCGCGACGAACTCGGGCGTGGTCCCGAGTCCGATGAACAACGATGCCGACGGCGGAATGAAATGCGCGACCGCCTCTCCGATCAGCCGCTTCGCACCGGGATTGAGAATCTGGCGGCGCTCGTAGGCGATGTTCTGGGTCGGCGCAGGCAGCGCCACACCTCCGTGCACGCGACGCAACAGGCCCATTTCGCACAGACGGTTTACGGTGCGCCGGATCGTCTGCGGCGTGACCTCGAAGCGCGTGGCGAGCTCGTCGATCGATGCCGCCCCTGCAAGGCGAACGAGACTTAGAATGCGGTCTTGCCGTTCATCTGAAAACACGCGATTCTCGAGTCCGACTTCCATGGCGACATGAAAGCACCCACCGCCGAATCCGTCAAGGCCCGGTGTTCAAGTGAACATCCATCACCTCAGAATGGCGCATCGCAATATGCCGAACCGGAGCGTCGCCGACGTTGACAGCAGGTCTGCAGGAACGAAAAACGACGACGGCGGGAACTCGCCCGCCGTCGTTGCGATCGAGAAGCGGGCGCCTAGCCGAGCTTGCCCAGGATCGCCTGCGCTTCCTTCTTCTGCTCGTCGTCGCCCTCGTGCAGCACTTCCTGCAGGATTTCGCGCGCGCCTTCGACGTCGCCCATCTCCTGGTAGGCCTTCGCGAGATCGAGCTTCGTCGCGGCGTCGTGCCATTGCCCGTCGAGCACCGACGGCGTCGGATCCTCGAAGGTCGCCTTGTCGGGATCGAACGAGAGGTCGAGCTTGTCGAGTTCGAGCGCAGCGGCCGGCCGCGCGAGCTTGTCTGCGGCGCCGGACACCGCCGCGGTCGCGGTGGCGAGCGCCGGCTCCGGCTTCGGCTTCAGCGGCGCGGGCTTGTCCGCATCGTCGAGGTGGAAGTCGAGGTCGAACTTGTCGGCCGCGGCCTTGACCTTGTCGGCGATCGACTCGTGCGCCGCTTCGGCCTTCGCGCCCAGGCCGTGCATCGCGGCACCGGCCGTGGCGGCGACCGCCGCACCGGCGGCGGCGACTTTCGCCGCGACGCCTGCACCTGCCCCCTGGGCATGCGTCGACGCGCCCTGCGCGTGGACGATCGTATCCTCGCCGGTGAACGCCTCGAAGCGCGTCTCGGGCTTCGGCGCCGCGCCGGAAGTCGGCGTCAGCGAGATCTCCTCATCGAGGCCGAGATCGAATTCCTTGTCGGTCTTCGACGCCGCGGGCTTGTAGTCGCCGCCCACGGTGAACGTGTCGCTCTCGACGCGCGCGGGACGCGACGCCGGGCTGCCGCCCTCCGCGAACATCGGATTGGACGGGTCGAGCTGGCGGCCGATGCCGACCGCCTTGTGCCACACCTCGCCCTGTCCCTGCGACACGGCGTAGAGCTCGGAGGCGACCGTCTCGAACGCGGACGGCTTGTTGTGCTGCGCGTGGATCTCGAGCAGCTTGAGGTAGATCTCCTGGCGCTGCGGGTCCTTCTTGAGCGCGTCCTTGAGGATTTCCTCGGCCTGCGCATCGCGTCCGTACGCGAGGTAGACCTCGGCTTCCGCGATCGGATCGACCTCGTCGGTGTCGATGTTGCCCAGGCCCTCGCGGCTGAAGTCGCTGCCGAGCGAGTTGTCGCCGGTGTTGACGACGCCGCCGCCGGTCGAGCCGAACACCGTGTTGGTCTTGATGTCGGTGCCCGAGATGATGCTGTCCTCGAACTTCGTCGTCTTGCGCCGGCGCATCGCGACGATCGCCGCGATGCCCGCGAGGATCGCGAGCGCGCCGCCGCCGATCGCCCAGGTCGGCGTGTTGGCGAACAGGTCCTCGAAGAAGCCCGGCGCAGACTTCGGCGCCTCGGCGATCTTCGGCGCGCCCTTCCGCACCGTGGCCTTCGGCGGCGCGGCCGGGGCTTCGGCCTTCGGCGGCTCGGCCTTCGGCGCTTCCGCGGCCTTCTCGGGCGCCGGCGCTTCGGCCTTCGGAGGTTCAGCCTTCGGTGCTTCCACCTTGGGCGGCTCGGCCTTCGCCGGTTCTGCCTTGGCGGGTTCCGCCTTCGGCGCCGCGGTGATCGGTGTCGGGGCGGTTTCCGGCCCCTTGGCCGCCGGCGTCGCCGCCTTGCCCGACGCCGCTTCGGCCTGCGCCTGCGCCTGTGCCATCGCGGGGCTGCGCAACTGCATCGCCTGCTGCATGTCGGCGATCGTGCGTTCGAGCATCGCGATGCGCGCCTGCGCCTCGCGCAGTTGCTGCCCCTGCGCCACGGCGTCCTCGGTCGCGGCGGCCGCCCCGCGGCCACCCGCCGCGGCCTTCGACACGCGCAACTGGTCGCCGCCCGGACGCGCCGCCGGCGTGGCTTCGGACACCGCCGCGCCGATCTGTCCCGTCGCGCTGCGGCCCGCGCCCTGCGACGTCGGCGCCGCCGCGGCGATGCGGTCGCGGTACGCGCGCCAGTCGGACGCCTGCACCTGCACGACGCGCGTGGCTTCCTGCGCCGGCGTCGCTGCGGCCTCGTCCGCGCTCGGCACCGTGATGATGGCGCCGGTGCGCAGCCGGTTCATGTTGCTGTCGTCGAACGCGCCGGCGTTGCTCTTGAACAGCGCCACGAGCATCTGGTCGAGCGTGACGGTCGCGGGCTTCGTGTCGGCGGCGATCTTCGACAGCGTGTCGCCGCGCTTGACGGTGTATCCCTCGCCCGCGGCGATCGCGGGCGCGGTGGGCGCGGCCGCGCGCGCGGCGGGCGCGGGTTGCGGCGCGGGTTGCGGCGCGGGAGCGGCGCTGCGCACCGGAGTAACCGGCTCCACCGGGGTCTGCGCCTGGATGCCGGGCGGGTCGAGCAGGAACGTGTAGCTGCGGACGATGCGGCCCGACGCCCAGCTCGCCTCGACGATCAGGTCGAGGTAGGGCTCGTTCACCGCCGTGGGCGAGGTCACGCGGAGGTACGGGCCGTTGGGGCCCTGCTCGACGGTGACGCGCGTGCGGGCGAGCGCCGGCTGGAACGTCATGCTGTTCTGCCGGTAGAGCGACGGATCGGAGATCCGCGCGGCGAGCGTGTCGAGTTCGTCGCGCGACGCGGACGTGAGCTCGATCCGCGCGGACAGTGGCTGCCCCAGCGCCGACTCGACGGTCAGGCGGCCGAGACCGAGCGCCTGCACGGCGCCCGAGGCCATCAGGGCCGCCGCCAGCAGCGTCAGTTGGAAGACCGGTTTCGCACGCATGCCGTCCCCTCGCCGAATGCGCAATGTCTCAAGCGAACATAACATCATGGATTTAGCCCCGCAAGCTAAACCTCAGTATTAGCTTGGCTTTTTGCCGACAGACCGGGGACGATACCTGCAAGCTTCATGCCGACGTGCTGAAGCCGGGGCCAGCGCTGGTGGCCCGCCCTCGCGCGATCCACAAGATGTAGTGGCGCGGGCGCATCGCTGACCGGATGCCTCGCGGTGTTGCTTTCCTGCGCCGGCGTCCAGCCCGCATCTCGCCCGGGACAGGCGAGCGCGGGGCCCCGCGGACGTCGTTGACTCGGGCAGGTCCAGCCTGCCGCGGCCGGTCGATCAGGCGGCCTGCAGGATGCGCAGCATGCGCCGCAGCGGTTCGGCGGCGCCCCACAGCAACTGGTCGCCGACGGTGAACGCGCCGACGTAATGCCCGCCCATCGCGAGCTTGCGCACGCGACCGACCGGAATCTCGAGCTTGCCGGTCGCCGCCGCGGGCGTGAGGTGCCGGATGCTCTCGTCGCGCGTGTTCGGGACGAGCCGCACCCATTCGTTCGCGCCGGCGATCAGGCCCTCGATCTCCTCGATCGGCAGGTCCTCGGTGAGCTTCATCGTGATCGCCTGCGAGTGGCAGCGCATCGCGCCGATCCGCACGCAGATCGACTCCACCGGAATCGGCGGCTTCGCGCCGTTGCCGTTGCGCGTGGTCGCGGACGCGTGATCTCCCGACGGCGATCCTCGGCCGAGAATCTTGTTGAGTTCCGCGCCGCCCTTCCACTCCTCGCGGCTCATGCCGTTGCCGAGGTCCTTGTCGATCCACGGGATCAGGCTGCCCGCGAGCGGCACGCCGAAGTGATCGGTCGGGAAGCGGTCGTCGCGCAGGATGCCGGCCACCTCGCGGTCGATGTCGAGGATCGACGAGTCGGGCGCGGCGAGCAGCGACTTCGCGGCGAGGTGGGCCTCGCCCATCTGCTGCAGCAGCTCGCGCATGTTCTGCGCGCCGGCGCCCGAGGCCGCCTGGTAGGTCATGCAGGTCATCCACTCGACGAGGTCGCGTTCGAGCAGGCCCGCGAGTCCCATCATCATCAGGCTGACCGTGCAGTTGCCGCCGATCCAGTCCTTGACGCCGCGCGATCGCGCCGCATCGATCACCGGACGGTTCACCGGGTCGAGGACGATGACCGCGTCGTCCTTCATGCGCAGCGCGGACGCCGCATCGATCCAGTGGCCCTGCCATCCGGATGCGCGGATCTTCGGATGCATCGCGTTGGTCCAGTCGCCGCCCTGGCAGGTCACGATCGCGTCGAGGTCCGCGAACGCCGCGGGATCGTTCCCGTCCTTCAACGTACCCGTCGCCTTGCCGACGTCGGGCGACGCGCCGCCCGCCTTCGAAGTGGAGAAGAACACCGGATCGATGCGCTCGAAGTCCCGCTCGGCGCGCATGCGCTCGAGCAGCACCGACCCGACCATGCCGCGCCAACCGACGAAACCGACTCGCATGAGATTCACCTGCTCCCCCCGCCGTGGTCCTTCGGCGTCCCCGCCGCTCGCGGGGACGAAAGCGGTGGCGAAGCCCGACCCGTCAGGTCGTGATCGTGGTGACTTTTTTCGTGAACGCTGCGCGCGCTGCCGCCGGGGGAGCGGGACGGGCCGGGAGGACCGGGGTGGCGCGGGCATGCATGCGGGCGATCCTAACAGGCGTATTGCGTTGCAGCAAGGGGCTCGGGCCGGGCCTTGGCCCCCGGTTCGGTGGGTCGGGCTTCAGCCCGACGATGTTCATGCGGCAGAAAAGGCGTCTGGCTGAAGCCCGACCCACAAGGTCAAAGCGCCGCGACGACGGCGTCGCCCATCGCCCGGGTGCCGATGACCTTCTCGCCGGGAAGCGCGATGTCGCCGGTCCGCTTGCCGTCGGCGAGGACCTTGCGGACGGCGCGTTCGATGCGGTCGGCGACCTCGGCGCGCGCGAAGGTGTGGCGGAACATCATCGCGAGCGAGAGGATGGTCGCGAGCGGGTTCGCCTTGTCCTGCCCAGCGATGTCGGGCGCGGAGCCGTGGATCGGCTCGTAGAGGCCCTTCTGCTTCGCGTCGAGCGAGGCCGACGGCAGCATCCCGATCGAGCCGGCGAGCATCGACGCCTCGTCGGACAGGATGTCGCCGAAGATGTTGCCGGTCACGATGACGTCGAACTGCTTCGGCGCGCGCACGAGCTGCATCGCCGCGTTGTCGACGTACATGTGCGACAGCGCGACATCCGGATACTCCTTGCCGACACGCGTGACGACCTCGCGCCACAGGATCGAGGTGTCGAGCACGTTGGCCTTGTCGACCGAGCAGAGCCGGCGCGCGCGGCGGCGCGCGGTCTCGAAGCCCACGCGCGCGATGCGCTCGATCTCCGGCACGCTGTAGAGCATCGTGTCGAAGCCCTCGTCGTGGCCTTCGGCGTTGCGGCGGCGTCCGCGCGGCTGGCCGAAGTAGATGTCGCCGGTGAGTTCGCGCAGGATCATGAGGTCGAGGCCGGCGACCACTTCCGGCTTGAGCGTCGACGCCGCGGCGAGTTCCGGATACAGGATCGCGGGCCGCAGGTTCGCGAACAGCCCCAGCGCCTTGCGGATGCCGAGGATGCCCTGCTCGGGCCGCAGTTCGCGCGGCAGCGTGTCGTACTTCGGGCCGCCGACCGCGCCGAGCAGCACGGCGTCGGCCGAGCGTGCGAGGTCGAGCGTCGCCTCGGGCAGCGGATGGCCGGCGGCGTCGTGGCCGGCGCCGCCGATCGCGGCGAATTCGGTCTCGATCGGCAGGCCGTCGCGACGCAGGTGGTCGAGCACGCGGGAGGCTTCGCGCACGATCTCGGGGCCGATGCCGTCGCCGGGGAGGAGGCAGATCTTCATGGAGCGTTCGTCGAAGGGGGGAAGGGAGAAGAGAGAAGGGAGAAGGGAGAAGGGGGAAGGGTGGGGAGATCAGTCAGCCCGCGTCGGCCCGCTGAGGCCGCACAGAACCCTTCCCCCATCCCCCTTCCCCCTTCTCCCTTCGCCCTTCGCCGACTCAGGCGAGCCAGGGCTGCTCCGCGAGCCGCTTCGCCTCGAACGCGCGGATCTCGTCGGCGTGCGCGAGCGTGAGGCCGATGTCGTCCAGCCCTTCGAGCAGGCAGTGCTTGCGGAACGGCTCGACCTCGAAGCGGAACGCGAGCGAACCGTCCTTCGTCGCGACCGTCTGGCGCTCGAGATCGATCGTGAGCGAGAAGCCGGGGAACGCGGCTGTCGCGTCGAAGAGCTTCGCGACCTCGGTCTCGGTGAGCACGATCGGCAACAGGCCGTTCTTGTAGCAGTTGTTGTGGAAGATGTCGGCGTAGGACGGCGCGATGACCGCGCGGAAGCCGAAGTCCGCGAGCGCCCACGGCGCGTGCTCGCGTGAACTGCCGCAGCCGAAGTTCCGGCGCGCGAGCAGGATCGTCGTCCCGCGGTAGCGCTCCTGGTTCAGCACGAAGTCCGGATTGACCGGGCGCCGCGCGTGGTCCATGCCCGGCTCGCCGTGGTCGAGGTAGCGCCACGCGTCGAACAGATTGGGCCCGAACCCGGTGCGCTTGATCGACTTCAGGAACTGCTTGGGGATGATCGCGTCGGTGTCGACGTTCGCGCGGTCGAGCGGCGCGACGATTCCCGAATGCACGCGAAACGGCTCCATCGTGGGGCTCCTCGTACGGCGGACTACTTCGGCTTCGACTTCTCGGCCGCGGTTTCGAGCGCCTGGCCGCCGGCCTTCACGTCCTTGCCGATGCCCGCCATCGTGTTGCAGCCGGCGAGCGTGAGCACGAAGAGCGCCAGTGCGACGAGCGAAACGATTCGTTCCATCGGTGTTCCTCCTACGCCATCCGCCGCACGTCGACGAAGTGCCCGGCGATCGCCGCGGCCGCCGCCATCGCCGGACTCACCAGATGCGTGCGCCCGCCCGCACCCTGCCGTCCCTCGAAGTTGCGATTCGACGTCGACGCGCAGCGTTCACCCGGTTCAAGCCGGTCGTCGTTCATCGCGAGGCACATCGAGCAGCCCGGCTCGCGCCATTCGAATCCGGCGGCGCGGAACACGCCGTCGAGTCCTTCCTTCTCGGCCTGCGCTTTCACGCTGCCCGAGCCCGGCACGACCATCGCGAGTCGGACGTTCCGCGCGACCTTGCGCCCGCGCACGACCGCCGCCGCCGCGCGCAGGTCCTCGATGCGCGAGTTCGTGCACGATCCGATGAACACCTTGTCGATCGCGATGTCGGTGATCGGCGTGTTCGGCGCGAGCCCCATGTAGACGAGCGCGTTCTCGATGCCGTCGCGCCGGGTCGCGTCGCGCTCGCGCTCCGGATCGGGCACCCGGCCGCCGACCGGCACCACCATCTCCGGCGACGTGCCCCAGGTCACCTGCGGCTCGATCTCCGCGGCGTCGAACAGGTGCGTCGCGTCGAAGGTCGCTCCCTCGTCGGAGACGAGCGTGCGCCAGTGCGCCACCGCGCGGTCCCAGCGCTCGCCGGACGGCGCGAACGGGCGGCCGCGCAGGTAGTCGATCGTCGTGTCGTCGACCGCGACGAGGCCCGCGCGCGCGCCCGCCTCGATCGCCATGTTGCAGACGGTCATGCGGCCTTCCATCGACAGCGCGCGGATGGCGCTGCCGCCGAACTCGATCGCGTGCCCGGTGCCGCCCGCGGTGCCGATGCGCCCGATCACCGCGAGCACGATGTCCTTCGCGGTCACGCCGGCGCCCAGCCGGCCGTCGACGCGCACCAGCATCGTCTTCGCGCGCTTCGCGAGCAGGCACTGCGTCGCGAGCACGTGCTCGACCTCGGAGGTGCCGATGCCCCACGCGAGGCAGGCGAACGCGCCGTGCGTGCTCGTGTGCGAATCGCCGCACACGACGGTCATCCCCGGCAGCGTCGCGCCGGTCTCCGGCCCGATCACGTGCACGATGCCCTGGCGCTTGTCGAGGAACGGGAAGTACGCCTTCGCGCCGAACGCGCGGATGTTCGCGTCGAGCGTCTCGACCTGCGTGCGCGAGATCGGGTCGGCGATACCCTTCGCCCAGTCGCGCGTCGGCGTGTTGTGGTCGGCGGTCGCGACGATCGAGCCGACGCGCCAGGGCTTGCGCCCCGCGAGCCGCAGGCCTTCGTACGCCTGCGGGCTCGTCACCTCGTGGACGAGGTGGCGGTCGATGTAGAGGAGCGCGGTGCCGTCCGTCTCGGTCCGGACGACGTGGCTGTCGAAGAGCTTGTCGTAGAGCGTGCGGCGCATGGTCGTGACCCGGGCGTCGAGCCGGTCATTATCGCACGCGCGGGAATCGCGTTTCGTGCCGTCCGCGGGACGACCCTGCGCACGTCAGGGTCAGGCGCGCATCGACGCGGCTTCCTCGCCCACCCGGCGCAACACGCGCTCGTGCAGGTCGGGCGCCCAGGGATCGAACGCCTCGCCCGGCATCGACCGCATCCAGGTCATCTGGCGCTTGGCGAGCTGGCGCGTCGCCGAGATGCCGGTCGCGCGAAGCGTTTCGCGGTCGATCTCGCCGTCGAGGAAGCGCCACGCCTGTCGGTAGCCGACCGAGCGCATCGAGGGCATCGTCGGTGCGAGTGCGTGCGTTCGCCTCAGCGCCGCGACTTCGTCGACGAGCCCCGCGACGAGCATCGCGTCGAAGCGCCGCGCGATCTCGCGGTGCAGGCGCTCGCGGTCGGCGGGGACGAGCGCGATCCGCAGCGCGTCGAAGGCCGTCGCGCCGCGCCGCCCCTGCCACTGCGACAGCGGCCGGCCGGTCAACCGCCACACTTCGAGCGCGCGCTGGATGCGTTGCGCGTCGTTTGGCGCGAGCCGCGCCGCCGTGACCGGATCGACGCGCGCGAGCTCCGCGTGCATCCGCGGCCAGCCGACGCGCGCCGCCTCGGCGTCGATCTCTGCCCGCGTCGCCGCGTCCGCGCGCGGCAGCGCCGAGAGGCCCTCGGTCAGCGCCTTCACATAGAGCATCGTGCCGCCCGCGAGGATCGGGACACGCCCGCGCGCGCGGATCGCGGCCATCGCGGCGTTCGCGTCCGCGCAGAAGCGCGCCGCCGAATAGCTCTCGGTCGGCTCGATCAGGTCGATCAGGTGGTGCGGAATACGCGCGCGCGTCGCCGCATCGGGCTTCGCGGTGCCGACGTCCATGCCGCAGTAGACCTGCGCCGAGTCGACGCTCACGATCTCGCCGTCGAGCGCTTCGGCCAGCGCGAGCGCGAGCGCGCTCTTGCCGCTGGCGGTGGGGCCGGTCAGCAGGATCGTCATCGCGGCGCGATCTTGCCACAGCGCCGCGCTGGGTCGGTCGCGATACGATCGAATCGCCGGCGCGCACCATCGGCCGAAGGGCGAGCCCGTGCGCTACGTCCTTGCGGTCGCCAACTCGCCCTTCAGCCGTTCCTGCTCTGCCTCCGGGATGCGCGCCGTACGCCCCGCGGGCCCCGCCTCCGCCCCGGCTCGCCAAACACTCTCACGGGTCTCATACAATGCTTGGCGTCTGCGTGCGTCGGCCTCGCGGCAGGAGCTGTAGCCGCTCGACTCCTTCGTCGAGCGCGGAACGCTCGAGCGCCGTTCAGAAAGTCGTTTCAGCGGCTGAGGAAAGGTCATGACCACCGTCGAGATCACGCTGCCCGATCAGCTCGCCCAGGAGGCCCAACGCGCCGGCCTGCTCACGCCCGAGCGTATCGAGCTCATGCTGCGCGAGGAGCTCAAGGCGCAGCGCGTCGAGAACCTCTTCACCGCCATGCAGCGCATGGACCGCGTCGCCGAACCCGCGTTCATGGGCCCAGAGGACGTCGCCGCCGAGATCGCCGCGATGCGCGCCGAGCGGCGCGCCCGGAACGCGCCCTGAATGCGCCTGGTCCTCGACACCAACGTCGTGGTCGCGGCGTTGCTGTGGAGCGGGCCGCCGCGGCAACTGCTTCATGCCGCGCGCGAACGGCGCGTTGAGCTTTTCACCAGCACGCCGCTCCTGATCGAACTCGGCGACGTCCTCGCGCGGCCGAAGTTCGCGCCCAGGATCGGCGCGTCAGACCAGAGCGTCGAGGCGCTCATCCTCGGTTACGCGGCGCTCGCCGCCGTCGTGCGGCCAGCAACGATCCCGCGCGTCGCACCCGATCCCGACGACGACATCGTCATCGCCACGGCGATCGCAGCCATGGCGGAATTCGTGGTGACCGGGGCTCGAGCGCTGCTCTCCGTGAGAAATCATCAAGACTTCGAGATCCTCGACAGCACAAGTGCCGTAGCGCAGCTTCCCGTTTGATGCTCCTGCCACATCCACTCGAACTCTTCTCGAGTACATGTCGCGCTGTCAGATTGAAGGTCGACCAAAGCCCCATCGAAAAGTCCTCTTTCAAGCCGATTGTCGACTCGCCGAGGTGCGCGATGGATGACTGCGCCGGAGGTGTCTACTCCGATCTCTCGGGTTACGTGCCCGGCCACTTCCCTAAGACGTGCAATTGCCCGCTCACGCTCCCCGACTGGGTGATCGACACCGACTTCAGCGGACCCACGACGCTGCCCTCGACCGTGAGCGAGGGCGTGACGCCGTAGGCGTAGCTCGAGGTGAGCGACAAGGTCCCCGCGCTGGTCGTGATCGATTCGCTCGCCAGGCGATTGAGCGTGTCGTAGGCCCAGCTCGTCGTCACCACGTACTGGCCGGCCGGCTTGGTCGCGCTGCTCTTGCGGCCCGCCGCGTCGTAGCCGAGCGTGGTGGTGGCGTAGGTCGCGTCGATGAACGCCTTGCTCCTGCGCCTCACCTCGCGTTGGAGTTCGTCGTGGTAGACCTCGACCTCCCCTCCCCCCGACGCCTTCTGCCGCTGCCGGTACTTCTCGTTGCCGACGATGCCGGCCGTCTCCACCGCGCTGAACGTCTCGCCGACCTTCTGGTTCGCCTGGTTGAAACTGCGCTCCCCGTACACCCGCCCGAAACCGTCCACGAGCTTCGTCGTGTAGACGCCGTTCGCATCCGTCACCTTGGTCGCGATCCCGAAGCGCGGGTCGACCACCCGCGCCTCGGAGAGCACCACCGGGTTGAGCGTCGAGGTCGGGTGGGTGGTCGACGTGGCGAACCGCCCACGGCTGTCGTAGCCCGTCGTCGTCGTGCGCGTCACCAATCGAGTCTAAGCTCCATTGGTTCCCGCAAACGCTGTCTACCCTCGCGCGCGCCGGAAGATTTGGTTGTCCTGTAGTAGCCTGTTTGAAGGTCCGAGAATTCAATCCGATCCGCCCGCGCAAGGTCAAGAATCGGCTGCAGGTCTACCCTAGCAACTTCAATCTCATAGATATTTCCAGCTTTATCCGCGAAGGCGGTGACGAACACAACGTGTCCATCCGAGTCCCAATATCGCCCCTGAACAGGGGAGGGTGGCCACGACGAATCGAGATACCATCACTCAACTGAACCACAATGGAGCTTCCGTCTTCTGCACTAATCGTGGTTGCTCGTGCGGTCGGCGATAAGCGGAATGAGCTTCGTTCGATTGCAGTTGCTAAAAGTGTTCCGGAAGCATCGACCAAGATCCAAGTCGAAGCAAAGCTCCTTACCGCCCGTCAACGTCTTTGATGGAACGACAAACCAGAGACCGGGCTGGGCAGAGTGCCCTGGGATGCCAAAGCGGAACGCGGTAAAGGTCACGCCGGTGTTATTGGCTGCTGCTCGTATGTCCATTCGCCGCGGTCGGACCATACGAGCGTGCCGTTCTCATACAGACTGTTGGTGTATTTGCCGTCGTCACCGATGACCACTACTTCCCTTACGCTTCCAGGACGAACTCGTAGGTGCCAAGCACTTCCGTCTTCTCGAGCGGTCGCGCGCACGCCCCAACAAGCGGCACAAGAAGCAGGTACAGGACCACATTTCTCATCACGGCCGCCAAGGCTCCGTCCACCAATAGGTCTGACGCATATTGCCCGCCGGCGCCAACGTGGTCCGCTCCCAGGCAGGAGCAATTCCGTACGCGAAGGACCTGAAGCTTGAGTTGTTGTTCAAAACGAACATCAGGTCGGAACCGCCTTTAACGGGGAAGATGTCCACGCGATAGCTGCCTACAAACTGTTGCGTCGGAGAACTGGTCGTAAACAGGTCGAAGACGCCGAAGCTGGCCGCGTAGTTCGTTACTGGTTGCAACGAGTCATACGAGCCACGGGCAATAGCCGCGGCATTCTTGCTGTAAAGAATGCACGCGCATCGATTACACCTGGGGCGTCCATCATATCTACGACTTGAATCGACCCGGACCAAAGACTCGCGTGTTGGACCCTTGACCTGTTGCCCAGTCGTAGGTCATGGCGGCCGCATCTTTGAACGCGTTCCAACAGCCGCCTTGGACATGGCTGCAGTGGTTAAATAGTAAGCGTTCGCCCATCGGCGTTCTTCCCTGCCGCTGACTTGCCGTGAATACTCGATCCCGTTGGCAACCACGAACGGGGATCGGTGATGGGCGAAGGAACGAAGGCGGTATCGGTGGAGGTCAGAGGCAAGGCCTGGCAACGCCACGGCGAAGAGACGTGGCGGGCGATGATCGAGCGACAGCGGGCGAGCGGCATGAGCATCCAGACCTTCTGCGAACGGGAGGGCGTGAGCCGCTCGAGCTTTGGACGTTGGCGTTCGTTGCTCGCAGAACGCGCGACCGGTGCGCAGCGCCTTGAGGAGTGCACTGTCGGCGAACGTGCGGCGGTCGCGGGGCCGCGTAGTGGATTCGTCGACGCTGGAATGCTGCACATGGGTGGCGTGTCCGAGCCCGTCGAGATGCGTCTGGAACTGGGAGGCGGAATCGTGGTGACGATCCGTCGTGGCTGATGTTCTTCCCCGAGGGCACGGTGCGCGTGCACGTCTACGGGCAGCCCGTGGATATGCGCAAATCGTTCGACGGACTGTACGCGCTGACCCGTCACGCGCTGGGGCTCGATCCACTGTCGGGCACCCTGTTCGTGTTCATCAACCGGCGCGGTTCTCAGGTCAAGGTGCTGTACTGGGACCGCAGTGGATTTTGCATCTGGGGCAAGCGTCTGGAGCGTGGTTGCTTCGTGTCGGACTGGTCGCAGATGAAGAGTTGCGAGATCGACTGGACGCAGTTCAAGCTGATGCTCGAAGGCTTCGTTGTAACGCGACAACGACTGCGCTACAACGTGGCGAGAATCACGCGCGAGGCCGCATGAGCACACGGTCTTTCCGCTATCATCGTAGTCATGTCGACACCGACCGCGCTGCACGCCGCTACTCTCGACGAGGTGGCGCACTGGTCGGCGCAGGAAGTGCTCGACACGCTGCGCAGCAGCGAAGAGCGCAACGCCCGGTTGCAACGCGACGTGGAGTCGCTCAAGCAGCAGCTCGAGTGGTTTCGCCGGCAGATCTTCGGCAGCACCAGCGAGCGGCGCATCGTGCCACCCGACGCCTTGCAACTGCACCTGGGCGAGCTGCTGGCGGTGCCCGAGGCAGCGCCGCCGGCACCGACCAAACAGGTGCCCGCGCATACGCGACGAGTGCCACGGAGCGACTTGGCCGCCACCGGCCTCGACGAGTCGAGCCTGTTCTTCGACGAGTCCCGGGTGCCGGTGCGGGTGATCGAGGTGCCCAACGCCGAAGCGCAGGGGTTGCGCCCCGAGCAGTACGAGGTGATCGGGCAGAAGGTGTCGCATCGCCTCGCGCAGCAGCCCGGCAGCTACGTGGTGCTCAAGTACGTGCGACCGGTGATCAAGCGCCGCGACACGCAGGCGCTGTCGTGCCCGCCGGCACCGGCGGGGGTGATCGAGGGCAGCCGTGCCGACGTGAGCCTGCTCGCCGGCCTGCTGATCGACAAGATGCAGTGGCACCTGCCGCTGCACCGGCAGCACCAGCGCATGGTGCAGGCCGGGATTCGGGTCAGCCGCGGCTGGCTCACCGAGATCACGGCGCAGGCGGTCGGGCTGCTCGAGCCGATCTACGACGCACAGCTCGAATCGATCCGCGGCTCGCGGGTGAAGGCGATCGACGAGACGCCGATCAAGGCGGGGCGCTCGGCGCCGGGCAAGATGAAGGCCTGCTACTTCTGGCCGGTGTACGGCGAGCTCGACGAGGTGTGCTTTCCGTTCTTCGCGACCCGCGCGCACGCGAGTGTCGAGGCGATCCTGGGCTTGCAGCCGCGCCGCGATGCGGTGCTGCTGAGCGACGGCTACGGCGCCTACGCGGCCTACGCCGAGAAGACCGGCATCGCTCACGCACAGTGCTGGGCGCATTGCCGGCGCGAGTTCTTCAAGGCGCAGGCGGTGAGGCCCGAACTCGCCGGCCAGGCGCTGGCCCGGATCGGCCGGATCTACGAGATCGAGGAAGACATCCGCACCCGCAAGCTCGCGGGTGCCAACAAGCACCTGCATCGACTGACGCACTCGAAGTCAGAGGTGGAGGCCTTCTTCGAGTGGGTCCGGCAGCGGCTCGAGGACCAGGCGCTGTTGCCGACCAGCCGGTTCGTGCAGGCGCTGGGCTACGCGCACGCGCGACGACACGCGCTGTCGCTGTTCCTCGGCGATCCGGAGTTGCCGGTCGACACCAACCACCTCGAACGCAGCCTGCGTCCCATCCCGCTCGGTCGGAAAAACTGGATGTTCAGCTGGACCGAGCTCGGTGCCCGGCAGATCGGCATCGTGCAGAGTCTGCTCGTGACCTGCCAGTTGCACGACATCAACGCCTACGATTACCTGGTCGATGTCTTGCAGCGTGTCGACCGCCATCCCGCCGCCGAGGTCGAGCAACTCACGCCGCGGCTGTGGAAGCAGCACTTCGCCCACCAACGGCTGCGTTCCGAGATCGAGCGCCTCGCGCTCTGACAAGTACGCCGCTCGGCGAGCGGTTACGTTAAATAGATATCCGAATGCGCCAGTCACTGCCCCGTTCTCAAACTTTCCCCCCGCGAGCTTCGCGCCGATGCCGCCAGCGATTGCGTGCGCAGCGACTCCATAAGCAACGTTGCCACTTCCAAAGGAAACGACAGGCCCCGCAAGCTCCGCAAATCCGGCTGCGGCGGCCTGCTTTCCGCAGCTCCCTCCCGCAGCCGCCCCTGATGCGCAACCCGCTACGGCGTGAAGCGCAATTCTGCCCACCTCGCCATGTCCGAAACCAGCAATCCCCTCTGCCGTCACAGCACCTGCAATGCTTCCCGCCGCGAAGAACGCTCCCGCGGAAACGGCTCCGGTGACCGCACTTTCAATGTTGCCACCGGCTATGCCACCAGAAGCGAAACCTGACGCCACTGCAGCCGTTGCCGACCCTGTCGGCGTGAGCGCCGCGACCGTTGCTCCGTACTGAAAGTCTGCCACGGCTGCAAACGCAGTTGCACCTCCTGGCGCGGACACGGCCGCCGTCGTCATCAGCCAACTTGCGGCTCCGTAGGTTGCCGCCGCAACGGCAATCGCGATAACCGGCTTCCTCCACTTGGTCCACCAACTGTAGCCGGACGGGTCGGTGAAGGAGAGCGGATTGTTCCTGACGTAGCTGTAGCGGTTGTAGCTCTGCGCGTCGTACGGATCCTGGATCAGCGGGTCCGCCGCGAGGAACCTGCCGGTGATCGGGTCGTACACCCGCCCGTTCATGTGGATCAGTCCCACCTCCACCAGGTGCTCGTGGCCGGTGAATCCGCGATCCTCGGCCCTCGGGTCGGCCTGCACGACCTGCGTCCGGTCTCCCCACGCCCCGAATGTCGCGCTCTGTTTGAGTGCCCCGGCCTGATCGACTTCGCCTACCACGCTCCCCAGGTGATCGGTGAGCCAGTAGCGCGGCGCGGTGGTGCCGTCGCTTCTGCTGATGTGGATCCCCGCCGTCCCGTCCGGCGTGGCCAGATAGTGCCGCCGCTCGGTGATCCCGTCGGTCCGGGTGAGCTCCTCGTAGCCGCCCAGGTAGTAGGTCGTGGTCGTGCCGCCGGCGGTGGTCGAGGTCTCCTTGATCCGCCGGTGCCCGCCGTCGTAGACGTAGGCGAGGCTCGTGGTCCCCTGCACGATCGTGTTCGGGAGGTTGAACGCGGTCGGGGTGATCGTCCTCGTGGTGCCCCCGCTGATGCCAGTCACGTTCCCGTTGGCGTCGTAGCCGTAGCCGGTACTCCCGTAGCTCGTGATCCGGTGGCTGCCGGCCTGATAGCTGTAGCTCGTCCCCGCACGGCTGGTGAGGTTCCCCGCCGCGTCGTAGGCAGCGCTCTGCCCCGCGTAGCTCGTGAGCCGGTCGACCGGGTCGTAGGCGAAGCTCTGCGTGCCCGGGTTGAGCACGCTCTCGCTGCGCTGGGTCAGGTTCCCCAGCGCGTCGAACGTGTAGTGCGCGTTCTGCAGCGAGATCGGGTTGCCGCCCACCCCCGCGGTGATGTCGGACACCCTCCCGAACCCGTCGTAGTTGCGCGCGAAGCTCGTCCCGGCCAGCGACCCGTATCCCGCCTGTCCGTCCGGGTGCCGGGCTCCCATCGTCCAGTGCACCTGTCCCACCGCGCTGCCGGTCCATTCCGCTACCCGATCGAGCGCGCCGCTCCAGCTCGTGTAGCGGTTCACCACCATGTATCCCGACGGGTACTGCAGCTTGTCCACCCGGCCGTTGGCGTCGAACGAGGTGGTCGACACGTAGCTGCGCCCGTCGATCATCGTCGTGCCGCTCGTGGCCCGGCCGGCGTTGTCGAACACCGTCCACTGCTGCACTTGCGGATTCGCGAGCTGCCCTCCTACCGTCGCGCGCGTTCCAGCAACACCTCGAGACCTGGCTCGCCCGCTGCCGCGACGGTCACGACGATGAGTGGTCGGTGCCGGCATATGTGGAGCGCGAGTTCCGCCGTTACCTGGAATGCGGAATCCTTGCCCATGGCTTTGCCCGGGCCCGGTGCGGGCAGTGCGGGCATGACTTCCTGATCGCCTTCTCGTGCAAGGGGCGCGGGGTGTGCCCCTCGTGCAACGCCCGGCGCATGGTGGCGACGGCGGCGCATCTGACCGATCACGTCCTGCCGGAGCTGCCCCTGCGCCAGTGGGTCCTGGCGGTGCCCAAGCGCCTGCGCTACTTCCTGGAACGCGATGCCGACCTGCAGGGTGCTGCCTTGCGGCTCTTCCTGCGCGCGGTGGAGTCCTGCCTGCGCGCGCACAGTCCTGGTTCAGGCCCCGCGGCGCGTCTGGGCGCGGTGGCCTTCATCCATCGCTTCGGCTCGACACTCAATGCGCATCTGCACTTCCACTGCGCGGTCATCGACGGGGTGTTCGAGCCCGGCGCGGGCGGAGTCGTCTTTCATGCCGCTACCGGCCTTGATGCCACCGCCATCACGAAGGTGCAGGCGCAGGTGCGCCGGCGGCTGTTGCGCGGGTTCGTGCGCCGCGGCCTGCTGCCGGGCGATGACGCGCAGGCAATGGCGCAATGGCAACACGGCGGCGGCTTCTCCCTCGATGCCTCGGTACGCATCGCGGCTGCCGACCGTGCCGGGCGCGAGCGGCTGCTGCGTTACTGCACCCGCCCGCCATTCGCCCTGGACCGGCTGCGCGAGCGCGATCCCGAGCACCTGCTCTACGAGAGCGCCAAGCCCGGTCCGGGCGGGAACGGCCCGCAGATCCTGACCCCGCTGCAGCTGCTCGACCGCCTCGCCGTACTCGTCCCGCCACCGCGGGTCCACCGCCACCGCTACTTCGGCGTGCTGGCACCCAACTCGCCCCTGCGTGCTGCGGTCACCGCCCTCGCGCCGGGGGCAACCACCGCGCCGCCCGCACCGCCGCCCGAGCCGCCTACCGTCGAACCGGCTTATCGTCGTGCCGCTCGCTACGCCTGGGCCATGCTGCTCGCCCGCATCTACGAAGTGTTTCCGCTGGTGTGTTCCCGTTGTGGCGCCGAGATGAGGATCATCGCCTTCATCACCGATCCGTCCACCATCCGCAACATCCTCCTCCACGTCGGCGAACCGACCGCGCCACCGCACATCGCGCCAGCCCGAGGCCCGCCGCTGTGGGACCTGCCCGATGCCAGGACGGATGAGTTCTACCCCCACGCCCAGCCGGCACCCGAGGTCGAGTTCGATCAACGCATCACTTGGTAACGCCGAGCGTCGACCGCCCGCCGCGCGCGACGCCGGGCCGGTGCGTGTCCCACGGCCGCCGGCGCGCGCTGCGAACTCCCTGACCCTCGCGAAACACCCGCCCGCAGGGCTCCCCGAGCCGCGCAGCGACCCCTCATCGCCCCCAGCTTCCCGTCGCTCCGAGTGAGTCGCGGCCTGCTATGCTGCCTCCGACGACTCCGGAGGCGTTGGATTTACTATCCCTCGGCAGCAAGATGGGCATCGACGCGACGTCGAAGTGGCCCGGCGAGACCACGCGCGCCTGGGGACGCCCGATCGCGATGGACGCGGCGGTTACCGAGCGCGTCGACGCGATGCTGCGCGACCTCGCGATCTGATCCGATCAGGCGTCGTCAGGCCGGACGCGCCGGCGGGCGGGCGCCGCTCCCGCGGGCGTCGGCGAGCCGCCGGGTCATCCGCTCGACGGCGGACAGCACCAGCGGCAGCGACTCGACGGCGCGCGGAGGCGTGTGGCGCAGTGCGATCGGCGCGAGGAACGGATCCTCGACCAACGTCGTCGCGCCGGCTTCCCGCCACTCGCCCTTCGGCACCGACCAGTTGCAGGCCGCGAGCGCGAGCGCGTCGATGTCGACGGATTCCCCGGCGCGCAAGCGCTCCCAGGACGCCTGCGAGGCCGCGTCCGGCTTCCAGTCGATGCGCGCGGCGACCCGGCCGAGTTTCTTCCGCGACCTTCGCGACGAACTGCTCGACGCTGCGGATCGGCACGTGCGCGACCGCCGCGATCCGCCCGGGGATCGGGGCGTGCGCCCGCCGTTGGATTTACTATCCCTCGACACAGTGCGGCGGCCACGGGCCGCCTTGCTGCACGAACGAACGGTGGTCGGCCGGGTGCCAGTCGCGCGACAGAACGATCGGCCGGCCCGCGGCGGCGAACGCGGCCATCGCGGCATTGAGCGGCGCGATGGCCTCGGCGCCTCCCGGAACGGCGAGGCTGCCGCTCACGAAGTCGTTCTGGACGTCGACGACGAGCAAGGCGTCGTCGGGGCCGGGTCGGAAACTCGTCATCGTGCGCGACTCCCTGAACGCCGAGCGGAACCGCGCCGCGGCGTAGACCCGATCCTGCCGGGGCGCGTCCCGGCTGCCCTCGCGGCGGACGGCGCGCGAAGGCAGCGCGAACGAACGCGAATCTTACCGCGAAGGGCCTGCGTGGCCGACGCTCGTCGACGACGCGACTGCGCGCCGCCCGGCACGGGCGCCTGGCAGGCGAGGCAGCCGACCGTGGCGCCGCCGGAGCGGGTCGCCCGTCGCGAAGCCGTGCGGACACGACGCGACGCGCCATGGCCATGGCGGTGGTAAATTCTCTGCGCCATGAGCACGACCGCGCGCCGCCCTGCGTTCCGCCCGCCGCCGCCGCCCATTCACGCATCGACCTTTCGCTCGGACGATGTCGACGAGGCCCGCGCGTTCGTCGCGCGATCCGATGGCGAACACTCGCGGGTGGTCCACGGGACGGGCCCGTTGTCCTTCGAACGGCACGTGCTGGCCAGAGGCCGCGTGGCCGTCGGCTGGGGCCGGGCGGGGCTCGCGCAGACCATTCGAGGCGCGGCCGGAAGCCTGCTCCTGCAAGTGCCGGTGGACGCGCCGAACGACTATGCGCTCGGGCGACGCCGGATCCGGGTTGCGCCGGGATCCGCGATGATCGTCGCACCGGGTTGGGAGTTCACCCGCCGTGGCGAACCGGGCTTGAGCATGGCGCTGGCCGCCAGCGTCGATGCCGTCGTCGACGAGGTCGAAGCGCGGATGCCGACGCTCCTCGGGCGGGCGGCGATCCAGTCCCGCGCGATCGACCTGCGAGAGAGCGACCGGGTCGCCCTCGAAGCAGCCGTCGCCGAACTCTCCGCACCGCCGGCGGCGGCGTCGCCCGCGTCTCGGCATGCGCTCGGCGAAGCTCGCTCGATCGCCCTGCTCGCCGAGATCCTGCTGCGCGGGAAGGGAGTCGCGCAGGCGACACCGCTGGGGGCAGCCCGGTGCGCAGTGCTGGAAGGATGGATCGATGCCCATCTGCACGAGCCGCTCACGATCGGCGATCTCTGCCGCGTCGCAGGCGTCGGCGAGCGCAGCCTGCAGCTGACGTTCGCATCGCTGCGCGGAGTCTCGCCCATGCGGTACGTCGCCGAACGGCGGCTCGCCGCCGCACGCCGGCTGCTGGTGCGCCTCGAACCGGGCACCGACGTCACGAGCGTCGCCACCGCCGTCGGACTCCCGCACCTCGGCCGGTTCGCCGCGATGTACCGGCGGGCCTACGGCGAGTCGCCGTCCCGGACGCTCAAGTCCTGATCGAGCCCCGTCGCCCGGACGGAGGGCGATGTCAATGGGATTCGCGTTGTCCAGCGGCGATTTCGCTTTTCGGATAGCGCGCCGGCGACCGTCCCGATCTAATGCACGCCGCACGAAGGGACGCGGACAGGTCCGTCCCGGAAGCGAATCCCGACAGGAGAAAGACGATGAAGACCACCTTCGCGGCCGGTCTAGCGGCCGGCTTGGCCGCGCTTTCGGTCGCCGGCGCATCCAGCGCCCAGATCGCGCTGTACGAGAACGAGGGCTTCAGCGGCCGCAACTACTCGTCCAGCCACAGCGTCTCGAATCTCGCCGACAGCGGCTTCAACGACCGGGCGTCGTCGGCGATCGTGCGCGGCGGGCGTTGGCAGATCTGCGCCGATGCGTATTTCGCCGGCCGGTGCACGACGCTCGGTCCCGGCGAGTACCCGTCGCTCGAAGCGATGGGCTTGAGCAACCGCGTCTCGTCGGTGCGCTCGCTGGGCTGGACGCCCGACGGCGGCGGCGGCTGGAACAACCAGCCGCAGTGGGGCGGGGGCGGCGGGAACTGGGGATCCGGTTCGCGCGCGATCCTCTACTCGGGCTACAGCCTGTCGGGCGAGACGCTCGTCGTCGAGCCCGGCGGGATGTCCAACCTCGACCGGCGGGGATTCAACGACAAGGCGCGATCGCTGCGCGTGGAGTCCGGCTACTGGATCTTCTGCACCGACGCGAACTTCCAGGGCGACTGCCACACCTACGGGCCCGGCGACTACCCGAACCTGCCGATGGGGCAGAGCCACGCCATTTCGTCCGGGCGCCGGGTGTCGGGCAACTACCCCTATCGGAACAATCCGAACTGGGGTTATTGAGCGATGCATCGCAGCTGCTTCCTCGCCGTTGCGTTGTCGGCCTCCGTGAGCGTGTCGGCCGCGACGACCTACCAGTACGTCGGTCCGACCTACTCGATCGTCTCGGGGCCGTACGCGACCTCGCAGCGGGTGACCGGGCAATTCACGACCGCCACGCCGCTCGCGCCGAATCTCCCGTCGGCGAACATCCTCGCGCAGGTGACGTCGTACTCGTTCTCGGACGGGGTCCACACCTACGCGTCGTCGGACCCGAACGCGCGCGTGTACTCGTTCGTCGCCGGGACCGATGCGACCGGCGCGATCGCCAACTGGGCATTGGATTTCCAGGTCTGGACGAGCGGATCGATCCCGCACGGCGCCGGCGACCACTACAACGAGGTGCGTATTCTCAGCACTGGAGACTATGCCATGGAAGGCGCCACCTGCAGCACAACGGGGACCAGCGTGGCCGGCGTCGCCGACAGCTGCACGGTGCTCGATGTGTCGGGGCTGGTGACGGGACAGGCCTACACGCCCCAAGCGGCGGGCACGTGGACGAAGATCGCGCCAGTCGTGCCGGTGCCCACGAACTCGCAGGAGGGCGTGACGGCGCTGGCAGTCGCGCTCATGGCGATCGCGGCCGCGACGTTGCGACGCAGACGGACCGCTGCCGGTCCAAGGGGAGGGCGGAGATGAAGCGGTCCGTGTGGGTGCTCGCGCTGGGATTCGCGTTCGTAGCGGCGAGTCACGAAGCGCCGGCGGCGAGCGGCATCGAGACGCGGCAGGTCAGGTTCGCGGCGGGCGCGACGTCGGCCACGACCAACGGGTCGATCAAGGGCGACCAGACGATCGACTACAAGCTGCGCGCCAAGGCCGGCCAGACGATGAGCGTGTGGCTCAAGACGAAGCACGGCGCGAATTACTTCAACGTGCTCCCGCCGGGCTCGAAGGACGTGGCCGTCTACAACAGCTCGTCGGGCGGCAACGAGTGGTCGGGCACGCTGGAAGCCGACGGCGAGTACACGGTCCGCGTCTACCTGATGCGCAGCGCTGCGCGGCGGAACGAGACCGCGAACTACACCCTCACGGTCGGCGTCACCGGCAGCCCCGTAGCCAAGCCTGCGCTGGGCGCGGCGCCGGCCAGCGACGCCAAGGTCAAGGGCACGCCTTATCACGCCACCGGGCCGGTGCCCTGCTGGATGGGCAACGCGCCCGTCGGGTCTTCGCAATGCGAGTTCGGCGTCATCCGCGGCAAGCCGGGCAACGCGGAAGTTCACATCAAGCCTGCGGGCGGCCTCGAGCGCGTCCTCACGTTCATCGGCGACAAGGTGACCAGCGGGAACGAGAAGGTCAAGGCGTCGAAGGCCGACGACATGTGGACGATCGAGGTCAACGACTACGAGCACTACCAGATTCCACAGGCCGTGATATCGGGCGGCTGAACGCGACGGCGCCGGCGTCGTTTTGCGCGACGCGGCCCGACACGTTGCCCGTGCCCAGTGGAAGGCAGCCGGTATCTTGCCCCGTGCAGGAGATCGTTCTTGTGCAGGGCGCGTGACAACCAACCAAGTTCATGAGGACCTTTGTATGAAGCATCTCAACTCCGGGCTGATGGCCGCTTGCGCTTTGGGAGTCGCGTTGTTCGGCGGGGAACCGGGAACTGCACTGGCTCAGAAGCTTCGTGACACCGGCCTCTGCCACCTGGCGAATGTCAACGCTCAAAAGGTGATCTACAACGGACAGTGCAAGATCACTCAGGAGTCAACGCAGTACGGCTTCGTGAT
Source organism: Burkholderiales bacterium (assembly GCA_015075645.1). Lineage (NCBI taxonomy): Bacteria > Pseudomonadati > Pseudomonadota > Betaproteobacteria > Burkholderiales > Burkholderiales bacterium. The sequence continues at coordinate 409,820 of JABTUF010000003.1, read as the reverse complement.
CACCGTCAGAATGGGAAATGCCGAGCCTTGGAAGGTCGCCTGTCAGCGTGACGGGTCGTCGTGCATGCACGGGCCGACAGAGGTCCGCATGCGCGACCGCGGGAACGGCGAAGCCAGCTTCCGTTGGCAAGAGGGTGGGCAAGCCTTCCGCCTCGACGTCGAAGCCGATTAGCAGCGCCTGTCTTCACCGCGCCGACGGCCTTGAACGGTCCGGCGAATACCGACGCTTTCACCGCCCCGTCGGGGAAGACGATGGTCGAGGTCCTTGCCCGCGTGTTGGTCGCGCACCCGCTCCACGTATTCGCGGTGGCGTTGGTCCACTTCGGCTTTTGGGCCGGTATCGGCATGACTGCAATGCGCGGGTCGCCGACGGGCAACGTCATGTGGGTCCCCGCCTTGCTGTGGCTCGCGTATGCCGCGTGGGAATGGCTGGTCGGGGCAGTCACGCCGGAGGCGAACATACGCGTCGACCTGCTGCTCATCTGGCCACTGATCGCCATCGTTACCCTTTGGGCGGTCATACGGACGACGATTGCCTGGCGGTCGGCTCGCCGGCGCGGGAAGACGCGTCGGTGATATTCGTCTTCGCCGCAAGGAGCCTCGACGGCGCGGGTTTCGGCGGCGGTCACGGCATCGGGCGCGTCACGAACCGGCTGGCGCCACCGACGTGAGACCCGTCCCGGACGGGCCGTCCGGGACGGCGACGAGGGCGGTCCCACGGCGCGTGCGCAGCACGCGCGTTTGCCACGGGTATCGCCTGTTCGGCGAACGATCATCCTGATCGCGGGCCCGTACGACGGACGCATCGCCGGCGACATCGTCGTACTCACCGAGGGTATCCACGTAACGCCGAGCGTCGACCGCCCGCCGCGCGCGACGCCGGGCCGGTGCGTGTCCCACGGCCGCCGGCGCGCGCTGCGAACTCCCTGACCCTCGCGAAACACCCGCCCGCAGGGCTCCCCGAGCCGCGCAGCGACCCCTCATCGCCCCCAGCTTCCCGTCGCTCGAGTGAGTCGCGGCCTGCTATGCTGCCTCCGACGACTCCGGAGGCGTTGGATTTACTATCCCTGACGACCCAGTTCGTCGTGTTCGCCGCCGCGTAAGTGTTGGTGGTCGTCTTGAGGTAGCTACCGCCCGACGCGTCGCTCGTCGATACGGTCACCGTGAGCGGGTTGCCGTAAGCGTCGATGCTCGCGATGTCCTCGGCGCCGCTCAACTCCCCTACTCTCGTGGTCGTGATCGCGAGCGCGCTGCCGTCGAGCTCGAACGCCTCCTCCTGCGACACCATCAGGTGCGCTTCGTAGATGTACGGATGCGGCGGGTCGCCGACCGGCAATCCACCCGTCCCCGCGGGCTGGCAGTTCGCGACCGTGCAGGACTGCGAGCGGCGTGCTCGCCAGGTGTTCGTCGTACGGTTGACGAGTCGCAGGCTGCCGCCGAACAGGTCGTGGTCGCGAGCGCGCTGCCGTCGAGCTCGAAGGACTCCTCGACGGCGACGACCAGATGAGCCGACCGTCGCGTCTGATCCGAACTTCTCTACGCTTTCGACTTCGCGTCGCCCGCTGCCGACGAAGTGGGTTACGCGACCGCCGAAATCAGCCAGTAGACCCAACCGCTCGATAGACCCGAGTGTCGGAGAAATACTGAACATGTACACTCGCAGAAATACTGAACTTGTACATCGATCACCGCGCATCAATGGAGTCCGACCCCAATGATCTTCCCATTGATCTTCAAACCGGAACGACTCGGCGAGCTGCTGCTCAAGCTCCGGCTGTTCAACTGATGTCGAATTCCCATCGCATATGCTCGCGTAGCTGGGACACGACCGAAGCCCAGTCTTGCCCCTCCACTTCGGCCAAGAGCTCCGACACTGCTTCGCTGACCCGCATCGGATCAAATGCCTGCATCATCAGCGTTTTCCCGGCCCAGGCATATCCACCCGATCCAAAATCCTGCGCGTCGACACCGACTCGAACCGAAAAGTCGAAGAGTTCATCACCATCACCTGGGTCCGGCCCTAGAACTGCCTGGACAGTTACTTCCAAACAACGAGGCGATAGCTGCTCCAGGGGCAGCCCGCTGGCGAGCGTCAGTTCCCGCAGCCGCGCCTTCACGGTCGTATGCTCAGGTGCGCGTTGGACATGGCACGCCCATTGTCGGGATTGATGCGCATGAAGTTCGCCTGGTACTCGCCCCATGTTGGTTTCATGTTTGGCGGTCGATAGACCTTGGTCCCATCTAGGCTAAGCCACGCTCGCCCGCTGTCGGATACCCGGTAGCCAGGTCCCACCCAGGCTTTGCCGAGTGCATTCGCATCGGCGATGCTGTCCACAGTTCCTACCGAGAAATTCCCGAGGCGGCTTCCCGCTTCTCGAAGGAGACCCATCTGTTCGGCATGTGCAGCTTGCCTCGCCGCCGAACCGAGTTGCGCTCCGCGGCCCGCGAATCCCAAGCCGACCGATGCGGCGTCCAGAACCTCCCAACCGGTCCAACTCCCATCGCCCCAAATCTGATTGTGAAGCAAAGTCCCGGCCTTGTACCCGGGCCACCAGTCGTACATCAACTGCTCAAACTCGGTCGCACAGGAGCCGTGAGCACATTGGTTGAAGAGGTAGCCGAACGCTCCGGTCATAGCTCCATTTTCAAACTTGCCTCCAGCCGCGATCGATCCTAGCCCACCTCCAACCGCGTGCGCGACTACACCAAACGCGGCATTCGTGCTCGCACGATCCACGATCGGCCCAGCGAGCTCTGAAAAGCCTCCGGCGACGGCTTGTTTCCCGCAGCTTCCGCCCATAGAAGCACCGGTGAAGCACCCGGCACCTGCGTGGAGTGCCACCCTGCCGATTTCCCCACGACCGAACCCCGCGATCTGATCTGCAGTCGCTGCACCAGCGATGCTTCCCGCCGCGAAGAATACGCTCGCCGACATTGCTCCGGCGACGGCACTCTCGATGTTCCCACCCTGAATTCCACCAGCAGCGAAGCCACCCGCAACCGCTCCCGCGAGTTCGCCAATTGCAGCTGCATTCGCGGAAGTTGGCGCCAGCGCCCACATTACTTCCGCCGCGACTAATGGGCTGATGATCGCCGCTGCCGCGATCGCGATAACCGGCTTCCTCCACTTGGTCCACCAACTGTAGCCGGACGGGTCGGTGAAGGAGAGCGGATTGTTCCTGACGTAGCTGTAGCGGTTGTAGCTCTGCGCGTCGTACGGATCCTGGATCAGCGGGTCTGCCGCGAGGAATCTGCCGGTGATCGGGTCGTAGACCCGCCCGTTCATGTGGATCAGTCCCACCTCCACCAGGTGCTCGTGGCCGGTGAATCCGCGATCCTCGGCCCTCGGGTCGGCCTGCACGACCTGCGTCCGGTCTCCCCACGCCCCGAATGTCGCGCTCTGTTTGAGTGCCCCGGCCTGATCGACTTCGCCTACCACGCTCCCCAGGTGATCGGTGAGCCAGTAGCGCGGCGCGGTGGTGCCGTCGCTTCTGCTGATGTGGATCCCCGCCGTCCCGTCCGGCGTGGCCAGGTAATGGCGCCGCTCGGCGATCCCGTCGGTGCGGGTGAGCTCCTCGTAGCCCCCAAGGTAGTAGGTCGTGGTCGTGCCGGCGGCGCTGGTCGAGGTCTCCTTGATCCGCCGGTGCCCGCCGTCGTAGACGTAGGCGAGCGTCGTGCCGCCTTGGGTAATCGTCGCGGGCAGGTTGAACGCGGTCGGGGTGATCGTGCGGGGGGTGCTCCCGCTGATGCCAGTCACGTTCCCGTTGGCGTCGTAGCCGTAGCCGGTGCCCCCGTAGCTCGTGATCCGGTGGCTGCCGGCCTGATAGCTGTAGCTCGTGCCCGCGCGGCTGGTGAGGTTCCCCGCCGCGTCGTAGGCAGCGCTCTGCCCGGCATAGCTCGTGAGCCGGTCGACCTGGTCGTAGGCGAAGCTCTGCGTGCCCGGGTTGAGCACGCTCTCGCTGCGCTGGGTCAGGTTCCCCAGCGCGTCGAACGTGTAGTGCGCGTTCTGCAGCGAGATCGGGTTGCCGCCCACCCCCGCGGTGATGTCGGACACCCTCCCGAACCCGTCGTAGTTGCGCGCGAAGCTCGTCCCGGCCAGCGACCCGTATCCCGCCTGCCCGTCCGGGTGCCGGGCTCCCATCGTCCAGTGCACCTGACCGATGGCCGTGCCGGTCCACTGCGCCACCTGGTCGAGCGCGCCGCTCCAGCTCGTGTAGCGGTTCACCACCATGTATCCCGACGGGTACTGCAGCTTGTCCACCCGGCCGTTGGTGTGTATTCCGACTGAACGTGACCGCGGTTTCCGACGGATGATGACCGCTGAATCCGACGATGTTGACCGGTGAATCCGACGGATGTTGACCGCTTTGGCGGGTACGTCGGAAACCGCGGTCAAGATGGTCGGATCGGCGGTCACGATGCCCGGATTTCGGGCTCGTGATCGCGCTGGCGACGTTGCGGTGCGTGGTAATTCGAACCTTCGGCTCGGTACCCTCGATCCCTTTTGCTCAGGGAGCCTGCGGTGCCAGCCAACCGGATTGCCATGCGACGAATTCGAGAAGTTCTCCGCCTCAAGCATGAGTGTGGGCTGTCCAATGCCCGGATCGCCGCCGCGCTGGGCATCGCCAAGGGCTCGGTAGCGAACTATCTGGCCGCGGCCACGGGCGCTGAGCTGACGCACAACGAAGCGCTGGAGCTCGATGACGCCGCGCTGGACGCGCGGCTGCATGGACAGCGCTACGTCTACCCGCAGTTTGCCGCTCCCGACTTCGCCGCCATCCATCGCGAGCTACGGCGCAAGGGCGTCACGCTGCAATTGCTGTGGGAGGAGTACCGGGCGCAAGCCCAGGGCATTCCCTACAGCCGGTCGCGCTTCTGCGAGCGCTACATCGAGTTCCGGCAGTTGCTGCGTCGCTCGATGCGGCAGATCCATGTCGCCGGCGAGAAGCTGTTCGTCGACTACGCCGGCCCGACCGTCCCGCTGATCGACCCGGCCAGCGGGGAGATCACCCGTGCGCACATCTTCGTCGCGGTGTGGGGCGCGTCGAACTACACCTACGCCGAGGCCACCGCCGCCGAGTCGAAAGCCGACTGGATCGCGGCGCACGTCAACGCGCTGACGTTCTTCGGCGGCGCGCCGGCACTCCTGGTGCCCGACAATCCGCGGGCCTTGATCCGCGACCCGGACCGCTACGAGCCGATCGCCAATCGCACCTACGAGGCGCTGGCCGAGCATTACGGCTGCGCCATCTTGCCGGCGCGGCCGCGCAAACCGCAGGACAAGGCCAAGGTGGAAGCCGGGGTGCTGCTGGTCGAGCGTTGGATTCTGGCCCGGCTGCGGCGTTGGCGTTTCCACAGCCTGGCCGAACTCAACACCGCGATCCGGCAGCTGCTCGGCGAACTCAACGACCGGCCGTTCCAGAAGCTCGAGGGCTCGCGCCGCAGCTGGTTCGACCTGCTCGACCGGCCGGCGTTGCGGCCGCTGCCGGGTACCGCCTTCGAGTACGCCGACTTCAAGAAGGCACGGGTCTCCCGTCTCGATTACCACGTCGAGTTCGCGCATCACTACTACTCGGTGCCGCACGCCCTGGTCGGCCAGGAAGTCGAACTGCGGATCACCCGTACCACGGTCGAGGTGCTGTTCCGCCATCAACGGGTGGCGAGCCACGCCCGTTCGCATCGTCGCGGCGGGTACACCACGGTCGCCGAGCACATGCCGGCGGCGCATCGCGCGCATCGGGAATGGACCCCGGCGCGGCTGCTGCACTGGGCGGGAACCATCGGCGTGGCGACCGGGAACCTGGTCGCGCATCTGCTCGAATCCAAGCCGCATCCCGAGCAAGGCTACCGGGCCTGCCTCGGGTTGCTGGCGCTGGCGCGCAAGTACGGCGACGCCCGGCTCGAAGCCGGCTGCGCGCGGGCCCTCGCGCTCGGCGCCAAGACCCGCAAGTCGGTCGCCTCCATCCTCGCCGCCGGCCTTGACCGCCAACCGACCACCGCCACGCTGTTCGACGACGCCGTCCTGCCCGCGCACGCCAACGTGCGCGGCCCCGAGTACTACCACTGACCCGTTGAAGGAGATCGTTCAATGTTGACCCAACAAACCGTGACCCACCTGCGCTCCTTGCGCCTCGATGGCATGGCCCGCGCCTTCGAAGAGCAACTCACCCAACCGGCGGCTACCGGTCTCGCCTTCGAAGACCGCTTCGGCCTGCTGGTCGACCGCGAACTCGCCTGGCGCGACACCCGGCGCCTGGAACGTCTGCTCAAGCAGGCCAAGCTCAAGTATCCCGATGCCTGCATCGAGGACCTCGACTCCCGCAGCGCCCGCGGTCTCGATCCGCGTCAGCTCGCGAGCCTCGCCGGCGCCGACTGGATTCGCAGCGGCCACAGCATCCTCATCACCGGCGCTACCGGCCTCGGCAAGACCTGGCTCGCCTGCGCGCTGGGCCAAGCCGCCTGTCGTCAGGGCTTCGCCGTCTTCTACACCCGCTTCGGCCGACTGCTCGAAGAACTGCGCATCGCCCACGGCGACGGCAGCTTCAGCCGGCGCCTGCAGCAACTCGCCCGGACCGACCTCCTGATTCTCGACGATTGGGGCCTCGCGCCGATCGGCCAGTCCGAACGCAACGACTTGCTCGAACTGCTCGACGACCGCACGACCGGCAAGGCCACCCTGATCACCAGCCAGGTCCCGGTCGAGCATTGGTACACCTACCTCAACGATCCCACCCTGGCCGATGCCATCCTCGACCGCATCGTGCATGGCAGTCATCGGCTCGCACTCAAGGGCGAATCGCTACGCAAGAAAGCCGCCGCGCCGGCGGCCAAGAAATGATCCCCCGACCCCAGCATCAACCACGATGATGACCGCCCACGCTAGAATCTGAACCCCACGCACCGCGGCTCTCCACGCGGTCATCATCGTCGGATTCAGCGGTCAACTTCGCCGGAATGCGCACCGTTGGCGTCGAACGAGGTGGTCGACACGTAGCTGCGGCCGTCGATCACCGTGGTCCCGGTCGTAGCCCGGCCGGCGTTGTCGAACGCGCTGAACCGGCGCACCTGCGGATTGGCCAGTGCGCCTCCCACCGAAGCGCGCGTCACCGTCGCGGTGCGCACCTCGCAGGCCTTGCCCTTGCCGAAGGCGCATGCCGAGGTGTCTGCGTAGCGGTCGTAGCTCGTCACCGTCACGAACGGGGTCGTGGCCTCCGAGCCGGGATGCTCCCGCCGCTCGACAACCCGCCCCAGGCTGTCGTGGAAGTTGCGCGTGACCTGGCCCTTCGCGTCGGTCTGGCGCACCAGCTCGCCCGCGCCGTTGTACTCGTAGCTCCAGCTGCCGCTGTCCGGGTTCGCGAGCGTGACCTTGCGACCGCGCAGGTCGTAGGTCATGGTTTCCGTGATTCCCGTCGGCCCGATCGCCTTCAGCAGGTTCCCGATCGCGTCGTAGACGAAGCTCGTGTGATTCCCGAGCCCGTCGGTCACCCGCACGCTCTGGCCTTGGCTGTTGGTGGTCTTGACGCTGGTCCGGGCGGTGATGCCGGTCCCCGACTGCGTGATCGACACCGACTTCAGCGGGCCCACCGTCGCGCCGTCGACCACCAGCGACCCGGTCACGCCGTAGGCGTAGCTCGAGGTGAGCGACAAGCCGGTCCCGGTCATCGTCTCCGAGGCGAGACGGTTGAGCGCGTCGTAGGTCCACGCCGTGGTGACCAGTCCGCCACCCGCGGGCTTGGACGCGGTGACCTTGCGGCCCGCCGCGTCGTAGGCGAGCGTGGTGGTGGCGTAGGTACCGTCGATGAACGCCTTGCTCGCGCGCCGAACTTCGCGCTGCAGCTCGTCGTAGTAGACCTCGACCTCGCCTCCGCCCGATGCCTTCTGCCGCTGCCGGTACTTCTCGTTGCCCGAGAGGCCGGCGGTCTCGACCGCAATCAGTGAGCACTCGGTCGATCACCGCGTATCAATCGAGTCTGATCCGATTGATCTCTCAGTCGAAAGTCGAATCTGACCCTACTTATTCGCTCGCTTGCTCACTTCGATGACGCCCGACCAGATCGTTCGACGCCGCCCAGGCCAATTTACAGAAACGAGTTTGCACTAGCTATTTTTCCAGCACCTTCTCGCAGGCAATGATCCAGTCTGCCCACAACGCCGGGTCTGCCGGACGACCATCCGGCTGGAGCGCTAGCGCGCCCAGCAAGATTGCAATGTCGTCGGAACGGTCATATTCCCAATACAGCTGCAGGAACTCGAACATTGCCGCATATCCCTGCTCCTTCGTAAGTTCTCTCAACGACTGATGTTGGCTACTCACGGCTTTTCGAGGCTTGATAGCCCTGTATGAGGATTGAATGTCCGGGGCGTCGAATTCACTCCCCCATTAACAATTTGGCCATTGCGAATCTGTACCCATGCTTGTGTGCCATCCTCTCTCGTCGCTGCATTCCAAATGTTCCCGAATCGATCCTTACCCAATCGCGCGGCACGATTGTTTGCGACATCAACAAGCAATGCGCGATTGGCGGGCGTATCGAGTAGATGGCCTTCTGCATCACGGAAGATATGCCCGAGTCTCCCTTCGCTAATTGCAACTCGCGAACCTACTCCAAAGAATCGGGTCAAGCCGCCGAGTACTCGACCGCCTATGCTACCAATTCCGAGCCAACCGAGTTCCTCAATTACGACCGTCCCGTTCTCGGCCGCTCTCACTCCGGCCTCATGCATCGCACTTAGCTGCTGCTGACCCGGCGTTCCGTTCGCGAACTCATCGTCACCCGGATGTGCCACTTGGTTGAATAGATATCCGAAGGCCCCGGTGATCGCACCATTTTCAAATCTCCCTCCAGCCACCATCGATCCTAGACCGCCTGCAACAGCGTGCGCGACGACACCGAATGCGACATTGGTACTCGCCCGATCCACAATCGGCCCAGCGAGCTCTGAAAAGCCTCCAGCGACAGCTTGCTTCCCACAACTTCCACCCATAGCAGCGCCGGTGAAGCACCCAGCTCCTGCGTGTAGGGCCACTCGGCCGATTCCCCCGCGACCGAATCCCACGATTTGATCTGCAGCCGCTGCACCGGCAATGCTTCCTGCCGCGAAGAATATGCTCGCCGACATCGCTCCGGCGACGGCACTCTGAACGTTCCCTCCCTGAATTCCACCAGCGGCGAAGCCACCTGCAACTGCCCCCGCGAGTTCGCCGATTGCTGCTGCGTTCGCAGAAGTTGGCGCCAGCGCCCACATTACTTCCGCCGCGTGTTGGCGCGCGAATGAAAGTACCCAGTTTTAGGAGGTAGTGCGCGGCGAAAATTACCCAGGGTGATTAACTCCCCGGCTCGAGGTTTGAGCAGGGCTCACAGGAGATGATCACCATGAAGGATCTGGGAATAATCCGCCGCATGTACTTCCGGGAGTCCTGGATCAGCGGGTCGGCGGCGAGGAAGCGTCCGGTGAGCGGGTCGTAGACCCGCCCGTTCATGTGAATCAGCCCCACCTCCACCAGGTGCTCGTGGCCGGTGAATCCGCGATCCTCGGCCCTCGGGTCCGCCTGCACGACCTGCGTCCGGTCGCCCCACGCCCCGAACGTCGCGCTCTGCTTAAGTGCTCCTGACTGATCGACCTCCGCCACCACGCTCCCCAGGTGATCGGTGAGCCAATAGCGCGGCGCCGTGGTCCCGTCGCTCCTCCTGATGACGATCCCGGCCGTCCCGTCCGGCGTGGCCAGGTAGTGGCGCCGCTCGGTGATGCCGTCGGTGCGGGTGAGCTCCTCGTAGCCGCCCAGGTAGTAGGTCGTGGTCGTGCCGCCGGCGGTGGTGGAGGTCTCCTTGATCCGCTTGTGTCCCCCGTCGTAGATATAGCTCAGGCTGGTGGTGCCCTGCACGATCGTGTTCGGGAGGTTGAACGCCGTCGGCGTAATCGTGCGGGTGGTGCCCCCGCTGATGCTGGTCACGTTCCCGTTGGCGTCGTAGCCGTAGCCGGTACTCCCGTACCCGCTCATCCGGTGCGTGCCGGCCTGGTAGCTGTAGCTCGTCCCCGCACGGGAGGTGAGGTTCCCCGCCGCGTCGTAGGCAGCGCTCTGCCCCGCGTAGCTCGTGAGCCGGTCGACTTGGTCGTAGGCGAAGCTCTGCGTGCCCGGGTTGAGCACGCTCTCGCTGCGCTGGGTCAGGTTCCCCAGCGCGTCGAACGTGTAGTGCGCGTTCTGCAGCGAGATCGGGTTGCCGCCCACCCCCGCGGTGATGTCGGACACCCTCCCGAACCCGTCGTAGTTGCGCGCGAAGCTCGTCCCGGCCAGCGACCCGTATCCCGCCTGTCCGTCCGGGTGCCGGGCTCCCATCGTCCAGTGCACCTGTCCCACCGCGCTGCCGGTCCATTCCGCTACCCGATCGAGCGCGCCGCTCCAGCTCGTGTAGCGGTTCACCACCATGTATCCCGACGGGTACTGCAGCTTGTCCACCCGCCCGTTGGCGTCGAACGAGGTGGTCGACACGTAGCTGCGGCCGTCGATCACCGTGGTCCCGGTCGTGGCCCGGCCGGCGTTGTCGAACGCGCTGAACCGGCGCACCTGCGGATTGGCCAGTGCGCCTCCCACCGAAGCGCGCGTCACCGTCGCGGTGCGCACCTCGCAGGCCTTGCCCTTGCCGAAGGCGCATGCCGAGGTGTCTGCGTAGCGGTCGTAGCTCGTCACCGTCACGAACGGGGTCGTGGCCTCCGAGCCGGGATGCTCCCGCCGCTCGACAACCCGCCCCAGGCTGTCGTGGAAGTTGCGCGTGACCTGGCCCTTCGCGTCGGTCTGGCGCACCAGCTCGCCCGCGCCGTTGTACTCGTAGCTCCAGCTGCCGCTGTCCGGGTTCGCGAGCGTGACCTTGCGACCGCGCAGGTCGTAGGTCATCACCTCGGCGATTCCGGTCGGGCCGATCGCCTTGGTCAGATTCCCGATTGCGTCGTAGACGAAGCTCGTGTGATTCCCGAGCCCGTCGGTCACCCGCACGCTCTGGCCTTGGCTGTTGGTGTATTTGACGCTGGTCCGGGCGGTGATGCCGGTCCCGGACTGGGTGATCGACACCGACTTCAGCGGGCCCACCGTCGCGCCGTCGACCACCAGCGACCCGGTCACGCCGTAGGCGTAGCTCGAGGTGAGCGACAAGGTCCCCGCGCTGGTCGTGATCGATTCGCTCGCCAGGCGATTGAGCGTGTCGTAGGCCCAGCTCGTCGTCACCACGTACTGACCGGCCGGCTTGGTCGCGGTGACCTTGCGGCCCGCCGCGTCGTAGGCGAGCGTGGTCGTGGCGTAGGTACCGCCGATGAACGCCTTGCTCGCGCGCCGAACTTCGCGCTGCAGCTCGTCGTGGTAGACCTCGACCTCCCCTCCCCCCGATGCCTTCTGCCGCTGCCGGTACTTCTCGTTGCCCGAGAGGCCGGCGGTCTCGACCGGCGAGTACGTCTCGCCGACCTTCTGTCCCGCGGCGTTGTACGTCCGCTCGCCGAAGACCCGGCCGAAGCCGTCCAGGAGCTTCGTCGCGTACACCCCGTTCGCATCGGTTACCTGTATCGCGATCCCGAAGCGAGCGTCGAACACCCGCGTCTCGCTGAGCACCACCGGGTTGAGCAACGCCGAACTCGGGTACGTCGTCGAGGTCGGGAACCGCCCGCGACTGTCGTAGGCCGTCGTCGTCGTGCGCGTCACCTGCGTGCCGTCGCGCTCCTTGAACGTGACCGCCGCACTCGTCCGGTTGCCGCGCGTGTCGTACCCGTAGCTCGTCTGCTGCCACAGGCTGTACGCGCTCCCGCTCCCGCTCTCGCTCGCACGATCCGGCTCGATCGTCTCGGAGCAGAGCTGACCGATCGCCCCGCCCGTGCAGCTCCCTCCCGCGATCCCCTTGTACGTGAAGCTCGACTTGCGCGTCACCGTCGCCGCGCCGGGCTTGCTGCTCGCCACGATGCTCGTCGCGAGACGATCGACGACCCAGTTCGTCGTGTTCGCCGCCGCGTAGGTGTTGGTGGTCGTCTTGAGGTAGCTACCGCCCGACGCGTCGCTCGTCGATACGGTCACCGTGAGCGGGTTGCCGTAGGCGTCGATGCCGGCGATGTTCTCCTCGCCGCTCAACTCCCCTACTCTCGTGGTCGTGATCGCGAGCGCGCTGCCGTCGAGCTCGAACGCCTCCTCCTGCGACACCATCAGGTGCGCTTCGTAGATGTACGGGTGCGGCGGGTCGCCGACCGCCAACCCGCCCGTCCCCGCGGGCTGGCAGTTCGCGACCGTGCAGGACTGCGAGCGGCGTGCTCGCCAGGTGCTCGTCGTACGGTTGACGAGTCGCAGGCTGCCGCCGAACAGGCTCGAGCCCCCGGTGAATGCCGTCGTATCGTGGATCGGCGCGGCGAAGCCCGGGCTCGCCGGAGCGTACTTGCGCACCACCGTCGGCCGGCCGACCAGCGCCCACTTGGTAGCGTACTTGTCCGTGGCGAGTTCGGGACGCGCGTACTCGGTTTCGGTGACGAGCCCCACGCCGTCGCGGCTACGGACCTTGGCGAAGCCGTAGAGTCCCCGTCCCGATGTTCTGCCGCGAAGGCCCTCGTAGAAGTACTCGGTCTCGAAGCGCGACGCTCCGCCCAGCCCCGTGCTCGCGGAGGTCTTCTGCACCACGTACATCGGCGACTGGATATCGAGCTCCAGTCGCGCCACCAAAGCCCCCGAGCCCTTAGCGTAGACCGTGGTATCGGTCAGCGGCTTGTAGGTGACCTCCGTCACCGCGCCGAGACCCGTGGTGACCTTGACCAGAACGTCGCCCGTGGCGGGACCCGCCGACAAGGCCAGCTTGGGCGCCGCCAGACTTTCGGGCATGTAGAGAACGTCGGTCTTCCCGTCGCCGTTGAAGTCGCCTGTGACGATCTGCTGGTTGAGGTCCGGATTGGACGCGGAGATCGCCGGTCCCGGCCAGGTGGAGCAGACGAACTCGCTGCCGTTCGACAGACACACCTGCCAGGAGGCGGTCGCCGGGATCCAGGCCAGGAGGTCGGTCCTGCCGTCGCCGTTGAAGTCGCCGAAGGTGATCTTGTCGGCACCGCCGATGGAGGGGCTGTTCCATTGCCGACAGCGGTTGTCCGCGTAGTAGTCGACCGCGGTACCGTTGTTCTTTTCGTACCGATTGTTGGCGGGATTCCAATGGACGTTGATGTCCCGGAATTCGAACGCCCCGTCGCCGGTGGACAGACAGACGAGCGTCGTGTTGGCCGAGTCGAAGTTGGCCGCGTCGGCCAATCCGTCGCCGTTGAAGTCGTAGATGAGCGAGTTCTCGATCTTGCCGACCGGCCCCTTGATGAACTCGGCGTGACAGCGCCACTCACCCCCGCCGGTACGGCTGAACCGGGAGAGGCAGACCTTCCACTCGTTGACGCTTTCGTTGTCGCTACGCCGACGCACGAGATCGGCCTTGCCGTCGCCGTCCACGTCGGCGACGAGGATCTGGAACTTGGCGTCCTGCGTGTAAAACGCTTCCGTGCCGGGGATCGTCGGCGGCGCCGGGTCGTACACCTGCAGGTCCTGTGTGCTGCAGGTGAATCCCGTATCCCGGGTCAAGCAGGTCTCGAACTGCTGGTCGTCGAACCAGGTGATGAAGTCGATCCGACCGTCGCCGTCGAAGTCGCCTCGATAGTTGGGCTGCGTACCGTCGCTTTGCGGCTTGGTGGTCCAGGTCCCCGACACCGGCGCGCAACCGGTGTTCCCGTCCGAGCGGCATAGCGCCCAGGTGCTGAGGCCGTTCTGGCGCTCGACGAGATCGACCCGGCCATCGTTGTCGATGTCCATGATCTCGATGTGCTTGCTCGGCCAGGGGCTTCCCGTCGGCTCGGAGAGGATCGGGCTACCGCAGGTGAACCCCGTGCCCGTCGACAGGCACACGATGAGCTCGTGATCCCACAGGCCGCCACCTCTGTCGGTGTTCTTCCACCCGATGAGGTCGCTCCTGCCGTCGCCGTTCCAGTCGCCGACGTAGACGCCGTTGTTGCTGGCCGCATTGAGCGTGAGGCCGAAGGGGATCGTCCCGGCCGGAATCGTGGTCGTGGCGAACTGTTTGCCGGTGGCGTTCCAGGTTTCCTGCGCCCAGTTGAAGGTGGTCGACGGCAGGCACACACCGTCCGCGTCGCACTCGCGGATCGACGAGACGAGCTCGCGCTGCGTCTGGGCGCTGGTCAGGTAGCCAAGCTCATAGCGCCGCACCAACGTGCCCTGCCCGTTGGCCGGAGCATCGGCGCGCATCTCAACCGAAGTCAGGCGCTTGGAGATCGAGGTCTGGCCGGCGCCTTGCCCGTAGTAGCGGTTGCGGCTCCCCACGGACGCCTGGCTCGGGATGTCCGCATAGTTGAAGACGACCTGGCTGTGGGCCGAGAAGCAAGGGTCGCTGCCGGCGGCGTAGTAGCGCATGCCGGACACCCAGTATTCGACGTTCGGGTAGGCCCCGATCGGGCGCGGATCGATGCCGCCGGCCATGGCGCCCGCGCCGCAAGCACCGTCGACCGGCTGGATGACACCCACGCCGTCCCGATCGGCGTAGTTGATGTCGATGAAGTTGCCGGCGCGATCGCGCACGCGATCGAGCACGAATACCTTGGTCGAATTGCTGCGCAGCGGGCCGAGGCCGTTGACCCCGCTCTGCATCCAGCCCGAAGTGACGACCCACCAGCGCGAGCCGAACTCCATGATCTGGCCGGTCTTCGTCGTCACGCGGAAGCGATAGGGCCCGATCACGGCCAGAGGGCTCGTCTCTTCGAAACTCTCGACCCTGGCGTAGCTCTCGAGCTCGGTTCGATACTCCTGACGTTTCGCTGCATTGCCGAACACGTCGTCGGTTACCGACGCCTCCGAGCCGACCGGCACCAGCCGCTGACCGTCGAGGCACCACCGATCGTTGTTGGCGTTGTCGTCGTAGTTGATGCCCGCCGACAGCCCATCCTGCGCCTCGGTCATCGGACACCGCCCGATCGAGGAGAGCCCTCCCAGCGTGAAGCCGACGCCGAGCTGACCGTAGCTCCCCTGGCTCGAGTAGTTGAGCGAGAGCGACGGCTCCATTCCCGCGGTGCCGGGCACCACCTTGAGCGGAATCGAATAGCTCGCCGCCCCCGACTCGCTCACCGCGAACGTTCCGGCGAGCGTCCCGATCGCCGGGGTCGGGTAGCTGCCCGGGATGACGGACTCCGGACTCGGCGTGGCGGAGGTCGGCGGCGCGCTCACGTCGACGCTCACCGCCTGCGAGGCCGTCGCGTAGGCGTCGGCGACCTGGACGGTGAGGTTGTAGTTACCCGCGCTCGAAGGCGTCCAGCTCAGCGAGTGCGTCCCCGCACTCACTGGCCCGAGCGTGGCGAGCAGCGTGCCCCCGTTCCACAGGGTCAGGGTCAGATTGCCCGAATCCGCATCGGCGATGATGATCGAGAACGAGACGCTGCTTCCGGTGATCGTCTGCGCGGCCATGGGACTCACGCCGTTGATTACGGGCGGGCTGTTGTTGACGATCTGGATCGTGGTTTGCGATTCGCTCCACTGGCCGACATTGTCGTAGGCGCGCGCCTTGACGATGTGCGACCCGGCAGCGGTGACGTTGTTCCAGGACTGGTTGTAGGGCGAAGACGTGTCGGTGGCGATCAGGCTCGCCCCGTCGTAGAACTCCACCTTCTGGATCCCGCAGGCGCTGCTCGCGTCGGCCGAAAGCGTGAAGTTCGCCGGGGCCGCGTAGGTGCCGCTAGCCGGAGAGGTCAAGGACACCGACGGCGCTCCGCAAACGACCACCGCGACCGCGGAGGAGGTCGAGGTAGCGCCGCGATTGTCGACCGCGACGGCGGTAAGCGAGTAGGAGCCCGCGGAAACCGGTGTCCAGGCGTACGCGAAGGGCGTCGACGTGTCGGTGTTGAGCAGCGTCGCGCCGTTGTAGAACCGCACCTCGGTGATCGTGCCGTCCGGGTCCGAGGCGCTCGCGGCGAGGCTCACGGTGGCCGGGGCCGCGAAGGCGGTCCCGCTCGTCGGCGAGGTGAGACTCACCGAGGGCAACTGGTTGACGATGATCGGGACGGCTGCCGACGTCGTCGTCGCACCCTGGTTGTCGGTCGCCTTCGCCGTCAGCGAATAGCTTCCACCGGCCACGCCGTTCCACGCGCACGTGAACGGCGAGCTCGTATCGGTGCAGACGAGCGTCGATCCCTGGAAGAACTCGACCTTCGCGATCGTGCCGTCCGGATCGGCGGCCGTCGCGTTGATGGTGATGTTCGCCGGATTGGCGTAGATCGTCCCGGAGGCGGGCGCGGTGATCGACACCGTCGGGGCCTGCGTCACGATGATCGGGACGGCTGCGCTGGTGCCGGTCGCGTTCAGGTTGTCGAACGCCTTGGCGGTGAGCGAGTAGTTTCCTTTCGCCACGCCGGCCCACGCGTGGGTCCAGGGTGCCGCGGTCTTGGTGCCGAGCAGCGTAGCGCCCTGGTAGAACTCGACCTTCGAGATCGTGCCATCGGCGTCGGCCGGGACCGCGGTGATCGAGACGGTCGAGGCGGGGGCGAAGACCTGATCCGTGGTCGGCGCGCTGATCGAGACCGTCGGAGTCGAGTTGACCGTGACAGCCACGCCCGCCGAGGTGGTCGCGACATCGCGCTCGTCATAGGCCTTTGCGGTCAGCGTGTAGGCGCCCGAGATGGCGGGCGTCCAGTTGATCTGGTGCGGCGGCAGGCCGAGCGCGGTGCCCACCAGGACCGGCGCGCCCGCACCGAGTTGCGCGTAGAACTCGACCCTGGCGATGTCGCAGCCGCCGCCGGGGCTCGCGGCGCTCGCCTGGACGGTGCTTGCCGCCCCTGTCGTCAGGTCGGCCCCCGCTGTGGGTGCCGTCAGCGATACGGTGGGAAGGTCGCATACGCGCACTTCCACGGGCACCGACGTCGTCGTGATGCCGTAACTCGAGCGCGCCCGGGCCGTGACCTTGTAGCGGCCCGCCGGAATCGCGGTCCAGCTGTAGGCATACGGTGCCGAGGTGTCCGCGTGGATGAGCGTCGAGTCGCGGTAGAAGTCGATCTTCTGGATCGTGCCGGAGGGAACCGATGCGGTGGCAGCGAGCTCGATGCTCGCGGGAGCGGTGTTGGGCGCGCCTGGGACTGGAGACGTGAGGGTGACCTTGGGCGACCCGATCGCGACCAGTTCATCGTCGTCGGACTGGGCAAGGCCCGCGGAAGCAGGCGCCAACAGAGCGACCAACGCGACAGCGCGCGCGCATCCATTCAGGACAAAGCTGCCGCGTCGAGTGCGCATTGCCCGCTCTGCAGCGAATCGCCGAGGATCACACTTGCCGTCGAGCGACGGATCCCGCGCTCAGCGAGGGAACACGTCCATTTCGCTGAGCGTGGAGCCGTTCGCATCGGTCTTCGCGAGCGTCCCGACGACCGTGCCGGGCGCGCCGTTGTGCATGATGTAAACGGGGCGCGAGTTCGAGAAGCCGCCGGAGAACAGCGCGCTGATGTTCCCGCTGCCGCGCCGCTCGGGAAGCAACGTGACATCGGACGACTTTCCCGTGGTCGGAACGTAGAACGAGGCCGTGACGTTGGTCGTGCCGAGGTTGTACAGCCGGTACTCCCAGTTGTTGCTGCCCGATCCGACTTGCCCCGAGACCAGCGTCGTCTCGACCACCCGGACCCGAACGAAGCCGCTGTCGCCGCTGCCACCGGCGATCGGGACGTTGACCCGGAACGAGCGCAACGTCGACGGCGCCGGCGAACTCGTCGTCAACGACTGGGTCGACGCGTAGCAGATGCGCGCGCCCTTGTTCATGCCGGGCTCGGACGTGCCATCCGAGTTGGCCGCAAGCTGCGTGGTGCCTGCGCCATCCGAATAGAGCGTGAGATTCGGGTCGAGCGGGACATAGGTCGCAACGCCGACACCGGCCTCGATGCAGTAGGACCGGCCGCCCACCTCGCGAAACACGAACCAGCGGTCCTGCGCCGCTTCGTCGATCGCGTGCGTCACCCACCCCTGGTTCACCTCGTAGCTCACCGCACCCGCAGCGGTCGTGTTCGGCGTTCCCGCGAACGCGGACGGGATGGCGTTCGCGCAGATCGATAACGCGAGGCCGAGCAGACAGAAGCGGTTCATGGTCGAGGTCTCACCGGATTTGGGACGAGCAAGACCACGCGCCTGACAAACGCAGGTGCTGTCGAGTCCTACTGGGGAAAGCCTGTCAGGACACCTTTGCGGGTGAGTGAGTTTCGCCGTCGATCTGTGGTCGACCGGCAGTCGCGCGCCTGCTCCGTGCCAACTCCCTCGAGAGACTCTATCGCCACTCGCAGTCGGGACTGTAACACACAGAATCCCCAATTCGAATGTCCGTGCATTTTTCTTGATCCAGACTAACTTGTTTATTTACCTACGGAAGCCGGCATGGAAAATGTGCGGCGACGCTGACGCGGTGGCTTCGATCGCCTGCACAATGCATATCTGTTCGCTACAAGCACTCGTCGCCTTGTCCGAATTGCAGGCGAACGCCTCGCTGCCAACGAACGTCGAGCGCTCGTCGGGTTTCAGCACGACCATGCGTCCGACGCCGCCGTCTTTGAAGCCGTCGCGGCCAGGGCGGTCAGACTCCCTTCAACGGTCATCCATGGAGTCGAACCCTCAATGTCGGACAATGGAACCCGCAACGCAGCACAACTGTGCGATGCGAACGCGAGGGCCCCTCCGAAGGCGCGACTCCACGGAGAGCGCTGAATCGATGTTGCATTTAGCGCCCGCGCATGAACAGCCGGTCGAGCTCCGGCAGCGTGAGCTGGTACCACGTGGGCCGCCCGTGGTTGCACTGGCCCGCGCGCTCGGTCGCCTCCATCTCGCGCAGCAGCGCGTTCATCTCGGGAATCGCGAGCAGGCGGTTCGCGCGCACCGCGCCGTGGCAGGCCATCGAGGCGAGCATCTCGTCCCGGCGCGCCTCGACGCCGCCGCTTCGTCCGTGCTCGCGCAGGTCGTGCAGCACGCTCCGCGCGAGCGTCGTGGCGTCGGCATCCGCGAGCGGCGCGGGAATCGCGCGCACGGCGAGCGTGCCGGGGCCCATGCGCGAGATCGCGAAGCCGAGGCGCGTGAGTTCCGCGTCGTGCTCCTCGGCGGCCGCGATCTCCACCGGTTCGGCGGCGAACGTCGCGGGCACCAAGAGCGGCTGCGCGGGCAGCCGGCCGCCATGCGCGGCCTTGAGCTTCTCGTAGACGATGCGCTCGTGGGCGGCGTGCATGTCGACCAGCACGAGCCCGGCGCGGTTCTGCGCGAGCACGTAGATGCCGTGCAACTGCGCGAGCGCGAAGCCGAGCGGATGGTCGTCGCCGGTCGCCGGCAACGCCGGAGCGTCGTCGCGACGCTCGCCGAAGAGCCGCGCGTAGAACGCGGAGGGCTCGGTCGCGAGCGCGAGCCCATCCTGCGTCGTCGCACGACCCGTCACGTTGCCGCCGGAGGAGGTCGACCCCGGAGGCGGGATCCGCGCCGCCGCGATCCCGAGCCGGTCGGCGGCGGAGACCGCGGGGGCTTGTGACGCGCTCGCCGCGAGCGCGCGCTCGACCGCCCCGCGCACGAACGGGTGGAGCGCGCCGCTGTCGCGGAACCGGACCTCGGTCTTCTGCGGATGCACGTTCACGTCGACGCGGCGCGGATCGATGGTGAGCCAGAGCGCGTAGGCCGGCTGCCGGTCGTGGTGCAGCACGTCGCGGTAGGCCTCGCGCAGCGCGTGTGCGAGCATCCGGTCGCGCACGAACCGGCCGTTGACGAACAGCATCTGCGTCGAAGCGGCCTGCGTGGCATGCGTCGGCCGGATCGCGTAGCCCGAGAGCTTCGCGTCCGCGCTCTCCGCGTCGACCAGCGCCGAACCGCGCACGAACTCCTCGCCGAGCAGCGCCTCGACGCGCGCGGCGCGCGAGCCCGGCAGCAGCCGGTGGACCGCCCGCCCGTTGTGCGCGAGGGTGAATCCCACCTCCGGGTGCGCGAGCGCGAGACGGGTGAACGCCGCTTCGCAATGCGCCCACTCGGTCGCGTCGGAGCGCAGGAACTTCCGGCGCGCCGGCGTGTTGAAGTACAGCTCCTCGATCGAGATCGAGGTTCCCCCCGACAATGCCGCCGGCGCGATCGGCGCGATCGTGCCCCCGTCGACCTCGATGCGCCAGGCGTGCGGCCGGCCGGCGCCGCGCGAGGTGAGCGCGAGCCGCGACACCGCGGCGATCGACGCGAGCGCCTCGCCGCGGAACCCGAGCGTCGCGATCGCCTCGAGGTCGGAGGGCGCGGCGATCTTCGAGGTCGCGTGGCGCGCGACCGCGAGCGGCAGGTCCTCGCGGTCGATGCCGGCGCCGTCGTCGACGACGCGGATGCGCTTCACCCCGCCGCCGGCGAGGTCGACGTCGATGCGCGTCGCGCCCGCGTCGAGGCTGTTCTCGATCAGTTCCTTGAGCGCCGCCGCGGGACGCTCGACCACCTCGCCCGCGGCGATCTGGTTGATCAGGAGGTCCGGCAGCGCCCGGATCGCGCCCATCGTTACGCGAGGTGGCGCGCCCAGCGCGCGTAGACGCCGTCGGCGAGCGCGTTGAGCGAGGCGATCCGCGCCTCGACCCCGCTCAGGATGTCCGCGCGCGACTGCCGCTCGGGCGACGACGTGTCGGGCAGTTCGCCGGGCGCCATGTCGCACCAGGCCTCCAGCATCTCGGCGGTCATCTCGATGTGGCACTGCATGCCGATGTGGCGGTCGTCGACCACGTAGGCCTGGTTCGGGTTGTACGCGTTGGCGAGCACGCGCGTCGCGCCCGGCGGGATCGTGAACGCGTCCTGGTGCCACTGGAACACGGTCATGGCGTTGCGGCCGCCGAACCACTCGCGCGACGCCTCCGCGTCGGTGGCCTCGACGTCGATCCAGCCGATCTCGGTCGTCGCCGCGCGCGACACGACGCCGCCCAGCGCGCGCGACAGGATCTGGCCGCCGAGGCAGTGGCCGATCACCGGCACGCGCGCGTCGACGGCGCGGCGCAGCAATACCGCGAGCGGATCGCGCCAGTCGAACGCGTCGTTCGCGCCCATCGGGCCGCCCATCATGCCGATCCCCGCGAACGCGGTCGGGTCGTCGGGCACGCTCTCCCCGAGGTCGAGCGCGACGAGGCGCCAGGGGCGCTCGTTCGCTTCGAGCCATTGGGCGAAGTGGCCCGGCCCTTCCGAGCGCGAAAACCGGAACACGGCGACGGGACGGGTCATCGGTCGGCGGGGAGCGACGCGAGGGGCCTCGCGCGCGGCACGGATCGCGCAGCGCGCGTCTACAATCGCGGGTCGCTCATTCTAGCAGCGGCGCCGTGCGCGGCCGCCGCCCGACCCCATGCCTCGATCGTCGATCGTCCGTCGCAGCGCGGCCCTGCTCGCGGGTGCGGCCCTCGTCGCCTCCTGCGCGAGCACGCCCGAACCCGCGGTCGTCCCGAACGCGAACCTGAAGGTCGAGGGCATCCCGCCGATCCCGGCCTCGCTCGCGGCGAAGGTCGCGCCCTACACCGAATTCCGGCCGCGCTTCCTCGCATCGTGGCATCCAGAGCGGCACGAACTCGTCGTCAGGACGCGCGCGACCAACACCACGCAGCTCTTCGACGTGCGCGCGCCGCTCGCCGCTCCGGCGCAACTCACCGATTTCGCCGAGCCGGTGCGGTTCGGCGCATGGTGGCCCGCGAAGCCGGACACGCTGGTGTTCGTGCGCGACAGCGGCGGCAACGAGCGTTCGCAGCTCTACCGCCTCGATCCGGGCGCGAAGGAACCGGTGCTGCTGACCGATCCGGCGCGCCTGCACCAGTTCCTCACCGTCAACCGCGCACGCGACCGGATGCTGATCGGCTCCACCGACGTCGACCGGCCCGGCGTGCGCCGCGAGAATCCGACGCTCGACGTCACGCTGCTCGATCCGCTCGATCCGGCGAGCGCACGCAGGATCGCGACGCTGCCGGGCACCGGCTGGGGTGATTTCAGCTACTCGTTCGACGGCGCGCGCCTCGCGATGACCGAGTTCCGGTCGGTGACCGACACCACCGTCTGGGTGATGGACCTCGCGACCGGCGAGCGCAGGCGCGTGCTGCCGGGTCCCGCCGACGATCCGAAGCGCACGATCGCGTCGACCCAGCTCTCGTTCTCGCGTGAAGGCAAGGGGCTGTTCCTCACGACCGACCGCGACGGCGAGTTCCAGCGCGCGGCGTTCCTCGATCTTTCGACCGGCAGGCTCGAGGCCTTCGGCCCCGACCGCTGGGACGTCGAGGAACTCGCGCTCTCGCGCGACGGCCGGACGCTGGCGCTGGTGGTCAACGAAGCCGGCGCCGGCGTGCTGCGGCTCTACGACGCCGACACCCGCCGCGAGCTGCCACGGCCGGACGTGCCGATCGGCACCGTGAGCGGCGTGCAGTGGCACGCGGACTCGACCGCGCTCGCGTTCGACCTCGACTCGTCGCGCAGCCCGGGCGACGTCTACGTGCTCGAGCTCGCGGGCAATCGCGTCGCGCGCTGGACCGACACGAAGGTCGCGGGTCTCGACGCGTCACGTTTCGCGGTGCAGACGCCGATCGAGTGGAAGAGCTTCGACGGCCGCACGATCACCGGATTCATCGCGAGGCCGCCCGCGGCCGCGGCGACCGCCGGGCCGCCCCAAGGTCGCCGAGCCCCCCTCGGGGGGGAGGCGAGCGAGGCTCGCATCGCGGGGCCCGCATTCGCGGGCAGGCGCCCGGTGATGATCCAGATCCACGGCGGCCCCGAGGGCCAGGCGCGGCCCGGCTTCCTCGGCCGCTGGAACTACTACATCAACGAACTCGGCATCGCGATCATCGAGCCGAACGTGCGCGGCTCGACCGGCTACGGCCGGACTTTCGTGTCGCTCGACAACGGCGTGAAGCGCGAGGATTCGGTGCGCGACATCGGCGCGCTGCTCGATTGGATCGCGGCGCAACCCGACCTCGATCCGTCGCGCGTCGTCGTCGCCGGAGGCAGCTACGGCGGCTACATGACGCTCGCCGTCGCGACGAACTACGCCGACCGCATCGCCGGCGCGATCGACATCGTCGGCGTCGCGAACTTCGTCACCTTCCTCGAACGCACCGAGACCTACCGGCGCGACCTGCGCCGCGTCGAGTACGGCGACGAGCGCGATCCGGCGATGCGCGCGTTCCTCGAGAAGATCTCGCCGGTGAACAACGCCGCGAAGATCGGCAAGCCGCTCTTCGTCGTGCACGGCCGCAACGATCCGCGGGTGCCCTACACCGAGGCCGAGCAGATCGTCGAGACCGTCCGCGGGCACGGCACGCCGGTCTGGTACCTCCTCGCCGCGAACGAGGGGCACGGCTTCGCGAAGAAGGAGAACGCCGACTTCCTGTTCTACGCGACGATCCGCTTCCTGCAGGACACCGTGCTCAGGTAACGCGCGGCGAAGGGGCGCGCGACGGGCGGCTCCCCATCGCGGGAGCGCGACAGCTCGCGGTGAGGGCCGACTACAGCCCCTTCGCGATCCGCGCGAAGGCCGAGTGGTTGTGGATCGACTCGAAGTTCTCGGCTTCGACGACGAACGCCGCGATGCGCGGGTCGGCGGCGAGCCGCGCGGCGACGCCGCGGACCAGGTCCTCGACGAAGCGCGGATTGTCGTAGGCGCGCTCGGTCAGGTACTTCTCGTCCGCGCGCTTGAGGATCCCGTAGAGCTCGGAGGACGCCTCGGTCTCGGCGACGCGCAACAGTTCGCCGACGCCGACCGCCTCGCGCGGCCGCACGCCGATCGAGATCGTCGAGCGCTGGTTGTGCGCGCCGTACTCGGCGATCTCCTTCGAGCAGGGGCAAAGCGAGGTGACCGGCACCGCGACCGTGACGAGCGAGCGGTAGCGGCCGTCGTGCAACTCGCCTTCGAGGCGCACTTCGTAGTCGAGCAGGCTCGCCACGCCCGAGATCGGCGCCGACTTGCGCACGAACCACGGGAACGCGATCTCGATCCGTCCGCCGGGGGCGTCGAGCCGCGTCACGAGGTCGTCGAGGAGCGCGCGCAGGTTCGCGACGGTCAGCGGCGCGGCGCCGGGCGCGGCCAGGTCTTCGAGGAGTTGCACGAGCCGCGACATGTGGGTGCCCTTGCGGTCGGCGGGCAGGGCCACGCTCACCGCGAAGGTCGCGATCGTCGACTGCGCGGGCGCGTCGCCGTCGGCGAACGCGAGCGGGTAGCGCAGGCCGCGGATGCCGACCTGGTCGATCGCGAGTTCGCGGTCGTCGCTCCCCGATTGCGTGTCGGGGATCGCGAGCAGCGTCGAGGGATTCTCGGGGCGGTTCATCGGGAAAGGAGAGCCTATCATGCGGCCGGCTTGACGCGCGCGGGGGCGGCGCGCGCGGGGAAACGCGCCTCGATCGAGCGCAGGATGCCCGCGGCGTCGAGCCCGCAGCGCGCGAGCATCGCCGACGGGTCGCCGTGGTCGACGAATTCGTCGGGCAGGCCGAGGTGGAGGAGCGGCAGCACGACGCCGTGGGCCGCGAGCGCCTCCGCCACGCCGCTGCCGGCACCGCCGGCAACCACGTTCTCCTCGACGGTCACGATCGCCTCGTGGGTGCGCGCGATCTCGAGCACGAGTTCGACGTCGAGCGGCTTCACGAAGCGCATGTCGACCACGGTCGCGTCGAGGCGCTCGGCAGCCGCGAGCGCAGGGGCCACCGGCGCGCCGAACGCGAGGATCGCGACCCGGCCGGATTCGCGGTCCGACGTGCGGAGCCGGCGCGCCTTGCCGAGGGGCAGCGCGTCGAGCGCCGGGTCGATCGCGACGCCGGGGCCCGCGCCGCGCGGGTAGCGCACCACGGCGGTCGAGTTCATCCGGAACGCGGTCGTGAGCATCCTGCGGCACTCGTCCTCGTCGGAGGGCGCCATCACCGTGACGTCCGGCAGGCAGCGCAGGAACGAGAGGTCGAACGCGCCCTGGTGCGTCGCGCCGTCCGCGCCGACGAGACCCGCGCGGTCGACGGCGAAGACCACCGGCAGTTTCTGCAGCGCGACGTCGTGGATCACCTGGTCGTAGGCGCGCTGCAGGAAGGTCGAGTAGATCGCCACCACCGGCTTCATCCCCTCGCACGCGAGGCCGGCGGCGAAGGTGACCGCGTGCTGCTCGGCGATGCCGACGTCGAAGTAGCGGTCGGGGAACTGGCGCGAGTAGCGCACGAGCCCGGAGCCTTCGCGCATCGCCGGCGTGATCGCGACGAGCTTCGGGTCGGCGAGCGCCATGTCGCACAGCCAGTCGCCGAACACCTGCGTGTAGGTGGGCGCGCCGGCGGGCTTCGCGACGATGCCGACCTCGGGGTCGAACCGGCCGACGCCGTGGTAGAGGATCGGGTCGGCCTCGGCGCGCGGATAGCCGTAACCCTTCTTCGTCACGACGTGCAGGAACTGCGGGCCCTCGAGCTTGCGCACGTTCGCGAGCGTGCGGACGAGCCCCTCGACGTCGTGGCCGTCGATCGGCCCGATGTAGTTGAACCCGAACTCCTCGAACAGCGTGCCGGGCAGCACCATGCCCTTCGCGTGTTCCTCGACGCGCTTCGCGATCTCGTGCGCCGGTCCGGGCAGCTTGGCGAGCACTTCCTTGCCGCCGCGCCGCACCGTGTCGTACAGGCGCGAGGAGAGCACCTTCGCGAGGTAGCTGTTGAGCGCGCCGACCGGCTCGGAGATCGACATGTCGTTGTCGTTCAGGATCACGAGCAGGTTCGCGCCCTCGGCGTTGTTCAGCGCCTCGAACGCCATGCCCGCGGACATCGCGCCGTCGCCGATCACCGCGACCACGCGGCGCGAATCCCCCTGCAGGCGCGCCGCCACGGCCATGCCGAGCGCCGCCGAGATCGAGGTCGACGAGTGCGCGGTGCCGAAGGTGTCGAACGGGCTCTCGCTGCGCTTCGGGAAGCCGGACGGGCCGCCTTCCTGCCGCAGTTTCGCCATCGCCTCGCGCCGCCCGGTCAGCACCTTGTGCGCGTAGGTCTGGTGGCCCACGTCCCAGACGATGCGGTCGCGCGGCGTGTCGAACGCGTAATGCAGCGCCACCGTCAGCTCGACCGTGCCGAGGTTCGACGACAGATGGCCGCCGGTCGAGGCCACCGAGCGGAGCAGGAACGCGCGCAACTCGGCCGCGAGACGCGGGAGTTCGGCGCGATCGAGCCGGCGCAGGTCCGAAGGCGAGGCGATGCGTTCGAGGAGCGATGCCATGTCAGTGCGTGCGCGACACGATGTCGTCGGCGATCTCGGTGAGGCGCCGCGCTCCGGTGAACGGAGCGAGCGCGGCGCGCGCCTCGCCTCCGAGCGAACGCGCCTTCGCGCGCGCGGCGTCGAGCCCGAGGAGCGACACGTAGGTGGGCTTGCCGGCCGCGGCGTCCTTGCCCGCGGTCTTGCCGAGCGTCGCCGTCGTGCCCGCGACGTCGAGCACGTCGTCGACGACCTGGAACGCGAGGCCCGCCGCGCGCGCGTAGGTCTCGAGCGCGCGCTCGCCCGCCGCGTCGAGCGGTTGCCCGGCCGCCGCGCCCAGCAGCACCGCCGCGCGGATCAGCGCGCCGGTCTTCAGCCGGTGCATCGTCTCGAGGTCGCGTTCGGTCATCGCCCTCCCGGTCGCGGCGAGGTCGATCGCCTGTCCGCCCGCCATGCCGGCGGCGCCGGACGCCTCGGCGAGGAGCGCGCACGCGCGTCCCGCGTCGCGCCATCCCGCGCGAGCGAGGACCGCGAACGCCTGCGCCTGCAGCGCGTCGCCCGCGAGCAGCGCGGTCGCCTCGCCGAACGCGACGTGGCAGGTCGGACGCCCCCGTCGCATCGTGTCGTTGTCCATCGACGGCAGATCGTCGTGCACCAGCGAATAGGCGTGGATCATCTCGACGGCCACCGCCGCGGCATCGACGTCGGCCGGATCCGCGTGCGCGAACTCGCCGGCGGCGTAGGCGAGGAGCGCGCGGATGCGCTTGCCGCCGCCGAGGCTCGCGTAGCGCATCGCTTCGACCAGCGTCGCCACGCCGTCGCCGGGCACGGGCAGCGCGCGCGCGAGCGCCGATTCGACGCGCGCGCGCCGTTCGGCGGCCCACACGGCGTAGGCGACGTCGTCCTTCATCGTGCGAAGCTTCCGGTCATCGTCGATCGGCCGCTCACGCATCCTCGGGCTTGAACGGCTTCAGCACGCCCTTCTCCAGCACCTCAATCTCCTGCTGCGCGTCCTTGAGCGTCGCCTGGCAGTACTTGAGGAGTTCGGCGCCGCGCCGGTAGGCATCGAGCGCCTCCTTGAGCGGCACCTGCCCGCCTTCCATCGTCTCGACGATGGTTTCGAGTTCGGCGAGCGCGGCCTCGAAACTCGCGGGCGCGTTCGTGGTCTTGGGCATGAGGGTCCTCGTACGTCGGACCTGGCCGGCGGAACCGTCCGCGGATTCCGCCCGACACGGTGGCCGGGCCGGGCATCCCGCCGTGGGGCTCCGCCGCGCCGGCACCGGTAAGGTCTTGACCTGATTAGGAAAAGCAGTCTATCATAGCACCTTTTACGACGCAGCCAGGCGTCCGAATCACCCCGCCGTGGGGCAATAGCGGAAGAAGCGGCCAGCTTGGCACAGCGGTCCGGGCAGATCCGGATTGTCGGGTTGAGTCGGCGTTTCTTTCCAGAGGACCTACGGTCATGTCGAACCTGGCGACCGCAGCGGAGCTGCGGCATCCCGTTTCGCAGTTCCCTTCGCACTGGTACTCCGATCCCCGGGTCCACGAGGCCGAGATGCGCACGCTCTACGCGCGCGCGCCGGGCTACGTCGGCCATGAACTGATGGTGCCCGAGGTCGGCGACTACCAGACGCTCCCGGGGCGCCACGACGCGCAGATGCTCGTCCGCAACGCGGACGGCATCGAATTGCTTTCGAACGTCTGCCGCCACCGGCAGGCGCTGATGCTCACGGGCAAGGGCAACGCGCCGGCGATCGTCTGCCCGATCCACCGTTGGACCTACGACCTCGGCGGCGAGTTGATCGGCGCGCCGAAGTTCGCCGAGAAGCCCTGCGCGAGCCTGCGCCGCTCGCCGATCCAGCGCTGGAACGGCCTCCTGTTCGACGGCCCGCGCGACGTCGCGGCCGACCTGTCGTCGCTCACGACGCGCGCGTTCGACTTCTCCGGCTACGTGCTCGACCACGTCGAGACGCACGAGTGCAAGTACAACTGGAAGACCTTCATCGAGGTCTACCTCGAGGACTACCACGTCGGCCCGTTCCATCCGGGGCTCGGCAAGTTCGTCACCTGCGACGACCTCGAATGGGAGTTCGCGCCCTGGGCGTCGCTGCAGACGGTCGGCCTCAACGCGAGCTTCGCGAAGGCGGGCACGGCGACCTACGAGCGCTGGCACCGCGCGGTGCTCGACTACTACCGCGGCGAGTTGCCCACGCAGGGCGCGATCTGGCTCACCTACTACCCGAACGTGATGGTCGAGTGGTATCCGCACGTGCTCGTGGTCAGCACGCTGTATCCGCGCGGGCCCGACCGGACGCAGAACGTGGTCGAGTTCTACTATCCCGAGGACATCGCGCTGTTCGAACGCGAGTTCGTCGAGGCGGAGCGGGCGGCCTACAACGAGACCGCGCGCGAGGACGACGAGATCGGCGAGCGGATGGACGCCGGACGTCGCGCGCTCGTCGCGCAGGGATTGAGCGAGGTCGGTCCGTACCAGTCGCCGATGGAGGACGGGATGCAGCACTTCCACGAGTTCTACCGCGACCAGATGGCCGACGTACTCGCCGGACTGTAACGCCGCCCGCCCCCGCCAGAAGGCACGACGACATGACGACACGCACCGTGCACGACACGCTGATCGACCCGGCCACGCTCGCGCGCCATCTCGGCGATCCGGGCTGGGTCGTTCTCGACCTGCGCCACGACCTCGCCGAACCCGAGGACTGGGGCCGCATGCAGTACCGCAGGGGGCATGTCCCGGGCGCGCGGTTCGTGCACCTCGACGACGACCTCTCGGCGCCGAAGTCCGGGTCCAACGGCCGCCATCCGCTGCCCGCGCCCGAGACGGCGGCCTCGCTCTTCGGGCGCTGCGGCATCGACGACACGACGCAGGTCGTCTGCTACGACCAGGGCGGCGGCATGATGGCCGCGCGCGCGTGGTGGATGCTGCGCTGGCTCGGCCATCGCGCCGTCGCGGTGCTCGACGGCGGCTTCGTCCGCTGGACCCGCGAAGGGCACCCGGTCACGGCCGATGTGCCCCCGACGGCCCCGCGCGACTTCCGCTCCGATGCATGCCTCCCCATCGCGGACGCGGGCGAACTGCGCGCGAGCCTCGACGCACGGTCGCTCGCGATCGTCGATGCGCGCGCGCCGGAGCGCTTCCGCGGCGAGGTCGAGCCGCTCGACCCGGTCGCGGGCCACATTCCCGGCGCGCGCAACCGCCCGTGCCAGATGAACCTGCGCGCCGATGCGACGTTCAAGGACGCCGCGACGCTGAAGGTCGAGTTCGACGCGCTCCTCGCGGGCGTGCCGCTCGATCGCGTCGTGCACCAGTGCGGCAGCGGCGTGACCGCCTGCCACAACGTCCTCGCGATGGCGATCGCCGGATATCCGCTGACGCGGGTCTATCCGGGCTCGTGGAGCGAGTGGGTCGCCGACCGTTCGCGTCCGGTGGCGACCGGACCGGCCTGACGTCGCGGCGCGGCGCTGCGCGCGCCGCGCAGCTTCCGCGCACGCGGGCGCGCCCCCGCGATCACATCGGCCACGACGCGACCTCGCGGTAGCGCGGCCCCTCCGAGAGCAGCCGCGACGACATCAGCACCAGGCGGTCCGCGTGCCACGCGATCGGCGGTTCGAGCGGCCCGTTGACCGCGCGGGCGCAACGGCGGGCGAGCGTCACGTGCGGCCGGAACGCGCGCGCCTCGGTCGCGATGCCGTGCCCCGAGAGCGCATGTACCAGGGCGCGATTCGCGGAGACGAGTTCCTCCGGCGGCGCCGAGGGCGCGGCCCAGGCGATGCCCGCGCGCGTGAACGTTCCTAGCGTGTCGAGCGTGAGCCGGAACGCGTTCGCCCGCAGCGCCGCACCCGAGTCCTCGACCGACGCCGCCCTCGCGGCGTCGACGGTCCCGACGAACACGACGGTGAGGTGCAGCGTGTGCGGCGCGCTCGCGCGCCCTTCCGCCCGCTCCGCGGTCGCGCGCGCGAGCGTGTCGAGCCGCGCGCGCACCGCGTCGTCGGGCAGGATCGCGAAGAAGAGCCGCAGTTTCTCGCCGGTCGCCATGCCGTAGCATACTGAACCGGTCCACGCCCCGAACGGAGTTCCCCATGGCACGACTCGAAGACCGCGTCGCGATCGTCACCGGCGCCGCGCAGGGCATCGGCCACGCGATCGCCGAGCGCCTGCTCGCCGAAGGCGCGCGCGTCGTGATGGGCGACCTGGTCGAGGCGAGCGTCGCCGACGCCGCGCGCGCGCTCGACCCGCGCGGCGCACGCACCCGCGTGTGCGCCGGCGACGTGTCGCGGCGCGCGACCGCCGACGCGCTCGTCGCGCTCGCCGTCGAGGCGTTCGGCGGCGTCGACATCCTCGTCAACAACGCCGGCATCACGCACGCCGCCGAGTTCCTCGACCTCGACGAGGCCGACTTCGACCGCGTGATCGCGGTGAACCTGAAGTCGATGTTCCTGTGCGGGCAGGCCGCAGCGCGCAGGATGGTCGCGCAGCGCCGCGGCGGCGCCATCATCAACCTGTCGTCGGTGAACGCGGTCCTCGCGATCCCCAACCAGGTGCCCTACGTCGTCAGCAAGGGGGGCATCAACCAGTTGACGAAGGTGATGGCGATCGCGCTCGCGCCGCACGACATCCGCGTCAACGCGATCGGACCGGGCACGATCGCGACCGAGCTCGCGAAGAAGGCGGTGCTCGGCAGCGACGAAGCGAAGCGCCGGATCCTCTCGCGCACGCCGATGCGCCGGCTGGGCGAGCCCGAGGAGGTCGCGTCGGTCGCAGCCTTCCTCGCCTCCGACGACGCCTCCTACCTCACCGGGCAGACGATCTACCCGGACGGCGGACGACTCGGCCTCAACTACACGGTGCCCGTCGACTGAAGTCGCCGCAGGTCGCGAAGCTCGCCCCGGGATCTCGGCCTCGACCAGTTGCGCGAGCAGGACGAGCGACTCCTGCCAGCCCAGCGTGCAGGCTTCCGGCGGGATCATCCCCGCTGCCCACGGGTCAGTTCTGGCCGATCTTCGCGTCGCGCACGACCTTCGCCCACTTGTCGATCTCGGAGCGCAGGAACGCGGCGAACGCGTCGGGGCCGAGCGGCTTCGCGGCCGGCACGAACGTCGCCTTGCGCAACCGTTCCTGCACCGTCGGATCGGTGAACGTGGCCAGGAGCGCGGCGTGGATGCGGTCGCGGTCGGCCGCGGGCGTGCCCTTCGGCAGCACGAAGCCGGCCCAGTCGCTCACCTTCATGTCGGGATAGCCGGCCTCCGCCATCGTCGGCACGTCGGGCAACTGCTGCAGACGCTCGGTGGTCGTCACCGCGAGCGCGCGCACCTTGCCGCCGGTGACCTGGCCGATCGCCGACGACGCGGTGGCGAACATGTAGGCGACCTCGCCGGTCACGACCGCGAGCACCGCGGGCGGCGCGCCCTTGTACGGCACGTGCGTGGCGGGCGCTCCGGTCTGCGCCTTCAGCATCTCGCCCGCGAGTTGGCCGGGACTGCCGACGCCGCCCGACGCGAAGTTCGCGCCGCCGCGCGCCTTCAACGCGTCGACGAGGCCCTTCACGTTGTCCGCAGGGAACGCGGGATTCACGATCAGCACGTTCGACGGGTACAGGTACAGGCCGACCGGCTCGAAGTCCGCCATCAGCTTGTACGTCTTGTTCGCGATGATGGCCTCGTTGGCCGCGGCCGCGACGTTGATCATGCCGAGCGTCAGGCCGTCGGGCTTCGCGTTGCGCACGAATTCCAGCGCGACCGCGCCGCCGGCGCCGGGCCGGTTGTCGATCACCACCGGGCCGCCGAGATGGCGCTCGAGTTCGGTCGAGACGTGGCGCAGCGCAATGTCGAACAGCCCGCCCGGCGGCCCGCCGACCACGATCTTCGTCACCGGCTGCGCCTGCGCCGGTCCCACCGCGAGCGCGAACCCCAGCGCCGCGAGCATTGCGATCCCACCGCTGTGCCTGGCCATCGCGTCCTCCTTCATCGCACGCCGCGGCGCGTGCCGCGGACGGTTCGTCAGTGCCCCGGCGCGCTCCCGCCGGGCCCTACTTCGCGTCGTCGTCGCCCGCGCCGCGGCGTCCCGCGATCTGCGCGCCGCCGGCGACGAACAGGTTTTCGCCGGTGACGAACGACGCGCCCGGTGCGCAGAACATCGCGACCGCGCAGGCGATCTCCTCCGGCTCGCCCGCGCGCCCGGCATGGCTGCAGCTTCGGGCGAACGCCTCCCAGTCGCCGCCCGGTTCGCGCCGCCACGCGTTGCGGTCGGTGCGGACGAGTCCCGGCGCCACGTTGTTGATCGTCACCCCGCGCGGCGCGTAGCGCACCGCGAGCCCGCGGACGAGCGCGAGCTGCGCGGCCTTCATCGCCCCGTACACCGGCAGGCTCGCGAGCGGCGCCTGCTGCACGATGCTGCCGATCGTCACGACGCGTCCGAAGCCGCGCCGCGCCATCGAGGGCAAGGTCGCGTTCAGCAGGCGCACCGTCGCCTTGAAGTTGGTCTCGACCAGGAGATCGACGTCCTCCTCGCGGCCTTCCTCGAGCGTCGCGTGGATCGAGCGCGCCGCGCAGGCCACGAGCACGTCGATCGGCCCGAGGTCACGCTCCGCCGCGCCGACGAGCGCCTCGGCCACGTCGCGACGCGCGATGTCGACGTCGTAGGCCTGCGCCCGGCCACCGGCGGCCACGAGTTCGGCGACGAGCGCGCCGGCCGCCGCCGCGTCGTCGAGGTGGTTGACCGCGACGGCGGCGCCCATCTGCCCGAGGATGCGGGCGATCGCGGCGCCGATGCCGCGCGAGGCGCCGGTGACGAGCGCCGTTCGGCCAGCAAGCGAGTAGAGCGCGCTGAAGGTCGAGGGGGTCATGACAACGCTCCCCGCCGCCGCGATCGCGACGCGCCTGAAGTCGCGCTGCGCCGAACCGGCCCGGTTCGCCGCGCGCGCATCAGACCTCGTCCCACGAGCGCACCGCGTCGTCGCGCACCTGCTCCTCGAGCGCGCGCTCCTGCGCCTCGATGCGTTCGAGCAACGCGAGCGTCTCATTCGCGCGAGCGGAGGGGACGCACACCGCGCCGCTC
The DNA here is from genome assembly GCA_015075645.1 of Burkholderiales bacterium. Lineage (NCBI taxonomy): Bacteria > Pseudomonadati > Pseudomonadota > Betaproteobacteria > Burkholderiales > Burkholderiales bacterium. Next base: position 376,562 of record JABTUF010000003.1, on the reverse strand, counting down.
TCGTCGGCCACGATGACGTCGCCCGGCGCAACCGCGACGCCGGCGACCTCGATCGGCTCGTTGATCGAGCCGAACGCGAACTCGTTGCGGCTGCGGCGCGGGCACACACCCACCGCCCACACCGGATAGCCGACCGCGCGAATCTCCTCCAGGTCGCGGCAGGTGCCCCACAGGATCGTGCCGCGCACGCCGCGGCGCTGCGCGAGCCGCGATGCGAGGCCGCCCCACGCGGAGGCGTTGGTCGCGCCGTCGAGATCCATCACGACCACGTCGCCCGCGCGCATCGTCTTCAGCACGATCTCGAGCGGCTTGCCGACGCCGCCGCCGAAGCGGTAGGCGTCCGGAGCCTTCGCCTTGCGCACGAACCGGACCGGCAGCGCGCGCCCGCACACGCGCCCGAGGCCCTCGCGCATCGCACCGATGCCCGAGAACGCCCCGGCGATGCCGAGTTCGTCGAGCGCGTCGGAGATCGACGACGTCGGATACCGCGCGAACGTCGCGACGGGATTCACCGGTTCCATGCTCGGCAACCTTCCAGTGCGGTGGGCGCGCGCGCGGCGATCACAACGCGATCCGGTACGGCGCGAGCCGCTTGTCGTTCACGCGCAATCCCAGGCCCGGCTCGTGGCCCAGCACCAGCGCGCCGCCGACGATCGGCGCGTCGAGCAGCGTGTCGCGCGCCGGATTCGCGCCGACCCCGTATTCGAGCATGCCGTCGGCCGCGCCGCTCGCCGCGAGCAGGTGCGCGGACGCGAGCACGCCCGGCGCGCCGGTGAACATGTGCGGACACAGCCGCCGCCCCGCCGCGACGATCCGCCGGGCGAGCGGCATCCCGCCCGACAGCCCGCCCCATTTGGTGATGTCCGGCTGCAGGACGGCGAGCGAGCGTTCCGCGAGCGCGTCGTCGAACTCGGCTTCGGCGAGCAGGTTCTCGCCGCCGGCGAGCGGCATCGGGGCGGCCTGCGCGAGCCTGCGCCAGAGCGCGGCGGGGGCGTCGGCCGGGATCGGCTCCTCCAGCCACGTCAGCCGAACGTCGCGAAGCGCGCCGATCGTCGCGATCGCCGTCTCCGCGTCCCACGACGCGTTGACGTCGAGCATGAGGCCGCACGCCTCGCCCACCTGCGCGCGTACCGGCACCACGACCGCGAGGTGGTCGGCGATCGATCCGGACGACCGCAGCTTCAGCGCGCGAAAGCCCTGCGCGAACGCGCGCTCGATCGTCGGCCACAGGTCATCGGCGCGCCCGAGGCTCGCGTACACCTGCACCTCGCCGCGGGTGCCGCCGAGCATCCGCCACAGCGGCAGCCCGGCGCGCTTCGCCGCGATGTCGTGGAGCGCGATGTCGATGCCCGCGATCGCCGCGGCGATCGGTCCGTGCTCCCCCGACTGCAACCGCAGCAGCCGGCTCGACGCGTTCATCGCCGCCCAAGCGTCCGCCGGCGAGCCGAAGCTGCGCCCGGCGAGCATCGGCGCGAACACCTCGGAGACGAGGAGCGCGCGGTGGCGCAGGCCGAAGCGGGGGAAGTTGCACCAGACCTCGCCCCAGCCCTCGACGCCGTCGTCGTCGACGACGCGCACGAGGAGCGCCACGGTGCTCGCGAACGCCATGATCGGGTTCGCCACGGCCCGGTCGAGCGGCACCTCGAGCGCCACCGGCTCGACCGAGCGGATCGCGATCGGCGCGGTGGCGGCGGCGGGCGCCGGCGCTTCGAGCTTCACGGCCGCGCGCCTCCTGCGGCCCCCGCCCTGCCGCGGCGATGCGCGTACGGCTTCGTTACCGACATGTCCGGCCCCGGTCGTCCATGAGGGGCATTGTGGATCCGGCGGACTTGTCGTTCAATGATGGATACCTGAATGACCCATATCCTTTTCCTATGCCTCGATCCGCGCCGCCGCCCGAAGCCGCCCACGCCCACCGCAGCGATCGCCTGCGCCTGCGGCACCTGCGGCTGCTCGAACTCGTCCGCCGCGAAGGCTCGATCGGCGCCGCCGCGCGCGGACTGGGCGTGAGCCAGCCCGCCGCGACGCTGCTCCTGCGCGAACTCGAGACCGTCTTCGCGGCGAAGCTCGTCGAACGCGACCCGCGGGGCGGCCGCCTGACCGCCGCCGGGCGGCACGCGCTCGAGCGGCTCGCGATCGCGCTCGCCTCGGTCGACCGCGCGATCGACGCCGCGCGAAGCGCATCGGTCGAACCGCTCGTGCGCATCGGGTGCGCCCAGGTCGCCGGCGTGAGCCTCGTCCCCGCGATGCTGGCGCGGCTCGAACGCTCGGGCGTGCCCGGCAGGCTCGAGATCCGCGAGGGGCGCACGCGCGACCTGCTCGCGCTGCTCGGCGAAGGGACGATCGACTGCGTGATCGGATGGACCGACGAGTCGCTCGCCGACGCGCTGCCCTCCGTTCCCCTCCACATCGAAGCGGTCGGGAGCGGCCGCATGCAGGTCGTCGCCTCGGCGCGCCACCCGCTCGCGCGGCGGCGCGCGGTCGGTGTCGCCGAGCTCGCCCGCTGGCGCTGGATCGTGCCGCCGCGCGAATCGCGCACCCATGCCGCGTTTCTGCGGCTCTTCCTCGGCAACGGCTTGCCCGCCCCGCCCGTCGCGGTCGAGTGCTCCGCCCTGCACACCACGCTGCACCTCGTCGGCGCGACGCGCCTTCTCGCGGTCGCGCCCGACGCCGCGGTCGCGCACTACGCGAAGCGCGGCATGGTGGCGGCGCTGAAGGGCGCCGCGCTCGACCTGGGACGCGATCGGCTGTCGGTGATCACGCGGCGGGACAGCGATGCGCTGGAGGGGGTGGTGCGGTTGAGGGAGGCGTTGCGGGGGGCGGCCGCGTGAGCCTGCATGAATGGCCCGTCGATTCGACGCGTACTGCGCGTCCATTCGGTTTCGCCCCCGCTCACCCGGCATCGCACCGAAGGGTCTGGATCTGCGCATCCGAAAGAACCTCGTACTCGACATCGAAGGCCGATACTCCGCTCCCGGCGTGGATCGCCCGGTCGAATCCCACGGCCTTCAACCTGGCGACCTCTCCGATGTCGTCGAGCAGCCGTTAGGAGAGGAAGTACAACTCGACCCATCCGGACGGATGGACTGCGAGGAACTCCGATACCGAACGATGACGGCCCGCGAAGCGCTCCTCCCAGTTGTCGGTGCGCACGATGTCATCGGCGAACCGCAACGCGATGCGCTGCGCCTCGGCTGGACCCAGTATCTCCGCCATCCTCGACAATTCGAGGAACGGATCGTCGCTCTGGTCGATGAACGGATTCGCCATGACGAGCCGCGCCTCGATGACGCGCGGCTCCATCGCGGCTCCGTCGCACGTTCGGTCATTCGGCCGGTGCGCGTAGGCCCATGCGGTCCGGGGATTGTCGACGAAAGAAATGGACACGCGACGGGACTGGACGATCCTGTGGTCGCGCCTGCCATGCTCGCCGCGATAGACCACGGCGGGCCGTTCGCGCGGGCAGGGGCCTTCGACTCGCTGACAGATGTCCGTACCGATAGTCGTCCTGACTTCAACTCAACGAACCGTCGCCATGAAACTCGCCGCCGTGAGCCGGCAGGTGGAGCGCAGCGCCCCATGGAGCGTGAACAATCGTGGACCGGACCGGAACCCGAACAATCGATAGAGGTGGTAGTTCGCCGCGCGAACCTCGGACACATCGCGCTCGTTCCGGGACACGAAAAACGGTGTTTCCGCACCGTACTTCGTCGTCTTCACTTCGATGAAGCGGTCGATACCCGACTCCTCGAACGAACGGATGTCGTAGCCGTCGCCGTCGCCGCGTTCGCGGGACGTATGCTCGATCCTGTCGGCGAGCTTCTCCTTGCCGGCACCGATCAATCGGGCCCGCTCGTAGTTGATCGCGAAGAGTTCGCCCGCTGCGCCGAGGGAACGATTGTGCGCCTCGCGTTCGAGGTAGTTGGTGTGAATCGGCCTGCGTTCACGCGTGGAATCGGCGGCGTGTTGGTCCCGGTTGCGACCCGACGGCGGCTTCGCCAGGATCGACAGGATGTCGTCCACCTCTGGAACGACTGCGGGCGCATCGGCGCTCGCGGCAGCCATCGTCGCCAACTCGGAGTTCGAGGCCACCCGATCCGCGACGACGTCGAAGAGCAACTGCTGGTAGTTGGATCGCCGCTTGTAGCCGGAGAGGTAAGGAAATCCAAGCTCGACCAGCACCGCGCTGATGTTGCAGTGCTTGAATTCGACCGATGACTCGCTCCGCCCAGACAATCGTTGCAGCAACGCCCGCCGGTGGGCGGCCTTGTTGTAGGGGACTCCCGCCAGATCCATCGACAACATGGCGAGATAGTCGGCCACGGTCGCCTCGACCTCCGCGCGAGACCAGTCGGCAGGCATGATGTGCCGAGATTAGCGGCAACGTGCGGCCGCAGGCAAGACCCCGCACGGCGGGCACGAGGGAAAGACAAAGGGCCGCGCCCTCCCGGACACGGCCCTCGCTCGAATCGAACCCGATGCGCCAGCGCTAGTCCGCCGCCATCGTCGCCTTCTTCTTCTCGTCGAAGAACTGCTCGTCCTCGGTCGAGTGCTTGAGCGCGGTGGTGGACGACTGGCTGCCCTGCACGGTCGTCGTGACCGCGTCGAAGTAGCCGGTGCCGACCTCTCGCTGGTGCTTGACCGCGGTGAAGCCCTTCTCCGCCGCGGCGAACTCGGCCTCCTGCATCTCGACGAACGCGCTCATGCCGCGGCGCGCGTAGCCGTGCGCGAGGTTGAACATCGAGTAGTTGAGGCTGTGGAACCCGGCCAGCGTGATGAACTGGAACTTGTAGCCCATCGCGCCCAGCTCGCGCTGGAAGCGGGCGATCGTCGCGTCGTCGAGGTTCTTCTTCCAGTTGAACGACGGCGAGCAGTTGTACGCGAGGAGCTTGCCGGGGAACTTCGCGTGGATCGCATCGGCGAAGGCCTTCGCGAACTCGAGGTCCGGCTTGCCGGTCTCGCACCAGATGAGATCGGCGTAGGGCGCGTAGGCCAATCCGCGCGAGACCGCCTGGTCGAGGCCCTTGCGCGTGCGGTAGAAGCCCTCGACGGTGCGCTCGCCGGTGAGGTACGGCTGGTCGTTCTCGTCGACGTCGGTGGTGACGAGGTCGGCCGCTTCCGCGTCGGTGCGCGCGAGCAGGATCGTCGGCACACCGAGGCAGTCGGCGGCGAGCCGCGCGGCGATCAGTTTCTCGACCGCCTCGCGCGTCGGCACCAGCACCTTGCCGCCCATGTGGCCGCACTTCTTGACCGAGGCCAACTGGTCTTCGAAGTGGACGCCCGCGGCGCCGGCCTCGATCATCGACTTCATCAGCTCGAAGGCGTTCAGCACGCCGCCGAATCCGGCCTCGGCGTCGGCGACGATCGGTGCGAAGTAGTCGACGTCCCCCTTGCCTTCCGCGTGCTGGATCTGGTCGGCGCGCATGAACGCGTTGTTGATGCGCTTGACCACGCCGGGCACCGAGTTGACCGGGTAGAGCGACTGGTCCGGGTACATCTCGCCGGAGACGTTCGCGTCGGCCGCGACCTGCCAGCCCGACAGGTAGATCGCCTTGAGGCCCGCCTTCACCTGCTGCATCGCCTGGTTGCCGGTGAGCGCGCCCAGCGTGCTGACGTAGGGTTCGTCGTGCATGAGCTTCCACAGCTTCTCGGCGCCGCGCCGCGCGAGCGTGTGCTCGATGTGCAGCGAACCGCGCAGGCGCACGACGTCCTCCGCCGTGTAGCCGCGCCGGATGCCCTTCCAGCGCGAGTTCTCCGCCCAGTCCTTCTTGAGTCTTGCCGCTTCCAGGTCGTAGTTCATCGTCGATCTCCCATCGTGTCGTCGGGCCTCGCCCGCCCCGCGGGCGGACGTCGATTCGGTGGTGCGCGACGGCCACTGACGGCCGACGCGCCCCCCGATGTGACTCCGGGCGACGCCCCAGGCGTCGCTCGGGTCACGCCACGCGCCGTCGGGGATCGCCCTTCGGCGTCGGCGGGCTTGGGAGGGGTGACTTGGAACCAGGCCCTGCTAGCCGGTTTCGCCGATGTGCCGGCGGAACCGCTCGTGACTGGCTCTCACGCTAACGCAGGACGGACCTGCGGCGCAAGCATTATTTTGCGCGGCGCAGTATCAAAAAAACGTCAGTATTTCAATGGTATAGAACTCGTTTCCATCAGGCGGAAAACTTCGGCCTGCGTAGAGGCACCGGCGTGCTGCAACGCGCGTGCTGCGGCGCGTTTCATCGGGTGACTCGAGGCCTGGGGTGCGGCTACCCCATTGTTTTTCAGGCATTTATCACAACTGCGAAATCGGCAGCCGCCATGCGCGCCATTTCCACGATCCAGCAATCATTTTCGCCCGAACCGTCACCGGCCGACGAGCGGAAACCGTGCTCCGCGCACCGGAACCTCCACACCGGTCCATCCGAGTCGCTCACCGATCGCCGCGGCGAACGCGAGCGAGACCTCGTGCTCGCCGTGCACGACGAAAGTTCTCTCGGGCGGCGACCGGAATCCCCCGAGCCACGCGAGGAGCCCCGCCTGGTCCGCGTGCGCCGACAGCCCGCCGATCGTGTGCACCGACGCACGCACCGGCACGCGTTCGCGGAACAGCGTCACCTCCTTCGCGCCGTCGACGAGCGCACGCCCGAGCGTCCCCTGCGCCTGGAAGCCGGTGAACATGACCGCGCACTCCTCGCGCGGCAGGGCGTGGCGCAGGTGGTGTCGGATGCGCCCTGCGTCCGCCATGCCGCTCGCCGAGACGATCACCGCGCCCGCACGGATCGTGTTGATGCGCATCGAGTCCTCGACCGACTCCGTGAACGCCACGCGCATCGCCTCCGGGTGCGCGGCCTGCCACGCCGCGAGTTCGCGCGTCTCGCGGTCGAGCAGCGCCACGTGCCGCGCGGTGATCTCGGTGGCGGCGGCCGCGAGCGGCGAGTCGACGAAGACGGTGAGCGGGGGGACTCGCCCGGCGCGCGCGAGTTGGGCGAACACGTGGAGGATCTCCTGCGTGCGCCCGACCGCGAACGCGGGCACGACGACGTTGCCGCGCGGCAGCGTCGCATGGAGGAGCGCGGCGATCTCGTCGAAGGTCGATGCGAGCGAGCGGTGCAGCCGATTGCCGTAGGTCGATTCGACCACGACCAGGTCGGCGCGTTCGATCCGCTCGGGATCGGGCAGCACCGGCCGGTCGCTCTGGCCGAGGTCGCCCGAGAACACCAGACGGCGCGACTGCGTCCCGAGTTCGACATCGAGCACCGCGATCGCGGAGCCCAGGATGTGGCCGGCGTCGCGGAAGTCGAGCGCCACGCCGGGCGCGAGCGTGCGCCGCGTCCTGTACGGCACTTGCTCGAGACGCCGGAGCGCGTCCCGGGCGTCGGCCTGCGTATACAGCGGTTCGGCTTCGTCGTCGGCCGCATCCTGCGCCCGTCGCGGGGGGCGCGCGGCCCTCGGCCCCGGCTCCCGGAGCGGATGCTCGCGGCGCCACGCGGCGGTCGACTCCTGGATGTGCGCGGCATCGGGCAGCATCACCCCCAGGAGATCGCAGGTAGCCGGCGTCGCGTGGATCGGTCCGCGGAATCCGCGACGGACGAGCAGCGGCAGGAGCCCCGAGTGGTCGATGTGCGCGTGCGTCAGGACGACGAAGTCGATCGCAGAGACATCGACGACGAGCGCGGCCGCGTTCTTCTCGCCGCTGTCGCGCCCCTGGAACATGCCGCAGTCGACGAGGAAGCGCGCCTGCGGAGTTTCGACCAGGAACGCGCTGCCGGTGACTTCGCCGGCGGCCCCGAGGAACGTGAGCGCCGCTTCGCGGCGCACCTGGCCGGCGGCCCGGCTCATGGCCATCCGCCCGCCGCCCTGCGGCGATCGTGCACCGTTCCCGTCGCCACCGGACGAGCCGCGACCAGCGACTCCCTTCCGGAGATCCACGTCTTCCGTCCGGCGTGTATACCCATGAAACTTAAAAGGCTATCCTATCGATGCCCTGCGTGCCGCACGACGGCCGGCGACATGCGTCCGGGCTCACTTCGGAGGAAACGATTATGCAGGCGATCTTGGCGATTCCGGTCTTCGCCCTCGCGGCGACGACCGCCCTCGCGCAGACACCCGACGCGACGCAGGCGCGCGACGTTGCCGCGACGTGCGCAAACTGCCACGGCACGAACGGCGTGAGCCGCGGCGGCACCGACTCGCTCGCGGGCAGGTCGAAGGACGACACGGCGAGCAAGATGCGCGGATTCAAGGCCGGCACACGCCCCGGCACCGTGATGCCGCAACTCGCGAAGGGATTCACCGACGCGCAGATCGACGCGATGGCGGGCTGGTTCGCCGCGCAACCGGCGAAGTGAGGAGACAGCCATGACGATGCACAGACGCGAGTTCCTGCAGGCGGCCGCGGCGGCGGCGGGCGTGAGTGTCCTCCCGGGCTGCGCGACCACGCCGGGCGGCGGCGCCCGCGGCAAGGTCGTGGTCGTGGGCGGCGGCTACGGCGGCGCGACCGCGGCGAAGTACCTGCGCATGTGGAGCGGCGGCAGCGTCGAGGTGACGCTGATCGAGCCGCGCGAAGCCTTCGTCTCCTGTCCGATGTCGAACCTCGTGATCGGCGGCAGCAAGACCATCGCCGACGTGACGACCCCCTACGACGCGCTGGCGTCCCGCTGGGGCGTGAACTTCGTGCGCGACACCGCGACCGGCATCGACGCCGATCGTCGCGTCGTGACGACCGCGGGCGGAAAGTCGTTCACGTACGACCGCCTCGTCCTGTCGCCGGGCATCGAGTTCATGTTCGGCGCGATCCCGTCGTACCGCGCCGACCCCTCGCGCGCGGTCGAGATCGCGCCGCACGCGTGGCAGGCGGGCCCGCAGACCGTGCTGCTGCGCCGTCAGCTCGAGGCGATGCCGGACGGCGGCGTCTACGCGCTCTCGATCCCGCTCGCGCCCTACCGCTGCCCGCCCGGACCCTACGAGCGCGCCTGCCAGGTCGCGTGGTACTTCAAGCGCCAGAAGCCGCGCTCGAAGGTCCTCATCCTCGACGCCAACCCCGACGTCACGTCGAAGAAGGGACTCTTCACGAAGGCCTGGAACGAGGAGTACAAGGGCATCGTCGAGTATCGGCCGAACCACGCGCTCGCCGACGTCGACCTCGCCACCCGCACGCTCAAGTTCGAGTTCGGGAACGACGTGCGCGCGAACGTGATCAACGTCGTACCGCCGCAACGCGCCGGCGCGATCGCGCGCACCGCGGGCGTCGTGACCGCGAACGACCGCTGGTGCGAGGTGGACTTCCTGACGTTCGAGTCGATCCGCGGCAAGGGCATTCACGTGCTGGGCGACTCGACCCAGAGCGCGTCCGGGATGCCGAAGTCCGGACACATGGCGAACAACCACGCCAAGGTGGCCGCCTCCGCGATCCTCAGCCTGCTCGCGGGGAAACCGGTCAACCCGGCGCCCGTGCTGACCAACACCTGCTACAGCTTCATCACCGACAAGGAGGTGGTGCACGTCGCGTCGGTGCACCAGTACGACGCCGCGAAGAAGTCGATCCTGCCGGTGCCCGGCTCGGGGGGACTGTCGCCCGCGATGAGCGAACTCGAGGGCCGCTTCGCCTTCGCGTGGGCGCAGAACATCTGGGCCGATGCATTGATGTAATTGCGTAGACCGGTCAAGGGCGCGCGGAGCCTGATGGCCGCGCGCCCTGACTCCGGTCGGGCCGCCGGCCCGGCGGTTCCTCCCGACCTTGATGGAGGTCGTGGTCCCGACGCGCGGTCCGGGTCACCATGGCGGTTCCGCGGGGATGCCACGACCCCGCCGCTTCGACCCGGAGCAGGCCCATGCAGGTCCCGGCATTCTTCCAGGCGGTCCCGCCGATCGTCACGCACGATCCGCTCGCCGAAACGCTCGGCGCCGCGGAAGGCGGCGTGATCGAGTACGCCTACGTCGACGCCGTGAAGCTCGCCGGGCATTCGTGCCCGACCGTCGCCGGGGCCTGGCTGATGACGGCGAAGGCGCTCGCGCGGCTCTACGGCGACGCGCTGCCGCGTCGCGGCGAGGTGCGCGTCGAGGTGCGACAGATGCACGACGAGGGCGTCGCCGGCGTGATCGGCGCAGTGGTCGGTCTCGTCACCGGCGCCGCGGGCGACGGCGGCTTCAAGGGACTCGCCGGCCGACACTCGCGGCGCAACCTGATTTCCTACGGCGCGAAGATCACCGGCGACCTGCGCTTCACGCGCATCGACACCGGCGCCTTCGTCGAGGTCGCCTGCCACCCCGAGGTCGTCGAGCGCCCCGCCGGCTTGCGCGCGCTGATGCAGTCGGCGCTGGCCGAATCCGCGGATGCCGGCGCGCGGCGCGCGTTCGCCCTCGCATGGCAGGAGTGGGTCCGACGCATGCTGGTCGAACGCGCGGACGATCCCGAACTGGTGACGTTCGCGGATTGAACGCCTGAAGTCCGGGACCTCGATCGCGCGGCGAGCGTTTCTCGTCGGCGCCCCGCCCCGTCGGTTTCCCGCATCTCGCACGTCGCCCCGACGGTCGGATCGCGCGGCGCACACCAACGATCGGCCGCGGCGGTCACGCCGCTGAGACCCGCGCATTTCATCCGGCGCCGCCGGATCCGTCCCCCGCGACGACCGGTGGTCGCGGCGCCGGCTCGCGCGGTTCGCGGCCTGGGTAATCTTCAGTATTAGGTTTGCTAATGTAGTGGCAATCGTCATTTACATATCTTCTACCACTGCCTACGATCTCCTTCGCCTGCCATGCGCAAATCGCACCTGATCGACATGCACTCGCTGGAAGTCTTCCTCGCCACCGCCCGTGACTGCAACATGTCGCGCGCCGCCAAGCGCCTCGGCATTTCGCAGTCGGCGGTGTCGCAGACGATTCGCGCCATGGAGGACGACCTCGGCGCCGTGCTGATCAATCGCAGCGCCCGTCCGCTGACGCTGACACCCGCCGGCCTCGCCCTGCGCAACCGCGGCGACGTCCTGTTCGAGGAAGCGACGCGCCTGCGCAGCGTGGTCGTGGATGCGAGCCGGTGGATCAAGCCGGACGTCAACCTCGGACTGGTCGACTCGTTCGCGGCGACCTGCGGGGCGCGTGTCGTGCAGCGCCTGTTGGGCGACGTCGCGCAACTCTCCGTGCGCACCGGCCTCACGCCGGGCCTGGGAGAAGCCCTCGTGCGGCGGGAACTGGACCTCGTCGTCTCGACCGATCCCCTCGAAGACGTCGACGGCATCGTCGGCCACTGCCTGCTCTCCGAGCAGTTCCTCGTCATCACGCCGAAAACCTGGCGCGGCCGGATCGCGTCGATCGCCGACCTCGCGACCCTGTCGCGGCAATTGCCGATCGTCCGGTTCAATGCGCAATCGCACCTCGGCCTCCAGATCGACCGCACGCTGAGACGCCATCGTCTCAATCTCCCACGCCGCCTCGAAGTCGACACGGCGGACACGATGACCGCCATGGTCGCCGGCGGCGTCGGCTGGGGCGTGACGACGCCGCTGTGCCTGCTGCAGGCGGCGCGCTTCTCCCGCGCGGTCGCTCCGGCAATCGTCCCCGCCCTCGCGGCGTCGAGACGGATGTACCTGGTGGCGCGCAAGGGTGAGTACGAGGAACTCGTGCGACGGACGTTCGCCGTCGTGCGGGAAGTCCTCGGGAGCGAGATCGAGACCGGGCTGCGACGGTTCGAGGTTCCGCTGGCCCCGCTCGTGCAACTGCAGACGTGGAAAGACGATGAGTCCTGACAACGCCCCCCCGGGGAACGCGCGCACTGAATCGGACCATCTCGGGACGGTGCCGATCGCCGCGCATCTTCTGTACGGGGTGAATACGTCGCGCGCCCTGCGCAACTTCGCCGTGTCCGGGCGCCGTCTCTCCGACGAACCGGAGTTCGTCAAGGCCTTCGCCCAGTGCAAGTGGGCCGCCGCCCGGGCCAACGCCGAACTCGGCGCGATCACGCCCGTTCAGGCGGACGCCATCGCCGATGCGTGCGCGGAAATCGTCGACGGCAAGCTGCACGAGCACATGGTGGTCGATCTGCTGGAAGGCTCGGGCGGCACCTCGACCAACATGAACGTCAACGAGGTCATCGCCAATCGCGCCGAGCAACGGCTCGGCGGCGAACCGGGGCGCTACTCGCAGGTGCACCCGAACGATCACGTCAATCGTTCGCAATCCACCAACGACGTGTATCCCGCGGCGATGAAGATCGCCGCGCACGCGATGCTGGGGCCGCTCATCGACGAGGTCTCCGCGCTCGCCGGCAGCCTGTCCGCCAAGGCCGCCGCCTTCGCGACGATCCTGCACCTGGGTCGGACCTGCCTGCAGGACGCCCAGCCGATGACGCTCGGTCAGGCGTTCGGCGGTTACGCGGCGCTCGCGGCGCGCCTCGCGGACTCGCTCGCCCGCGTGCGCGAGCAACTGCTCGCCCTGCCGCTCGGCGGCACCGCGATCGGCACGGGTTTCGGGTCGCCCGCGGGATATCGAACCTGCGTGCTTCGCCATCTGGCATCGATCACCGGTACGTCCTGGTCTCCGCCGCAGGACGCCTTCGACGCGATGCAGAACCTCGACGTGTTCTGCCGCGTCTCCGCGGAGTTGCGCACCTGCGCCACCTCGCTCGCGAAAGTCGCGTCGGACCTCATCGTGCTGTCGTCCGGGCCCCGCGGCGGCATCGCCGAGATCGAGCTTCCCGCCGTCCAGGCCGGGTCGTCGATCATGCCGGGCAAGATCAATCCGGTGCTGCCGATGTCGATCGTGCAGATCGGCTTCGCGGTCGCGGGCAACGACACCTGCATCGCGCAGGCCAACCTGGCAGGCCAGCTCGAGATCAATCACTTCGAGCCGGTGGTGGCCGATCGCCTGTTCGACTCGATCCGCTTGCTGCGCAACGGCGTGCGCCTGTTCCACGAGCGCTGCATCGACGGGATCCGAGCCGATGCGGCGGCCAACGAGCGCAACCTGATGGCGTCGACGGCGATCGCCACGGCACTCGTTCCGCGCCTCGGCTATTCGGCGGTCAGCGCGATCGTGCGCGAGGCGCACGCCGCGGGCCGCTCGCTGTGCGACGAGCTCGACGGGCGCGGCATCCTCGACGCGGCGGAAGCCCGACGGCAAGTGCGCGCTTCGACGGAAACACGGTTCTGATTCGTTTCGCTAACGGTGGCAACCTGACCGAGGAGGAGACATGAAGAAGTTCGTCGCCGGTGTGCTGGTCCTGTTCGGCCTGATCTCGACCGCGGTGGCGTGGGCGCAAAGCCCGGCGCTCGACCGCATCAAGAAGGAAGGCGTCGTCCGCGTGGGCGTCAAGACCGACTACAAGCCGTTCGGCCACCTGGATCCCAGCGGGCGCGCCGTCGGCCTCGAGGCCGACCTCGCCGCGGACATCGCGCGCCGCCTGAACGTGAAGCTGGAGCTCGTGCCGGTGCAGACGGCCAATCGCATCGAGTTCCTCCAGCAGGGCCGCATCGACCTGATCATCGCGACCATGTCGGTGAACGACCAGCGCAGGAAGGTCGTCGGAGTGATCGAGCCGTTCTACTACGCCGGCGGGACGTCGCTGCTGACCCGCAAGAACTCCGGCATCAAGCGTTGGGAAGACGTCCGCGGCCGCGCGATCTGCGGCACCCAGGGGGCCTATTACAACCGGCCGGTGGCGACGAAGTACGGCGCCAACATCGTGGCCTTCCCGGGAAGCACCGAGGCGCTCAACGCGCTCCTGACCGGTGCGTGCGAAGGCTTCGTCCAGGACAGCACGCTGATCGAGTCGATCCTCCTGAGCGGAGATCCGAAGTGGGCCGACTACGACGCTCCGTTGCCGGTCGAGGACTACCAGCCCTGGGCGTTGGCCGTACCCCTCGACGAACTGAAGGGCCCGTGGGGCGATTTCATCCGCAAGGTCGTGATCGACTGGCACAGCAGCGGGTTTCTGATCGCCGCGGAGAAGAAGTGGGGGCTGAAGCCGAGCGACTTCCTGAAGGACATGAAAGCAAGTCCGGGCAAGTCCTCCTGACGGGACGGCGCGGCGAGCGGCTGCGGCCATGGACGCGGAAGACCGCATCGCGCACTGGGTCGCGACGCTCGATCTGGCGGGCATTCCGCCCGCGGTGCGGAGCGCGGCGGAAACCTGCCTGATCGACGGTGTCGGCGTCTGGATGGCCGGCCGCGCGACCGACGTCTATGCGCGTTCTTCGTCGTTGACCGGGATTCCGCTCGGTGCCGCGGAATCCGCCTTCCTCGGCGGCGTCGCGATTCACGCGCTCGACTACGACGACACGAGCTACGCCGGCATCGTCCATGGAACCGCAGGGGTCCTTCCGGCGGTAATGGCCGCCTGCGACCACCGCGACGGCGACGGCCGGCTCTTGCTCGAAGCCTTCGTTGCCGGGGTCGAGGTTCTGTACGCCATGGGCGAGACCGTCACCGACCACCTGTACCAAGGCGGCCATTGGTGCACGACGACGCTGGGCATTCTCGGCGCGTCGTGCGGCGCGGCCCGGGCGCTCGGGCTGAGAGCCTTCGAGACGGCGAATGCCCTTCGACTGGCCGCGAACATGCCGCTCGGACTTCGCGTTTCCCACGGCAGCACGGCGAAGCCCTATCTGAACGGGGTCGCCGCGCGCCTCGGCTACGAGGCCGCGCAAGCGGCACGCGCCGGGATCACCGGAACGCCCGGAACACTCGAGGGCCATTTCGGCTTCGCCGACGTGCACAATGCCGGAATCTGGAGCGGCGATCGCCTGACCCGTCTCGGCGATCAATGGGGACTGACCGACCCCGGCGTCGCGATCAAGCGCCATCCGCTCTGCTCGGCCGCACAGGCCGCCATCGAGGCGACCCTCGCGTTGCGCGCGACGCATTCGATCGCGGCCGACGATGTCGCATCGGTCGAGTGCCGCGGGACGCCGCTGGTCACGAGCTGCCTCACCTACCGCGGACCGGCAACGATCCCGCAGGCGCAGTTCAGCATGCCGTTCGCGATCGCCTGCGCCCTCGTGTTCGGCGAGGTCGGCCTCGCGCAGCTTCGTGACGACGTGCTGCGATCGCCGGCCATCACCCGGTTGATGGCTCGCGTTGCCCTGCGCGAAGACCCGGCCCTGGTCGCGCCCGGCGATCGCCGCGACGCCCCCGAGGCGTCCGCCGTGACGATCCACCTGCGCGACGGCAACAAGGTGTCGAAGATCGTGCTGGCCGCGACGGGCATGCCCACGCGGCCGCTCACGCACGAGCAGGTTTCTGCGAAGTTCCTCGATTGCGCCCGCTTCGGCGGCGTCGACGAGACGCGCGCCACGATGCTCGCCTCCCTGTTGCGGTCACCGGCCGGCATCGCGCACACGCGGCGGATCGCCGAGCTCGCCGCTCCGGAGCCGCTCGCGGCATGAACGCTCTCCCCGAGTTCCTGCGTTCCCTGGCCGCGAGCTCGGGCTTCAGCCTGACGATCCTCTTCGACGCCTACGACCGGACGCTGTTCCTCCAGGGCATCGCGTACACGGCCCTGCTCTCCGTCGGCTCGATCGTCGGCTGCCTGCTGGCCGGTGCGCTGGGCGCGTATCTCCAGTTCAGGAAGGTCCGCTTCGGCGCGCGGCTGACCGATCTCTACGTGCAGGTGTTTCGCAACACGCCGCCGCTGGTCCAGCTCTACTTCTTCTACTTCGCGCTCGGTCCGACCCTGAGCGGCGCATTCGGAAGCGCGCAACCGGTGCTGAGCAACGTCAGCTGGGCCATCGTCGCGCTTACGCTCTACGCGGGCGCGTTCAACGTCGAGATCTTCCGAGCCGGCATCGAGGCGGTGCCGGCGACGACGCTGGAGGCGGCCGAGGCGCTCGGCCTCAATCGCGGCCAGGCTTTTCGCCGGATCGTCCTGCCGCTCGCGCTCAGGATCAGCCTGCCGAGCCTCAACAACAACCTCATCAACCTGATCAAGACGACGACGAACGCCTATGCGATCGCCGTGCCCGAACTGCTGTACGCGTCGTCGCAGATCTGGTCGGAGAACCTCAATACCTTCGAGATGATGGTCATCCTCCTGGCGTTCTACATGCTGGTGATCGGACTGTTCTCGTGGGCCATGGGACGGGTCGAGCGCGCCGTCGCCGTTCCGGGATGGGGGCGCTGATGAGCCTGCGCCACCGACCACCGGGCTGCCTCGCGGGCATCGGCCTCGTCGTGGCGGCCACGCCGGCGCTCGCAGCCGAGGGCGATCCCGGGAGCGTGCTCGCGCTCGTGAAATGGCTGCCGCTGCTCCTGCAGGGTTTCGCCGTCGATCTCGGCATCAGCGTGGCGTCGATGGCCATCGGCACCCTGCTCGGCGCGCTGGTCGGCGTCGGTCAGATCGCCACCCGCCGCTGGGTGCGCGTGAGCTGCCAATGGATCACGCAGTTCTTCCGCAACGCGCCGTGGCTCGTCCTGCTCTTCTTCTGCGTGTTGCTGCTGCCCTACCACTTCTCGGTGTTCGGCATGTCCATTCCCTTTCCCGCGTGGGCCAAGGGCATCGTCGGCCTCGCGCTCCCCGTCATGGGAAATGTGGCCGAGGTCGTGCGCGGTGGCATCCAGTCGATCCCCTCGGGGCAGTGGGAGGCCGCGGATGCGATGGCGCTCGGCCGGATGCAGACGCTGCGCCTGGTGATCTTTCCCCAGGCGATCAAGCGCATGCTCCCGCCGTGGATGAACGTGTACGCCGTGCTGATGATGGCCACGCCACTCGTCTCGATCGTCGGCGTGGAGGACAGCGTCACGGTCGCCCGGTCCGTTCTCGCCGCCGAAGGGAGCCCGGCACTGCTGATGCCCGTCTACGGCCTGGTGCTCCTGCTCTTCTTCGTCTACTGCGCGCCGATCGCGCGCTGGACGCGGCGCCTCGAAGCACGCTACGCCGTCGCATGATCGTCGCCCGGAAAGGTGCCATGAACGACGCCACTCCCGTCATCGACATCCGCCACGTCGAGAAATCCTTCGGTGCCAATCGCGTGCTGCACGATGTCTCCCTGCAGGTGCGCCGGGGAGAGGCCGTTGCTCTCATCGGCCCGTCGGGGTCGGGGAAGTCCACGCTCCTGCGCTGCATCAACGGACTGGTCCGCGTCGACAAGGGCGAAGTGTTCGCGGCGGGGCACGCCGTGCACGAACTCTCGACCGATGCCGAGCGCATCGCGCTCCGCAAGGACGTGTCGATGGTGTTCCAGCAGTACAACCTCTTTCCGCACCTCACGGTGCTGCAGAACCTCATGCTCGCGCCGGTCGAGGTCTTGCGTCAGGACCGCTCCGAAGTCGAGGAGCGCGCCCACCAGCTCCTCGGCAAGGTCCGGCTCAAGGGCAAGGAGAACGCCTTCCCGGGCCAACTCTCGGGCGGCCAGCAGCAACGCGTGGCGATTGCGCGGGCGCTGGCCATGCGGCCCAGCATCATGCTGTTCGACGAGGTGACCGCCGCGCTGGATCCGGAGACGGTGAAGGAAGTGCTCGCCACGATCCGCGAACTGGTCGACGAGGGCATGACCAGCATCCTCGTGACGCACGAAATGCGTTTCGCGCGCGAGGTCGCGCATCACGTGCACTTCACCGATCGCGGCGTCATCGTCGAGCACGGCGACCCGGCGACGTTCTTCGACAACCCGCAGGACCCGCGCACGCGGGAGTTCCTGAGCCACGTCCTGTAGCGCCGCCGTCGTGTCCGACTGGAACCAAGATCGTCTGCTGCGTTTTCTCGACGCGCGCGGAATCGCCTACCTCTCTGCGGAGCACGCTCCGGTGGCCACGATGGCCGATTCGGCGCAGCTCGCGCTGTCGCTGGAGGGATTGCGGTGCAAGAGCCTGGCGGTGCGAGGCAAGGCGGCGAACCGGAAGTTCCTGGTCGTCGCTGTGCCGGACAAGGCGGTCGACCTCGCCGGTCTGGGGCGCGAACTCGGCGCCGGGCGACTGTCGCTGTGCCCGCACCACGAGCTGCCTGATCTGCTCGGCGTTCGTCCCGGGGCGCTGAGCCCCCTGGCGCTCGTCGCCGACGGGCCTCCGGCGAAATTCACGCTCGTTCTGGACCGCTCCGTCGCGCAGGCGCCCCGCCTGCTGATGCACCCGATGGCCAGCACGGCGACCGTAAGCATGTCGCAGTCCGATTTTCGGAGGTTCCTGCAGGCCGTCGACCGTGAGGCTCTCGTCCGGGACATTCCCGCACGACGGTGACATCGCCTGTCGGGACAACGCCCGCGGACCGATGCCTCCGGGACCCGCGGTCGCCGGGCGCCGCGCGTTCCCCGAACTGCCCTCGACCTCAGGCCGGCTCCGCCTCCGGCGTGGGCGCCTGCGCGACCTCCTCGAACACGAGCTTCACCTTGTCGTGCTCGTCGAGGTCGACCGTGACCTTGCCGCCGCTCGCGAGCCGGCCGAACAGGAGTTCGTCGGCGAGCGCCTTGCGGATCAGGTCCTGGATCAGGCGCGCCATCGGGCGCGCGCCCATCTTCGGGTCGAAGCCCTTCTTCGCGAGGTACGCCTTGAGCGGCGCGGTGAACGTCGGCTCGACCTTCTTCTCGACGAGCTGCTGCTCGAGTTCGAGCAGGAACTTGTCGACGACGCGCAGGATCACCTCCGGGTCGAGCGAGCGGAACGAGATCGTCGCGTCGAGCCGGTTGCGGAACTCCGGCGTGAAGAGGCGCTTGATCTCGGCCATCTCGTCGCCGGCCTCGATCGCGTTGGTGAAGCCGATCGTGCCCTTCGCGAGTTCCGCGGCGCCCGCGTTCGTCGTCATGATGATCGTGACGTTGCGGAAGTCCGCCTTGCGCCCGTTGTTGTCGGTCAGCGTGCCGTGGTCCATCACCTGCAGGAGCACGCTGTAGATGTCCGGGTGCGCCTTCTCGATCTCGTCCAGCAGCAGCACGCTGTACGGGTGCTTGGTGATCGCCTCGGTGAGCTGGCCGCCCTGGTCGAAGCCGACGTAGCCCGGCGGCGCGCCGATGAGGCGCGACACCGCGTGGCGTTCCATGTACTCGGACATGTCGAAGCGGATCAGCTCGACGCCGAGGCAGTAGGCGAGCTGCTTCGCGACCTCGGTCTTGCCGACCCCGGTCGGCCCGGAGAACAGGAAGTTGCCGATCGGCTTGGCGGGGTGTCCCAGGCCCGACCGCGCCATGCGGATCGCGGCGACGAGCGCGTCGATCGCCTGGTCCTGGCCGAACACGACGTTCTTCAGGTCGCGGTCGAGCGTGCGGAGCGCGTTGCGGTCGTCCGACGAGACGTTCTTCGCCGGGATGCGGGCGATCTTCGCGACGATGTCCTCGACCTCGCCCTTGCCGATCACCTTCTTCTGCTTCGACTTCGGCAGGATCTTCTGCGCCGCGCCCGCCTCGTCGATCACGTCGATCGCCTTGTCCGGCAGGTGGCGGTCGTTGATGTAGCGCGCGGCCAGCTCGGCGGCGCTGGTGATCGCCGCCGGCGAGTACTTGACGCCGTGGTGCTGCTCGAAGCGGCTCTTCAGCCCCTTCAGGATCTCGATCGTCTCGGCGACCGTCGGCTCGGGCACGTCGATCTTCTGGAAACGGCGCGACAGCGCGTGATCCTTCTCGAAGATCTGGCGAAACTCGGTGTAGGTCGTCGCGCCGATGCACTTGAGCGTGCCCTGCGACAGCGCGGGCTTCAGCAGGTTCGACGCGTCGAGCGTCCCGCCGGACGCCGCGCCGGCGCCGATGATCGTGTGGATCTCGTCGATGAACAGGATCGACTTCGGGTTGTCGACGAGCTGCTTCAGCACCGCCTTCAGGCGCTGCTCGAAGTCGCCCCGATACTTGGTGCCCGCGAGGAGCGCGCCCATGTCGAGCGCGTAGACCTGGTGCTCGAGCAGGAGCTCGGGCACCTCGCCCTCGTTGATGCGCCGTGCGAGCCCTTCCGCGATCGCGGTCTTGCCCACGCCGGCCTCGCCGACCAGCAGCGGATTGTTCTTGCGCCGGCGGCACAGCACCTGCACGACGCGCTCCAGCTCGTTCGCGCGGCCGATCAGCGGATCGAGCTTGCCGTTCCGCGCGAGCTGGTTCAGGTTGATCGTGTAGTTG